>NZ_VIVR01000001.1:6963396-7266153 GCF_007828955.1 Kitasatospora atroaurantiaca | reverse complement strand
TGGTCGAGGCGACGCTCGACGACCCGCGCCAGATCCTCGCCTCCCAGCAGAACAAGGCGCGCGGCGAGGCCATCGGCGAGATGAAGCGCGACGGCATCGAGTACGAGGAGCGCATGGAGCGACTCCAGGAGATCACGTACCCGAAGCCGCTGGAGGAGCTGCTCAACCACGCGTACGACGTCTACCGGCGGGCGCACCCCTGGATCGGCGACCACCCGCTGCAGCCGAAGTCCGTGGTCCGCGACCTGTACGAGCGGGCGATGACCTTCACCGACTACGTCGGCCACTACGAGCTGGCCCGCACCGAGGGCATCGTGCTGCGCTACCTGGCCGGCGCGTACAAGGCGCTCGAGCAGACCGTCCCCGAGGACATCAAGACCGACGACCTCAAGGACGTCATCGCCTGGCTCGGAGAGCTGGTCCGCCAGGTCGACTCCAGCCTGCTGGACGAGTGGGAGCAGCTGGCCAACCCGACCGACCCGCAGACCCCCGAGGTCACCCTGGACGACCGCCCGGCACCGGTCACCGCGAACGAGCGGGCCTTCCGGGTGCTGGTGCGCAACGAGATGTTCCGCCGCGTGGAGCTGTGCGCGCTGGAGCACTACGACGAGCTGGGCGAGCTGGACAGCGAGTACGGCTGGGACGCCGACCGCTGGGCGGACGCGATGGACGAGTACTGGGAGGAGCACGACGACCTCGGCACCGGCCCGGACGCGCGCGGCCCCAAGATGCTCATGATCGAGCAGGATGAGGACTCCTGGCGGGTACGCCAGATCTTCGACGACCCGGCCGGGGACCACGACTGGGGCATCAGCGCCGAGGTCGACCTGCACGGTTCGGACGAGGAGGGCCGGGCAGTGCTGCGGGTCACCGCGGTCGACCGGCTCGGCGGCTGAGGGTCACCGCCGGCGGATCACATCCAGAGGAAGGGCGCCCCGGCCGTGAAGGACACGGCCCGGGTCGCGTCGTTCAGCAGGGTGTCCGGGGTGGCGTTGGCGGTGCGCAGGTCCACGTACCGGGAGGTGGTGACGGTCACATAGTGGCCGACCGCCTTGACCTGGGTCGCCGTCAGCGGCTTGGCGGCGTTCGGCGGGGTCGTGCCCGTGCTCGTGGACGTGCTCGGGGCGGGTGTGGGCGCGGCGTCCGAGAGGACGAAGGCCAGCGCCTCCGGCTTGCCCTGCAGCGTCTGCCAGGCCTTGCCGGCGGCCGCCTCGTCCGCGAAGCGCAGGACGGTGACGCTGCTGACCACCTTCTGGTCGAGGCTGGTGAACCCCACTGAGACGTAGCCCTGGCAGCCGGCCTGGTGCAGCACGTCCTGAGCGCGGTCCTGGAGCGTCTCGGCACAGTCGCCGCCCTGCCGGGCCGCGGTGCGCCTGGCCTTGAAGGCGTCCTGCTCGATGCCGCGCTGGGCCGGGAAGTAGCGTTCGGCGGTGAAGGCCTGAACCTCCGTCAGCGGCTGGGACGGTGACGCGCCGACCGCCGGTACCGTCTTGGCAGCATCCGCACTGGTACGGCCCAGGCCGGGTATCAGGTCGGCGGGGTCGGGACGGGCCACGACCCAGCTGCCGCCGGCGGCCACCGCGGCCAGGGCGCACCACGCCAGCACCCGCCGCCGGCCCCCTCGGGCGCGGTTGGTGTGGGCGAGCGCATCGCCGTCCTGGCCTGCCGGGCGCGGTTCCTGCTCCCCCTGCGTGGTCATGGCGCAGATTGTAAGCAGATCTTCCTTTCCGGTCGGCGGCAGGGCCGTGCACTCACGACCGGCGGCGGGACTGTGACAACTCGCACATCGCGGAGTGGATGTTCTGGCGGGTTCCCTCTGGCGCTACTCAAGGTCGCCCAGGCAGGATCAACCGCATGGATCTGCTCGACACCCTCACCGCCAAGGGCTTGCGCCGGGAACTCCCCACCCGCGAGGAGGCGCTCGCCGTACTCGCCACCACCGATGACGAGTTGCTTGACGTGGTCGCGGCCGCCGGCCGGGTGCGCCGGCAATGGTTCGGCCGCCGGGTCAAGCTCAACTACCTGGTGAACCTCAAGAGCGGGCTCTGCCCGGAGGACTGCTCGTACTGTTCGCAGCGGCTGGGGTCCAAGGCCGAGATCCTGAAGTACACCTGGCTGAAGCCGGAGCAGGCCGCCGAGGCCGCCGCCGCCGGGCTCGCCGGTGGCGCGAAGCGGGTCTGCCTGGTGGCCAGCGGGCGTGGCCCGACGGACCGTGACATCGACCGGGTCGCCGACACCATCGCCGCGATCAAGGGCGCCAACGAGCAGGTCGAGGTCTGCGCCTGCCTGGGTCTGCTCTCCGACAACCAGGCCGAGCGGCTGAAGGCGGCCGGCGCGGACGCGTACAACCACAACCTCAACACCTCCGAGAGCACGTACGGCGACATCACCTCGACCCACACCTACGCGGACCGGGTCGACACCGTCAACAAGGCGCACGGCGCCGGCCTCTCCGCCTGCTCGGGCCTGATCGCCGGCATGGGCGAGAGCGACGAGGACCTGGTGGACGTGGTCTTCGCGCTGCGCGAGCTGGACTCGGACTCGGTGCCGGTCAACTTCCTGATCCCCTTCGAGGGCACGCCGCTGGCCAAGGAGTGGAACCTCACCCCGCAGCGCTGCCTGCGCATCCTGGCGATGGTCCGCTTCGTCTGCCCCGACGTCGAGGTCCGGATCGCCGGCGGGCGCGAGGTGCACCTGCGCTCCATGCAGCCGCTGGGCCTGCACATCGCCAACTCGATCTTCCTCGGCGACTACCTCACCAGCGAGGGCCAGGCCGGCCAGGCCGACCTCGAGATGATCGCGGACGCCGGCTTCGAGGTGGAGGGCGCGGGTCAGGTGACGCTGCCTCAGCACCGCTCCGAGGTCTCCGCCGCCGCCGACTCGTGCGGGACGGGCGGGGGCGGCTGCGGTCCGTGCGGCGGCGCTGCGGCACCGGAGGCCGAGCCTGTGGCCGCCGACGAGGTCCGCAGTGACCTGGTGAAGGTCCGTCGCCGCGGCGCGGGCACCGAGCTGGCGCCGAACGCCTGAGGACTCCCGCCGTGCCGCAGCTCTCTCCGCAGTCCCTGCTCGACCTCGACCGGGCGCACGTCTGGCACCCGTACGGGCCGATGCCCGGCACCGCCACGCCGTACGTGGTGGAGTCCGCCTCAGGCGTCCGCCTGCGGCTCGCCTCGGAGGCCTCCGGCCACCGCGAGCTGATCGACGGGATGTCCTCCTGGTGGGCGGCCATCCACGGATACGGACACCCCGTCCTGGACGAGGCGGTCCGCGACCAGCTGGGGCGGATGAGCCATGTGATGTTCGGCGGGCTCACCCACGAGCCCGCCGTCCGGCTGGCCGCCAAGCTGGTCGAGATCACCCCGGAGCCGCTGCGGCACGTCTTCCTGGCCGACTCGGGCTCGGTGTCCGTCGAGGTCGCGATGAAGATGTGCCTCCAGTACTGGCAGTCGGTGGGCCGGCCGCAGAAGCGGCGGCTGCTCACCTGGCGCGGCGGCTACCACGGCGACACCTTCCACCCCATGTCGGTCTGCGACCCCGAGGGCGGGATGCACCACCTGTGGGGCGGGGTGCTGCCGCGCCAGGTCTTCGCGGGCGAGCCGCCTGCGGGCTTCGACGCGGACGTGGACCCGGCGTACGCGGCCTCGCTCGCCGACCTGATCGAGCAGCACGCGGACGAGCTGGCGGCCGTCATCGTCGAGCCGGTGGTGCAGGGCGCGGGCGGGATGCGCTTCCACTCCCCCGGTTACCTGCGGCTGCTGCGCGAGCTGTGCGACCAGCACGGCGTCCTGCTGGTCTTCGACGAGATCGCCACCGGCTTCGGGCGCACGGGCGAGCTCTTCGCGGCCGACCACGCCGGGGTCTCGCCCGACGTGATGTGCCTGGGCAAGGCGCTGACCGGCGGATATCTGACCATGGCCGCCACGCTGTGCACGAGCGAGGTGGCGGACGGCATCAGCCGGGGCGAGGTGCCGGTGCTGGCGCACGGCCCGACCTTCATGGGCAACCCGCTCGCCGCTGCCGTCGCCAACGCCTCGATCGAGCTGCTCCTCGGCCAGGACTGGCAGGTCGAGGTCAAGCGCATCGAGTCCGGCCTGCGGGCGGGCCTGTCGGGCGCGGTCGGCGCCCCGGGCGTCGCGGACGTCCGGGTGCTCGGCGCGATCGGGGTCGTCCAGCTGGACCACCCGGTGGACCTACGGGCCGCGACCGAGGCCGCCGCCCGCGAGGGCGTCTGGCTGCGGCCGTTCCGGGACATGGTGTACACGATGCCGCCGTACGTGACGGGCGACGAGGACCTGGCCCTGATCGGGGCGGCCGTGACGGCGGCGGCGGCGGCCGGATGACCGTCCTCTTCGTCACCGGCACCGGCACCGAGGTCGGCAAGACCGTGGTGACGGCGGCCGTCGCCGCGCTGGCGGGCCCTCGGGTCGCCGTACTGAAGCCCGGCCAGACCGGGGTGACGCCCGGCGAGCCCGGCGACGCCGCCGAGGTCACCCGGCTGGCGGGCCCGGTGACCGCCGTCGAGCTGGCGCGCTACCCCGAGCCGCTGGCCCCCGACACCGCCGCCCGGCGGTCGGGGCTGCCGCCCGTCGGGCCGAAGCAGGTGGCCGAGGCCGTGGCCGAGCTGGCGCAGCGCCACGACCTGGTCCTCGTCGAGGGCGCGGGCGGGCTGCTCGTCCGCTACGACGACGAGGGGCACACTCTCGCCGACATGGCTCTTGCCACGGCCGACCTGGGCCTGCCGGTCCAGGTGCTGCTCGTGGCCTCGGCCGGGCTCGGCACCCTCAACACCACCGCGCTGTCCGCCGAGGCGCTCCGCGCGCGCGGACTGGAGCTGCGCGGCGTGGTGGTCGGCTCCTGGCCGGCCGAACCCGACCTGGCCTCCCGCTGCAACCTCGCCGACCTCCCCTCGGTCGCGGGCGCCCCGCTGCTGGGCGTCCTGCCGCAGGGCGCGGCCGCCGAGGGCGGAGCGCCGTTCCTCTCCCTGGCCCGCGCGGGACTGGCTCCCGCGCTGGGCGGCGGGTGGGACGCGGCCGACTTCACCGCCGCGCAGCAGGCGTCCCGTCCCGCCGAGGGAGCGCTCACTTCAGGGGCTTGACCCAGCGGCTCCACTGCGGCTCGGCCGCATAGCCGGCCGCCTGCCAGGCGTGCTGACCGAGTTCGTTGTGGTCGAGGACCATCGCATCGGCCCGCCGTCCGCCGAGGGCGGCGAACCTCGCCTCGGCCGCGGCCAGCAGGGCCGCGCCGATGCCCTGACGCCGCTGGTCGGGGTCGACCGCGAGGCGGTAGAGATGGCAGCGCCAGCCGTCGTGCCCGGCAATGACGGTGCCCACGACGGCGCCCGCACGCTCGGCCACCAGCAGCGCCTCGGGGTCGCGGGTGATCAGCCGCGCCACGCCGTCCTGGTCGTCGGTGATGCTGGTGCCCTCCGCCGCCCTGGCCCAGAAGGCGAGCAGCGCGGGGATCTCGTCGAGGGACGCGTTACGGATCTTCATCTCGCTCATGAGGCCTGTCTACCAGCAGCTTCGCAGCGGGTGCGGCGAATTTCGACCCCTGGAACGGCCGGTGACCGACGGCCCGTCAGGTGGCACAGGGCGCCCGGTTGTCTCAGCCGACCTGCGAGAACGCCGGAGTGAGCTGCCAGACGGTAGTGGTCTTGAGCGCCGTGTCTTCGAGATCGGCCACGACCGGCACCTCGTAGGCGGCCAGAGCCGTGAACCGCTCGCGCGGGAGGTACGCCCTCCCCGGGTCGCCGACGATCACTCGGGCTCCCCTGGCCTGCGCCCGCTCGAGAAACGGCAGGAACCGGGCGGCCATCGCCCGCTCGTAGAACACATCCCCGGCCAGCACGACCTCGGCAGGACCGCCGTCGCCGTCGAGAAGGTCCTCGACCGCCGCATCGACCCGGACTCCGTTCGCCTCCGCGTTGATGCCGATGGCTGCCACGGCGTAGGCGTCGATCTCAGCGGCCCGTACCGACCTCGCACCGGCCAGGACGGCTGCGATTCCGACCAGTCCTGATCCGGCCGCCAGGTCGAGCACCGTCCGCCCCTCCACCAATCCGGGGTGGTCCAGCACATACCGGGCGACAGCCACCCCACCGGCCCATGCGAACGCCCAGAACGGGGGCGGCAGCCCGATCTCGTCGCGCGCCGACTCCGTCGCCTCCCAGAGGGCAATGGCGTCGTCGGCCATGTGCAGGCTGACCTCGGGAACGAAGGGAACGAGAGTCAGCCGGGTCTCCTCCTGCACGAAGGCCGTGTCCGACAAAGTGGTTGTGCCCGGATGCAGGGTACGAAGCTCGTTCGGCATGCCCGCAGCATAGAGCCCCGCAGCATAGGGCTCCGCCCATCCACCAGGGACGACGGACGGGTGGGGTTCCGCGCCGGTACGGCACCAGAACCCCAACCGTCCGTCCACCTCCTGCACGCCCTGGCAACCCGCTTCTGATCGCCGGACAGGCCGCACCGCACTCAGCGGATCCCCCCATTCGGCCCCCGCCATCCGGCGGGGATTCGTTTCCCAATCGCCCCTTCCGAAAATGATGGAGAGTCACATTGCGCCCACTCTGTGCAATTTCACTATTTGACGGCGCATCTAACAGCAGATCACGAAGTATAACGTTTGCATAAAGTCACCATCCTCGAATCGCCGCCGAGGACTAGACCACTGGCGGGATGAAGTGTCAACTCAGCATGATTACAAGCCAGTTGACGATACGATGCGAGCAACCGTTCGATGGTTGAACTAGCTACATCTTCGCGCGTAGAGCAACGGCGTTCAAGACAGCCCGCCCTTCTGGCAGGATTCCCGGCACTCAACCCCTCCATAGGAATGAGGTGTGGTTTGTCCGGACGTAGAAGAGTGGTCAAGAGGCGGCGCAACACCCGTGTGGTGCTTGTCGCTGCGGTCGTGGCCGCCGCGGGGGTCTTCGTCGGCACGGCCGCGATGGGCGGTGCCTTCAGCGACGAGCGGACGGTGGCCTCGGCCGGCGTCTCCGGCGCCGATGCCGCGGCGGCGTCCGAGCCCGAACACGACGAGTCGCCCCAGCCGGTGGCGTCGATACCCAAGAACGACCCGCCGCACGGCATGGTGTACACCGGCCTGCGAGCGGCGCCGAAGGGCGACCGCTGCGTCGGCGTCCTCAGAACGGCCGACGGTCACTGCACCCACGGCCCGGACGCCCCGCCCAAGGGCGTCGACATCGGCAAGGACACCCCGCCGGTCGTGAAGACGGAGCTGCCGGCCACGGACCCGAACCGGTCCGGCACGCCGCAGCCCTCCACGCCGGGGGCGTCCGCATCCGGGCCGGCCGACGACACGGCGACGCCCGCCGTCGACGCACAGTCCGGCCAGTCCGCGGCGGCCGCCGCTCCGCCGGCTGCCCCGAGCTCAACTGCCGCTCCGCGCAAGGCGGCTGCCGCCCAGGACGGCCAGAACGTGCCGTGCGACGGCGACGGCAGCACCGGCAACCGCGTGCAGGTGGTGTACGTGCACGGGCCGGGCCGGGACCGGTACTCCCAGTACGCCGGCTCGTTCCGCAAGTGGGCCGCCGACGCCGACACGATCTACTTCGCCAGCGCCCAGGAGACCGGCGGGGTCCGGCACATCCGGTTCGTGACCGCTTCCGACTGCACCCCGACGGTGCTCAACGTGGAGCTGTCCGACGCGGCACTGTCGGAGTTCAGCGCCATGAACTCCGCGCTGGCGTCGAAGGGTTTCAATCGCCGCGACCGCAAGTACATGGTCTTCGCGGACGCCAACGTCTACTGCGGCATCGGCACCTTCAACGGTGACGAGCGCCCCGGTCAGGACAACCTCAGCAACTTCGGCCCGTCCTACGGCCGTACGGACTCCGGCTGCTGGAGCGGATCCACCGCCGCGCACGAACTCGGCCACAACCTCGGCGCGGTCAACAACAGCGCGCCCAACAGCAGCCGGGCCGCGCACTGCACCGACGAGTGGGACGTCATGTGCTACTCGGACGCTCCCTACTACCCGGCGATGCGGACCGTCTGCCCGGACCGCGGGCACGACGAGCGGCTCGACTGCAACCACGACGACTACTACAACACCAGCCCGCGGCCCGGTAGTTACCTGAGCACGCACTGGAACGTCGCGAACAACCAGTTCCTGATGACCGGCAACGGCACCAAGCCCGACCCGAACCCCACACCGAATCCGAGCCCGTCACCCACCCCGAGCCCCAGCCCGACCGGCAGCACGGGGCCGTCGACCGGGCCGGACGCGACGGTGGGCCAGCTCGCGCCGGACTCGGCCGTCATCAGCTGGCAGGCCGTCAACTCGGCGGCCTGGTACCAGGTGTTCCTGAACGGCGGCCACCTCGCCTGGGTGCAACCCAACTCGGTGCGGATCTACAACCTGCGGCCGGACACCGACTACACCGTCGCGGTCTCGGTCCGGGACCGCTCCGGTCGTGACTCCAGCCCCGGCCGCACGGTGTCCTTCCACACCCCGCGCACAGGCGGCACCACCACCCCGGCCACCGCCTACACGATGACCAACGGCGCGACCGGCCTGGCCGCGACGATCTGGGGCGGCAAGACGGCCGACAACACCGTCCTGGTCGGCTCTCAGGCCACCGGCTACGCCGACCAGCGGTGGTACTTCGACGACGCCGGCAGCGGCTATCTGCGGATCCGGTCCGCCGTGTCGGGCAAGTGCCTCCAGCTCGGCGGCGCCCCGGCCGTCGGACAGTGGGTGGCCCAGCAGCCCTGCGACGGCAAGGCCTCCCAGCAGTGGCGCCTCGCCTCGTCCGGCAGCGCGCTGAGCGTGACGGCCAAGGACAGTCCGCTGGTACTGGGTGTCGGCAACCGGCCCTACTACGGGGCGTGGCTGCTGGAGCTCCAGGACCCGGGCAGTGCCGGGCAGCACACCTGGACCGTCCAGAAGGCTTCCTGACGATCCATCAGCGACTGGGGGCCCGCGCCTCGCCCGAACGGGGCGTGGGTCCCACCGCGAACCTCCCCCACCCACAGGAGCCTTCGTTGATGCCTCACCGCAGCTCCGTCGTCGCGTGCACCGCCCTGGCCGGCCTCTTCGCACTGGGCCCGGCCGCCACGGCATACGCCCACGGCGACACCATCCGACTCACCGTCACCGGCGTCGCAGCCGGGCACCCGCAGTTCACCGCCGCCTGGGAGAACGACAACGACCCCGTCGACGAACGGATCGCCGGCACGCTGAGTGCCACCGCGGTCGACGGCACCGCCGTCGGGCCGTGGCGCCTGGTCCCCGTCCCCGGCCACCCCGGCGCCCTCACGACCAACGAGGTACTGCCGCCCGGCCATTGGACCATCACGGCGGAGACCGCCTTCCCCGGACTCGGCCGGGGCGAGGGCGTGGTGGACGTACCGGTCGTCGACCCGCGGCCGGCCACCACCCCGTCCGTCGCGACCTCCACCGCCGCAACTCCGCCCGTGGCAACCCCGCCCGTCGGTCCGACCGTCCCCGGCGGCTCGCCGACGAGCGGGCCGTCCGGGCAGCCGACGGACCAGTCCCCGAACGGTTCGCCGAAGGCGGCCTCGGACCATCCCTCCGGGTGGACGCGCACGTTCGCCGCCCTCGGTGTGGCGGCCGTGTCCGTGGCCGCCATCGCCGCAGGCGTGTGGTTCCTGCGCCGTTCCGCCCGACCCTGACCCTTCGTCAAGCCGGGGCCGCCGGCCCGCGCAGGCCGGCCCCGTCCCGGATTCCGGATCAAGGAGCACGATGCACAGACTCCGCGCGTCCCGCCGCAGGAAGACCCTGATAGCCGCGATCGTCGCCGCGCTGTCCGGTGCCCTGGTGTTCGGCATCGCGACCTTCGCCCAGGCCGGCCTGGTCACCGGTACCGTCATCGGCGGCCAGGGCCGCTACAGCACCGTCAACCACCGCGCCCAGCCGTCGGTCTCGGCCCAGATCAACGGCTCCTCCCGGGTCGGCGACAAGGTCCCGACGGCCTGCAGGACCACCGGCGACACCGTCGAGAACGACTCCCGGTGGATCTGGTCCGGCTCGTACTACGTCGCCGACGCCTTCATCCAGGAGAACACCAACGGCCTTCCGGTCTGCGGCTCCACCCGGCCCACCGGGCAGACGACGCTCAACATCAGCATGCAGAAGCAGGTCAAGGACCAGTGGTGCTGGGACGCCTCCGGCCTGACCATCGCCAACTACTGGGGCCGGACCGGCTACTCCCAGGCCGACTTCTGCCGGCTCGCCGCGCAGGGCACCTGGGTCGACTGCAACGACCAGCCCGCCACCCTGGAGGACATGGCCAACGGCCTCGCCCGGATCGGACTCGCCAACAGCGGTCGCAGCCTGTACCGCACCGCCAGCTTCAGTGAGACCAGTGGCGAGATCGCGGGCGGCCGTCCGTTCGCCGTCCGGATCGGCTGGAGGTCCGGCGGCGGCCACATGAACGTCATCTACGGCTACGACAGCAGCAGCAACATGATCGCGGTCGGTGACCCCTGGCCCAGCACCCAGACCTACACCTGGTGGAACTACTCCACGTACTCGAGCAACAACTCGTTCCAGTGGACCCACTCCCGCATAGGCATCCACGGCTGAGGAGACGACCGACCATGCAGACCATCCGACGCCCCCACCGTGCGGCCGCCCGGGCCGCCGCCATAGCCGCCGCAGCGCTCGCCGTGCTCTGCGGCACCGCCCCGGCGCAGGCCGCCGGCGGTGACGACATCCCCGACTACAAGTCGGCGCAGCAGGTCCTCCGGACCGGACAGCTGCGGGACACCGTCTCCCGCTTCCTTGTCGCAGCCCCCCACGCCGGGACCCCGGCCGCGGCCGCGGCCGACGGCGGCACCGTGGGCGCCCCGGGGAACGCGCCCGCCGCGCCGCCCAGGTTCGATCTCAAGGACCCGGTGCCGATGTTCGAACTCAGCCCCGAGTTCGTCTCCGGCAAGGTCCAGCCGACCGCGCAGAACGCGGTGCGACTCTCGTACCTGGCCTCTCGGGTGAGCGCCGCCGACGGCCACCAGGCCGCGGTGCTGCTCGCACCGCAGGCCGCACCCCAGGCTTCGAACGGCCAGAACGGCACGGCTCAGAACGTCGCCCAGCAGGGCTGGCAGCTGGCCGGCATCCGGGACGGCGATGCCGAGGTGAGCCTCGCCGAGCGCGGCACCCCACAGGCCCGCACCTTCACCGAGCCGCAGATCCACGCCTGGTACCGGATCACCGAGCAGGGCACCGTGGAACCGCTCAACCAGGAGGCGACCACCAGCCTCGGAGGCAAGCGCAGCGTCACCCTTGCCGCGTACCAGAAGCTGGTCGCCTCCCGGTACGGCGACAAGCTGCCCGGCTCCGCCTACGACCGCAAGGGACTGGCCGGCGGGTTCGGACTCGCCGAGGACAAGCCGGTGCAGGAAGCCGGCCGGTCCTGGCAGCCCGCCGTCGGCACCGGGGCCGCGGCCCTTGCGGCGGTCGCCGGGGCAGCGGCGTACCGAGCTCGCCGGCGGTCGGCAGCCACGCGCTGACCGAACCGGTGGCGGTACCGGCCGGCGCCTGTCCACCCACAGGGGGGTGGACAGGCGCCGGCCCGTTGCTCGCGCTCAAGCCGGGCCGCGTCCGGGCCGGTGCGGCGCCTTCCCAGTCAGCTCTCCGGCAGGAAGAAGGTGTGCCGGTCGGCGACCTGCTCGTATGCCTCCAGTCGTGCCTGCGTGCGCTCGGGAAGGGCGTCGGCCATCGCCTGCAGAAGCGTCGCGGTGAGAACCACGGGTGCGGCGTAGGAGTCGAAGACCAGGCGGGAGCCGGTGCCGGCGCTGAGGACGATGTCGGCCGTGTGGGCCAGCGGGCCGAGCGGCTGGTCCGTGATGAGTGCGACCTGCAGACCCGTCTCCTTGGCTGCCTGGACCGCGGCCAGGGTCTCGTTCGAGTAGCGCGGCATGGCGAAGGCCAGGGCCCAGGTCCCGCCTGCCTCTTTGACCTGGAGAAGAGCGTCGTTGGCGACGCTGCCGCCGCTGGTGATCACCCGTACATCGGGGTGGATGCGCTTGGCGGCGTACGCGAAGTACTCGGCCAGCGACACGGAGATACGCACGCCCAGTACCGCCATGGGCACCGAGTGGGCGAGGTTGTGGCCGACCTCGATCACGGGGGACGGGTCGCTGAGGAGCCGGCGCAGGCTCTCCAGGTTGGCGATCTCGGCGTCGACGGCAGCCTGCAGCTCGTTGCGGCGGATCTCCTCCGGGCTGTCCGGGGACGCGGCGATCGCGCTCAGGGCGATGGGGTGCAGGGCGTCCCGCAGCGCGGGGAAGCCGCTGAACCCCAGGGCCGAGGCGAATCGCGTCACCGACGGCTGGCTCACCCCGACGCGTTCCGCGAGGTCCGTGATCGAGAGGAACGCCGCGTCGGTGATGTGGTCCAGCAGGTACTGGGCGATACGCCGTTGGGCGGGCGACAGGCGGTGCCCGTCGAAGATCGCGAGAAGGCGGGCGGTCGGAGCCGCTTCCGCGGCAGGCTGCCGCCCGCGCGCCCCTGCCGGCGAGGTACCTGTTCGGCGCCTGTTCTCCACGATCCACCCTTCCCTCGGATTCCCTCGCGGGCCGCTGAGTACGAGCGTATTCGTGCCGGGGTTCGGCCGGGACAGCGGGCGACACCGAGCGCACCCCCGCAGGATCGGGGTCTGTCTGCCGGCACGGCCCGCACGGGTGCCGCTACCAGGTGGTCCGGGGCAGGCCGGCGCCGTTCAGGAGGGCCCGGGTGACCAGTCGAACGCTGCGGGCGGTGTCGTGGAGCACCGAGAGCTCAGTGGCGTACAACCGGATCGTCTGCTCTATGACCTGGTCGGAGACACCCATCGTCCGCAGGTCGACGCGAGCCGTGTGCAGCCCTACCCGAAGGGCACGCTGCTCGTGCTGGAGCTGAAGCTGGACGTGCCGGGCGAGGACGGTGTACTGGCCCGTCATCGTCGCGTAGGAGGAGTAGCGGGCCGGCAGCAGTCCACGCAGCCAGCGTGCGGCGCTGTGCTCCCAACCCGGGGTGCCGAACGGCGTGATCTGTCCGGGCCAGTCGGGGCTGCGGTAGGTCGATGTACAGGCTGTTGTCTGGGCTGACAGGAGCATCGTCGCCACCTTCTCGTCGGATCGGCGCGGGCTGCTGTTGACCCGGCGCAGCCGCGCATGCCCAGCCAATATGCACATATTCTCACATGATGGCAAGGGTATGAATGAATTCATGCACTGCCCGATGGCGGATCTGAAGGACCGTCCGGTGAAGACCGCGATGGCGTGGCGCCTGTCCACCCGAGCGGCACGGGGCTACGTACCGTTTCGATACCGAAGCCGTTATGAGCTGCGGAAACGCTCGCGGCCGAGGTGGCTCGCGGGTACGATCCGGCTCACGCCCTCCGGCGCCGTGACCCCGCGCGGTTGATGAGCAGGGCACGCTGCCCGGTCGGCGAAGTCTCGCGGGGTGTTTCGGTGGTCCCCGCGCACTCGGCACCGCGCGCCAGAGCTGTGGCGCGCACGCGGAAGGGCAGCGTCTTGGCGGATCGGCTCACCGGAGGAGACTCCTCCCTGCTGCGTCGGATCAACGCTGCGGTCACGTTGCGCGCACTGCGTGACGGCCAGTCGGTCACTCTCACTCAGCTGGTCGGCGACACCGGGCTGTCCCGGCCGACGGTCGAAGGGGTGATCGAGGGTCTGATGGAGTCCGGTCTGGTCGCCGAGGTCGAGCACACGCAGGACAACGGCCGTCAGCGCGGGCGGCCCGCACGCTGGTTCAGGTTCCGCGCCGAGGCCGGGCACATCCTGGGCGTCGAGGTCGGGGTGCACGACATCCGGGTGATCCTCGCCGATCTGACGGGTGAGGTGCTGGGCACCCACGCCAAGCCGGTGGGCGAGACGCTCGACGCCGACGAGCGGCTGAGCTGCGTCCGGACGACCGTCGCCGAGGTGCTGCGCAAGGCCGGGGTCTCCCGGGACAGCCTCTGGGCGGTCGCCGTCGGCACCCCCGGGATCGTCGACCGTGAGGGCACCGTCCGGCTCGGCACCGCGATCCCCGGCTGGACCGGCCTGGACCTGGGAGCCCGGCTGCGGCGCTCCTTCCGCTGCCCGGTGGTGATCGAGAACGACGCCAACCTGGCCGCCATCGCCGAGCACTGGCAGGGGGCGGCGGTCGGCAAGGGCGATGTGGTCTTCGTGATGGCCGGCCTGAGCCCCGGCGCAGGCTCGCTGATCAACGGCCGGCTGCACCGCGGCTTCGGCGGCGCGGCCGGCGAGATCGGCGCGCTGCACCTGCTCGGCCAGGAGGCCACGCCGGAGCGGCTGCTCTCCACCACCGGCAAGCCGCTCGACCCGCTGGACGAGGCGGCGGTGGCGCGGGTGCTGCGGCTGGCCCGGGAGGGGGACGAGGTCGCGCAGGTGGCCATGGACCGCTTCCTGCGGCGGCTGGTGCACGATGTGGCGGCGCTGGTCCTCGCGCTGGACCCGGAGTTGGTGGTGGTCGGCGGCTGGGCGGCCGGTCTCGACGGCGTACTGGAGCCGCTGCGGGAGCAGTTGGAGCTCTACTGCTTGCGGGCGCCGGAGGTCGCGCTGGCGTCGCTCGGCTCGGAGGTGGTCGCGATGGGCGCGCTTCGGGTGGCACTGGACCACGTCGAGGAACAGCTCTTCGCGGTCGACCCGCCCGGGGCCTCGGCACGCTGACGCCGGCTCGCCCCGAACATGCCTCGGGCCCGTACGCGAGATCTCTGTCGCGTACGGGCCCGAGGCCTTGGAGCCGTGTGGTCAGGAGGCGGTGCGGACGGCCCCGGCCTCGACCGGGGTGACCTCGACCAGGCCGGTCTCCCCGAAGGTCAGCTTGCAGGTGTCGGCGCGGTAGGTGGAGACGGCGAGCGCGACCAGCCGGCCGGCGGCGGCGTACTGGGTGGTGACCACCAGGACCGGGGTGCCCGGCGGGCGCTCCAGCAGGGTGGCCTCCTTGGCCTCGGCGACGCCGAGCTCGACCGAGCGGGACTCACCGTCGACACCGAGGCGGTCCAGCTGGCGCAGCACCGAGCGGGCCCGGTCGCTCTCCGCCGCCCCACCCACCACATGCGGGACGGCGGGCAGGAGCGGCACCGCCGAGTCCGGGACGTGCAGCGACTCGGCGGCCATGATCTGACCCTGCACCAGCCGCAGCCGGCGGACGGTGTGCACCGTCTCGCCCGGCGGGATGCCGAGGGCCAGCGCGAGCTGGGCGGAGGCCGGGGCGCTGACGCAGTCGACCGCGCGCCAGGCCTGGGTACGGGTGGTGCCGGGCCAGCCCTCCTCGCGACGGCTGACCGGGACGCCGACGCGCGGCGCGGCGATCAGCGTGCCGATGCCACGGCGGCGGACCAGTCGGCCCTCAAGCTCCAGCTGGTCGAGCGCCTGCCGGAGAGTGGCCCGCGCCACACCGAAGCGGGCGGCGAGCTCACGCTCGTTCGGAAGTACCTGGCCGGTGGAGAACTCCGAGTCGATGGTGCGCACCAGGACGGTACGCAGGTGCCAGTACTTCGGCTCCGGTGCTGCCGTGAGCTGTCCTTGCCCCACCGTGTCCTCCACCCTGAAGGAGTGCGGGCCTGCCCCGTGCCCCGGTGTTGCGGCAGGTGGGAGGGGCGGGCTTTATCCGTCCTTCTTTATTAAAGGTCTTTGCAGTAAGCGACCCTAGGGGGTGCCCGAGGAGATGGTCAAGACCAATGACGCAGTGCGGTCGGGCACACCCGCCGGGCCGCGCCGGTTACCCTTCCCCGGTGACTGTGGTGACGAGTGTCAATGTGAACGGTGTGAGGGCGGCCGCCAAGAAGGGCTTCCTCGAGTGGCTCTCCGCCACCCGGGCGGACGTGATCTGCCTGCAGGAGGTACGGTGCGAGCCCGGTCAGCTGCCCGTCGAGCTGCGGGAGCTGCCCGGCTGGCACGCGGTGTGGGCGCCCGCGGCGACGAAGGGGCGCGCGGGCGTCGCCTTGCTCTCGCGGAAAGCACCGGAGCGGACGGCGATCGGATTCGGATCCGCCGAATTCGACAATTCGGGCAGATATGTGGAAATCGACCTGCCGGGAATGACGGTGGCCAGCCTCTATCTCCCCTCGGGTGAGGTCGGTACGGAGCGCCAGGACGAGAAGGAACGCTTCATGGCGGAGTTCCTCGTCCACCTCACCGAGCTGCGCCAGCGCGCCGCCGAGGACGGCCGCGAGGTCGTGGTCTGCGGCGACTGGAACATCGCCCACCGCGAGGCCGACCTCAAGAACTGGAAGGCCAACCAGAAGAACGCCGGCTTCCTCCCCGAGGAGCGCGCCTGGCTCACCCGGGTCCTCGACGAGGCCGGCTACGTCGACGTCGTCCGCCAACTCCACCCCGACCAGGTCGGCCCCTACTCCTGGTGGTCCTACCGCGGCCGCGCTTTCGACAACGACTCGGGCTGGCGGATCGACTACCAGATCGCCTCCCCCGGCCTGGCCGAGCGGGCCGTCAAGGCCTACGTCGAGCGTGCCGCCACCCACGAGGAGCGCTGGTCCGACCATGCGCCGGTCACCGCGGTCTTCGACCACAGGTTCTGACCCTGGCCCGCTGTCCGTCCTGGCATGCTGAGTGCCCTCGCTCCTCGACGCCCTGCCGTCGGTCCACCGCCCATGCAACCCGCGCCAGCCTGACCCCACCGACCAGGACGCACTCTTCTGAGCTCACCTGGACATAAGTGTCTGGTGCTTCGAACTTTTCGCAGCCGACATCCTCTGCGCGAAGTCCGGATCGCGGTTACGTTGACGGGATCTGCTGTCAACCCGTCAGAGGTGGACGATGAAACCGAGGGTCCTGCTCCACGAGGTGAAGGGCGAGGGACCGCCGGTGGTCCTGGTGCCCGGCGGGCTCACCGGATGGGTGTCGTGGACACCGCTCGCGGACGCCCTGTCAGCGAGACGCAGGACCATCAGGGTGCAACCAATCCACAACGAGCTCGGCTCCGCCGGCGAGCGCGGCGACGCCGGATACACCGCGGCGATCGAGCGTGAATCGCTGCTCATGACCATGGACGCCCTCGGGATCGAGACCGCCGACTTCACGGGGTGGTCCGGCGGCGGGCGCGCCCTCATCGAGTTCGCCCTGGCCCATCCGGAGCGGGTGAGGACGCTGACGCTCGTGGAGCCCGCGGCGTACTGGATCCTCGACGGCCTCGGCGAGTCCGACCCCGAGGTCACCCGCTTGAACCAGTTCCTGCATGCGCTGGCCGGACAGGACGTGTGCGAGGACGACCTGGCCGAGTTCCTCGAACTCGCCGGACTCGCGCAATCGAAGGACCAGGCCCGCAACCACCCCGCCTGGCCGCGCTGGGTCCCGCACCGGATGGCCCTGTCCTGGAGCTCGGAGCAGGCCGACCGGCCCGACCGCGACGTCGCCGAACTCGCCGGCATCCGGTGCCCCGTCCTCCTGGTCCACGGCTCCGCGACCACCGACTGGCTCAAACGGGTCGTCGCCGTCCTCGACGAACGACTGCCCGATACCCGCATCCTCGAGCTGCCTGGCGACCACGCCTGTCACCTCGAGAACCCGGACGCATTCCTCGCTGCGTTGGAGCTACACCTGGAGTAAGCCGGCGGCGCCACCCACTCCGTCACCGGCCTCGTGACCTGGCTCGTGCTCGGTACGGTGCAGTGTCTGGCCAGCGGCCTGCGTGCGGCGCGTCAGTACTTCCGAGGGCGCCCACATCACCGGCCTCCACTACGTCTGCAACGCGGAGAAACTGAGCCGCGTCGTCGTCCTCGGTGGGGTGTCAGCGGCGGCGTCGATCGGCACCACGCGCCGGTTTGCGGCCTGGATGGCAGCACGCCCGTCGGCGGCGCCGCAACAGCCACCTCCACAGGCCGGCCGTTGCGGTCAACGCAGCAGCTGCGATCACCCACGGGTTGCCGAGCCACGCGGCGAGCGCGCCGGAGGCAGCGGCGATGATCAAGGCGGGCCCGGCGCAGCAGACGACCGCCGCGACGGCGGCCGCCACGAACAGGCCCAGCGGGCTGCTCGGGCCACGCGGGTCACGATGCGGGGTCCCGGTCGGCTCGGGCATCGGGCTCACCCGGGCTGTTCGATGCCGGTGGTCAGCAGTGGGCCGAAGATGGCGGTGCCGAGGCGCTCGGCCTGCGTCTGGGTGAGGATCTCGCCGCTGAGCCCCGGCCGGGCCTCGATCCAATGCGCGGCGGTGGCGCGGTCGGTGAAGAAGCGCAGGTACCCGCAGCACGCGGACGCAGCTGGTCCGCCTGCGGCACGTACACCGTGGGAGACCACCGCCGAGGCCGGCTGCCAGCGGGCCCGTCCGCCGGTGAACTCGACCCGGATGGGCCGGCCGGTGACGGGGTCGGTGGAGGTGATGTCCGCGTCGCGGCCGAGCATGACCGGGATGCCCAGCGCGTCGATCGCGCACATCGCCCACACCGAAGATCCGCCGGCGATGTGGACCACGTGATCGGTCTCGGTGGCCAAGAACGGGTACGCGGCCCGGATCCGGCCCGTCTCGTCCAGGGTGAGGAAGTCCTCGGCGGCCAGTTCCGCGAGCACCTGCGCGGCCGGCACGCCGTACGGCCGGGTAACCCGGTCCAGATCGGCGGCTTCGGGCGCACGGCCGACGACCGCGAACGATCGCAGCACGGCCTGCTGGACCGCCCGGTGTCCGCCCTCGACGGGGGCGAGCCTGCCCCGGCCACCCCGCCCGGCCGGGCCCGTCGACGGATCGGCGGCGGCTGGCGTGCCGGACTGACCGAGCACGCGCCGCAGCTCCTCGACGCTCGGGGCACCGTCCACGCGACCGTCCGCAGTGCGGTAGAGGCGGCAGGACACACTTGTCGGCGTGCCCGGTGCAGCGAACGGGTCGATCCCGTCGACCAGCAGCGTCGGCGAGCCACGCATCCCGAGTCGCCCAGCCGCCCCCTGGTCCTCGACCACACGGTGCAGCACCTCGACACCTGGACGGTCCGCCAGCACCACGGCAAGCCGCTCCTCCAGAACCGGGCCGTTCGGGCACTCCGGGACCGTCAGCATCTCCACCCGCACAGCCGGCACCTCCCTCGTCCTCCACTGCTGCCAACGCTAGACCTTCCATCGCACTGGAAGGTCAAGAGCTACCGTGGAGGCATGCGCATCGGAGCCCTCGCCGGAGCCACCGGCACCACGACCAAGACCCTGCGCTTCTACGAGCAGGCCGGGCTGCTGGACGCACCACCGCGCACACCCGGCGGCTACCGCGATTACCCGTCCCGGGCCGCCGCTCGGATCTCGTTCATCCGTGCTGCGCAGACCGCCGGCCTGAGCCTCGCCGAAATCCGCAGCGTGCTCGCAGTCCGCGACGGCGGCCAACCCCCGTGCGAGCACGTCACTGCGCTGCTCGCCGAGCACCTCGCCGACGTCGAGCGCCGCCTCGCCGAGCTTGCCGTGACCCGCGCAACGCTCCGCGACCTGGTCGACTCCGCCTCCGCCACGGACCCGGCCACCTGTACCGAGGGAGACATCTGCCGCATCATCACCGGCCGATGAGATCCGAGCGCTTGGTCCGAGCCTCCTCGGATCACCACTGCGGTCCCCATCGGCGACCTCCCCGCGCCCACCCGCCAGGTTCGCTGATGCGGGATTGCTCTTCAGCCTGCTCCCGACCGACAGCACCTTATGCCGGAAAGTCGACGGGCATGCCCCCGCGCAGACCGGGTCGCGGCCTGCACGCGGATTCAAGATCCCGGCGGCGTCAGGTCCTCAGCGCTGCGGGCGTGTGAAGCTGTCGCGCGCCCACTCGGCCCTGGAATGACGGATCACGCAGGCTTCCGCGTGATCGTTGATCAGCCCCATCGCCTGCACGCCCGGCGTCCGTTCTCTCAGGCGGTGAGTCGGAGCTCGAGGTCGCGCAGGTCCTTGGTGATCGAGCTACGGACCTGGCGCCCCATCAGGGGAGCCGCGAGCCGGAGGTACCCTCGCGCGTCTCCCCGGAGGTGCCGGCGGTGAGTGGACAGTGCGATCTCCCCGCGGGTCAGCGGCGCAGGTGGAAGGTGAGCAGGTCCGAGGCGGCCCCGTTGATCGTGGTGAGGGTGATGTCCACCTGCCCGTGGGCGCCGCTGAAACGCTCGGTGCCGCCGGTGACAGCGAAGGTGGAGTGCTCCATGTGGGCGAACTCCTCGCCGCCGGAGAAGACGAGGTTGCCGTCCGCAAGTCGGACCGTGCAGTCGAGGAGGTAGCTGCCGCCTTCGAGAAGCTGGACCCGGGTGAGCGAGTCGCCGATCTGGTGTCCGTCGCCCGGGTCGACGGCGGGCTCCTCGAACAGCAGGACGTCACCGGGCTTCATCGAGTTCGGGTCCCCGAACACCGGCGGCTGCTCGACCAGCGCCACCGCGACGGTGTACTCGCCGCGGCCGTGCCCGCCGTGACCGCGGTCCTGGGCGACCGCCGGAGTGGCCGCTCCCAAGCCGACCGCGAGCATCGCCGCAGCGGCGCAGGCGGACGCCGCGCGCAGCCCCAGTCCTCGGGAATGAGCCTTGATCATCTGTCAGTCCGTTCTGTATAGCCGATGGTCCGGATGCGGGGGTCGTCGTCAAGCTGCCCCTCCCCACTTTGCGGCCGTCAGACTTCGTGCCGGCGGCTCGAACACGACCGCCGCGAGGAGATTCACCCGCATGCCGGAGAGAGCCCCTGCCCCGCAGGCGAGCGGATCGGGAGGACCCCGCGGCGCGTCCTCCCTCGCCCGCAGAATCAGGAACTACGTCGTTTGCTGGAATGGCGCGAACAGCGATGACGACCCGTTCGGCGGACGGTGCAGAGCCAGCACGGACGACACCCCGTGGTAGACAAAACGGACAAGCCTCATCACGGGTGAAGGAGAGTCTCCGCATGCGTCCCTCACGCAAGCTCGTCGCCGTCGCCGGCCTGGCCTCACTCCTGGCTGTGACGGCCCAGGCCACCGCCTCGGCCTCCGCCCCCGACGAACTGCACACCTACCAGGTGACCTTGGAGAACCTGACGCATGGACAGCCGTTCTCGCCGCCCGTCGCCGCCACCACCCGGCACGGTGGCCCGCACATGTTCCAGGTCGGGCGGCTGGCGTCCAGAGAGCTCGAAGAGATCGCGGAGGACGGCAACGAGGTACCGATGTTCGACCTGTTCGGCGGCGCATCCGGGGTGACGGATGCGGTGGACGTCGGACGCCCGCTGACCCCGCAGGGCACCAGCAAGGGCGCGTTCGACGACCGGGTCACCTTCACCATCAAGGCCCACCGCGGCGACCGCCTGTCGCTGGCGACCATGCTGATCTGCACCAACGACGGCTTCCTCGGCCTGGACCACGTCCGCCTCCCGCTCAAGGGCCACCCGTCCGAGTTCCAGCTCAAGGGCTACGACGCCGGCACCGAGCGCAACACCGAGCGCACCGAGGACATCGTCGACCCGTGCAGCGCACTGGGCCCAGTCCAGCTCGCCGGCGACCCGAACGGCAATATCGACGACGCCGTCGACGAGACGCCCCACCAGCAGATCCGCCTGCACCCCGGCATCCAGGGCAACGGCGACCTCTGCCCCGAGCTGCACGGCTGGGAGAACCCGGTCGCGAAGGTGACCGTGGAGGAGATCGACGGCTGAGCCACGGTCAGCGGTCTGCTGCGAGCACCAGCTGCCGGGCGGTGCGCCCTTGCCTCCGGGGCATGGTCGCTCGTCCCCGCGTCCCGGGACCGGAGTGCCTGTGGGCCGGAGGCGCACTGCTGGGCCAGCTGCGGACCGCCCGCCTCGGCAGCCCGGCCCCTGCGACGGTACCCGTGGCCGGTGAGCAGGTGTAGCTGGTCAGAGAAGTCCGTACGGACCGCCGTCGGTCTGGCAGGCACGCTGGGCGGCGCGCAGCTGCTGGTCGGCAACGCCACCGAGATCGCCGACCGGCTGGGAGTGGCACGGACAGTATCGGGTTCACCCCCGCTCACAGTCGCCCTCGTGAAGGCCGGGCAGCAGAGGAAGGGCGAACAGTGTCGCGATCACGGCTGCTGGAGCCACTCCTCGAGCGCTGCGCGAGCCAGGAACCAGCCTGTAGGGAAGTCGGCCGTCGGCTCCGGTGCCGGCTCACCGGGCGAGGGAGCCGATGGCGGAAGGAGAAACGCGAACTTCTCGATCCCCGCAGCGTTGTACCGGGGGATGATCTCGTCCTGCCGCCACTGCGCGGTGTCGGGGTTCGGCGAGAAGGCAAACCGAGTCACATCGATCATCACGTGGCGTGGCCGGTGCTCTTCCGAGAGTTCGGCCAGCCGTTCCAGACTGCGCCGAAAGTCCTGGTCGGCCATCCTCTCGGTGGACTCGAACCACTCGAGCTCAAGCCTCCTGGCGGACGGATCGTGTGTGATCCGACCGAAATCGTCGCGGTCGAGTTCAGTCGTCATGCCAACTCCTCGGATCAACTGGAAATCCGTCGGCCAGGCTCTCTACCCAGCACCGCATCACGGCCCGCGCAGGCCCGCGCGTCGATCACCCACCCGGCTGCGGCCACGAACCGGATGCGTGGCCGTGCCGGCCGGCACGCGCGCCGGCCCGTCAGTGGGACGCCCGGCACACCTGGACTCTATGCGCTTTTCCAGGAGAGACCCGATGGGGCGCACCGAGTTGCGGGCAGCCCGGGCGCACCCATCCGGCTGAGCCTCATCGGCCGGGGACCTCTGCCTCGCCTCGGGCTCGGCGCGGCAGCGACGTCGGTGTCCCGCGCAGTGGGAGGCCCCCGAGAACCACCCGGACCGCGCTGACCACGTGGCGCGCCAGGGCGCCTGCCGTCACTTGGCTGCGGGCGTCAGGTCTGCGGAGCCGAAGCCCACGGAGAAGCGGCTGCACCAGATGACCGCGCTGTGGAACTGGGAGAGGTCGGTGCCGACTGGGATCGTGTAGTTCTGGTTGCCGCGATTGCCCTTGAGGTGGTCGAGCTCCACCGCGCCGTCGCCCAGGGTGTCGGCCTTCGACTCGGCGGCGGGCCGCTTGGAGAGATACACCCGCACATCGGGGCCCTCCGATGTCCGCAGGTCCTCCAGGCGCAGCACGATGCCGCCGTCGCTCAGCCGCACGACGCGTGCCGTACCGCTGGTGTCGTGCTCACCGGAGACGAAGCTGCCCCTCGCAAGCTCGACCGGGGCGGCCGCAGGCGTCGACGTGTTCCCCGGCGTGCCCTGCGTCTGGGCCACGGTCGGGGCTGAGCCGGCCGGCTTGTTATGGCCGCGTATTCGGCGAGGGGGCGGGCATCGGCGATGCAGGCGATCCGTGCGGCGAGAGTGGTCAGCTCGGGCGGCAGCAGGTCGGGGTCGGCGGTCACGTCGGTGATGCCGGATCAGCCTGTGAGGAACGGAGTGGCGATGTCGCGCGCAAAGTCGGCGAACCCGCGGGCCTCACGACCGGTCAGTTCCCCGAACGTCTCGGTGGTGTGTGAGTTCACGCCCGCTCGGAGGGACTGGAACACGGCCACGATCTGCTCGGCCAGCCAGGCCGGCACACCGCCCTCGGCCAAGCCCGCAAGAGCCGCGTCGTCCGGCACGTCGACGTACTCGATCGCACGGCCCAGGGCAGCGGACAGTTGCTCGGCGACGTCCGCATGGGTGATCGCCTCAGGCCCGGTGATCAGGCAGGTCTGCCCGTCATGCCCGCCCGCCGTGAGGACGGCGGCTGCCGCGGCGGCGACATCGCGCGGATCGATCATGGCCACGTGCGCCTCGCCGGCGGGCAGGAAGAACTTTCCGGTCCGGGCGATGGTCTCCGCCGAACCCAGGATGTTGGACATCAGATAGCTGGACTGAAGGATCACAGCCGGTACGCCGCAGGCGCGCAGGTGCTGTTCGATACGGCCGTGCTGGTCGGCGAACGCCGCCGGTGCGCCGGCCTTCGCCCCGACTGTGGAGAGCATGACGATCCGCCCCACGTGCTCGGCGGCGGCCGCGTCGATGACGTTCGTCTCGTACTCGACCTGCCGAGGATCGTTGCCGCACATCAGAAAGACGGCGTCGACCCCGGGCAGGGCCCGCCGGATCGAGTCGGGCTCGGCGAAGTCGCCGGCCGCGATCTCGACATCGCCGCCGAGGACGGCGACGGCTCGATCCGGATCGCGCACGAACGCACGTACGAGGACCTCGCTGTCTCGAAGCTCCGCGACCACTTTCGATCCGACGTTTCCCGTCGCCCCGGTCACCAGGACTCTCGTCATCGCAGGTAACTCCTCATGAGGGCCGGCAGCATCGGCCACACTGCCAGGACAGCAGGTCAGACCGGCGCGTTCTCCATCCAGTGGTCGGGGCCCGGGTCGCCGCCCTCGGCGCGTACGGCCAGCCGCTCGACGTAGTGGGCCCAGCCCTGCTCGTGGGGCGCGCGGGCCTGCGCCGGGAGGTCATGGTGGACCAGGCGCAGCAGGGTGCCCTCGCCGTCCGGGTGCAGGGTGATCTCGACGGTGGTGGAGCCGGGCGGGACGGGCATGCCGCCGGTCTCCCAGCCCCAGGTGAAGACCACGCGCTTGGGCGGGTCGAGCTCGAGGAAGCGGCCGGCGGCGTGATTGTCACCGGTGACGTTGGTCCGGTAGGCGCCGCCGGGTTCGAAGGAGAACTCGCCGTCCTTGCCCATCCAGGAGAGCCAGCGCTCGCGGTCGGTGAAGAAGGAGAACACCGTCTCGGGACGCGCGGCGATCCTCCGCTCGACGGTCACCGGTTCTGCGGTCATCAGGTCGTGCCCTTCTCCTGCGCTGCGCGTTCGGCCTGTTCGGCGAGGTCGGCCAGCGTGTCGAGCCTGGCGGCCCACATGGCCTGCAGGTAGTCGGCGAGCGGCCCCATGGCCGCCCGGTCGGCCCGGTAGTAGCGCTTGCGGCCTTCCTGGCGCAGCGTAACCAGGCCGGAGTCCCTCAGCACCTTCAGATGCTGGGACACGGCGCCGAAGGTGACGTCGAACTGCTCGGCGATCTCGCCCGCGGACAGCTCGGTGTCCCAGACCAGTCGCAGGATCTCGCGCCGCCTGGGCTCGGCGACCGCTTGCACCGCTTCCATGAGCCTCATTTTAGCCATGGCTTGAACTTGCCACCGCGCCCGCTGTCGTTTTAGTGTTGACTAAAGCGATGAGAAAGGGGCACTGCCATGGCGGACATCGCGATGCAGCTGCACATCGAGGCCGACGCGGACACCGTGTACGCGGCGATCTCCACCACCGAGGGCATCCGGAGCTGGTTCACCACGACCGCCACAGCCAGTGACGCTCTGCACGAGCTGTCCTTCCTCGGCGTGCCGGAGCCGTGGCGGCTGCGCGTCACTGAGGCCGAGCGCGGCAAGCGGCTCGTCCTGGCGGGTGAGAACGGCCCCTGGGCCGGCACCGAGCAGGCCTACGAGCTGCTGCCGGAGGCCGCGGGCGGCGTGGTCCTCCGCTTCACCCACAGCGGCTTCCCAGCCGTCGACGACGCCTATCGCAACTTCACCTACGGCTGGGCGACCAAGTTCGTGCAGCTCAAGGCCTACGCCGAGACCGGCGAGCCGTCCCCGTTCTTCACCGGCTGACCTAACCCCCCACGAGAGAGACCGCCATGCATACCGCCATTCAGGAATTCGCTGCCGCCTTCGCCGAGACCGCCTCGGCCGTACGGGTCGAGCAGCTCTCCGACCGCACCCCGTGCAAGAAATTCACCGTCGCCGAGCTGCTGGACCACCTCGCCGGCGTCCTTCCGTCCTCCGAGCGCGCGGCCCGCAAGCTGCCGCAGCCGGTAGCCGGTGACCCCGCGCCGGCCACCCCGGCGGCCGTGGCCGGGTACGCGATGAGCGCGGCGGCCGCGTGGGCCGACCCGGCCGCGTACGAGGGCCTGACCGAGTTCGGCCCCGGTGAGATGCCCGCCGACTTCGCCGCCGCGATCACCCTCCAGGAGCTCGCCCTGCACGGCTGGGACCTGGCCACTGCCACAGGCCGGCGCTTCACCGTCGGCGACGACTCCGCGAAGGCCGCGCTCGCCGTCGTCGAGCAGATCGCGGAGAACGCCCGCGCCACCGACGCCTACGGCGAGCCCGTGGCCGTACCGGCCGATGCGAGCGCCTTTGACCGCGCGCTGGCCGCCAGCGGCAGGAATCCTGGCTGGAGCGCCTGACCTGCCCGGCGCGGGTGAGCGGCGACGAGACGAGGAAGCAGCGATGACGATCGATGAGACGGCGCAGCGGGTGATCCCGCTCCCGCCCGAGCAGGTGGCCGCGTACGCCATGGACTGGCGCCACGACCACGAGTGGACGCAGGGCATTCGGACAGCGGAGCTCACCCGGGAGGCCGACGGCGGAGGCTTCGGCGTCGGTGCCGAGGTCACGCGCACCGCGTACTTCCTGGGCAAGCGGATCGACTACGTCCTACGGGTGGCCCGGCACGACCCGCCCACGCTGCTCGACATGGTGTCGGTGGCCGGTCCGATGCCGATGCACGTCACCTATTCCTTCACCCCGGACGCCGGCGGCACGCTCGCCCGGATCCAGGTGCAGGGCGACGCGGGCGGCTACTACCGGCTCGCCGCGCCCCTCATGGCGCGCAAGGTCCGCTCCTCCCTGACCAAGGACCTGCGCGACCTCGAACACAGGCTCACCCCAGCACCATGACCCCCGATCCCCACACCACGCACCGCACCACCCTGAGCACAAGGAGCACGACGATGTCCGAAATCGCCTTCCAGGTCGAGATCGCGGCCGACCGCAAGACCGTCTACGAGGCCCTGAACACGCACGACGGCCTGACGGGGTGGTGGACAAACGGCGTCGACCGCAAGGACGAGATCCTCCTCTTCGACTTCCCCATGGTCCCCGAGCCCTTCCAACTGCGCCGCGACGAGGCCACCGAGAGTCGCGTCGCCTGGACCTCCATCGGGGCCTTCCCGCCCCACTGGTCCGACACCACGATCACCTGGGAGCTCTCCGACAGCCCGGAGCTGGACGGCGGCACCCGCATGCTCTTCCACCACCGGGGCTGGCAGGACGGCGACCCCGGCCTGCCGCCGGCCGCCTACACCTGGGGCCAGCTGATGACCCGACTCAAGGAGTACGCCGAAACCGGCGTGCCGCAGCCGCTGTTCACCCTCTGAGAGGCTGCCATGGCCATCGACGAAGGCCTTGCCCAGCGGATCCGCGAACAGCTGGGCGAGGTCCCCGGCCTCACCGAGAAACGCATGTTCGGAGGCCTGGCGTTCCTCATGAACGGCAACATGGCCGTCGGAGTCCACAACGACGAACTCATCGTCAGGATCGGCCCCGACGACACGGACGCGGCCCTGGCTCGCCCGGGCGTCCGCCTCTTCGACATCACCGGGCGCCCGATGCGCGGCTGGGTCCTCGTCGACTCCTCCGCCCTCACCGAGGACGCGACCCTCCGCGACTGGATCGACCGAGGCCGCAGCTTCGCGGCGACCCTGCCACCCAAGTAGCGGGCCTTGGGCGAATACGGCCTCGCCCGGGTCCGCCGGCGAGGCCACCGAGGTCCGGCACACGCGCCTCCATGACACGGTCACCGCTCTCGGTTGGCGAGTCAGTCCTCGTCGGTGTGGCGCTCGTCAGCCGCACCGCGGTCTTGAAACGCGCGATGCGCCAGGGCCTCTGCTGTCACTTGGCTGCGGGCGTCAGATCTGCGGCGCCGAAGCCCACGGAGAAGCGGCTGCACCAGATGACCGCGCTGTGGAACTGGGAGAGGTCGGTGCCGACTGGGATCGTGTAGTTCTGGTTGCCGCGATTGCCCTTGAGGTGGTCGAGCTCCACCGCGCCGTCGCCCAGGGTGTCGGCCTTCGACTCGGCGGCGGGCCGCTTGGAGAGATACACCCGCACGTCGGGGCCCTCCGATGTCCGCAGGTCCTCCAGGCGCAGCACGATGCCGCCGTCGCTCAGCCGCACGACGCGTGCCGTACCGCTGGTGTCGTGCTCACCGGAGACGAAGCTGCCCCTCGCAAGCTCGACCGGGGCGGCCGCAGGCGTCGACGTGTTCCCCGGCGTGCCCTGCGTCTGGGCCACGGTCGGGGCTGAGCCGGCCGGCCGGCTTGTTGCCGCAGCGGTGGTGGCGGGGGCCGGCAGGGCCTCGTCGACCGTGGTGCTCGTGAACGCCTTCCACGGCTGGAACAGGTAGAAGCCGCCGCCGGCGCCCGCCAGGACGAGCACCGTCATCAGGACCAGCAGGTTGCGCGGGATCCTGCCGAGCAGCGGAACACGGTCGAGCATCACAGCCTCCACAAGCCATCACCACGGTGTCGTGCCTGCTCATGGATACACCACGTCAGAGCAGGTCAGCACCATCATGAGCGCGCTGTAAGACTCCGATAATGCGGTGACGTCGCACGAACCGGTTCTCCTCCGCGGGCGGGGCTTCGGCTGCCGGGTCATTCATGATTGTTCGCGGCCTCGTTCGGCGATGAGCAGTGCGTAGCCGAGTGTGCCGTCGGCGACGGCGGTTCGGGCCGCCGCAAGGACGGTCGCGGTCGCGTCGGGGCTCAGGCCGGTGGAGGTGAGTGCGCCTGGGGCGGTCATCTTGAGCAGGCCGAGCCGGGCTTCGATCTGGTCGATCATGCGGGTCAGGGCGGTGTCGTGCCGCTCGGTCAGGATCACGCCCAGCCCTACGGCCTTCAGGATGGCCGCGTAATCGGCGAGGGGGCGGGCGTCGGCGATGCATGCGATCCGTGCGGCGGGGGTGGTCAGTTCGGGGGGCAGCCGGTCGGGGTCGGCGGTCACGTCGGTGATGCCGAGTCTGCCGCCCGGGCGCAGGACCCGGGTGAACTCGGCTGCGGCGGCCGTCTTGTCGGGGAAGGTGCAGAGTGCACATTCGGAGAGCACGGCGTCGAAGGTGTCGGCCGGGTACGGGAGTTGCTCGGCGTCACCGTGTGTGAAGGTGGCCCGGTGGCTCAGCTCCAGGGCCTCGGCGGTGGCCTGTGCGCGGGCGATGTTGGTGGCGGAGTAGTCCAGGCCGTCCACCTGGAGGCGGTAGGCGTCGGCGAGCAGCAGGGCGCTAGTGCCTCGGCCGCAGGCGACGTCGAGGACCCGGCTGCCGGCGGTGAGGCCGAGGGCATCGACGAGGCGGCGGGTCAGGGCGGTGCCGCCAGGGTGATAGGAGTCGCCGAGGATCTGGGCGACGGCGTCGCAGGAGTACGCGGCGGCGCAGCACGCCTTCATCTCCTCGCCCTTCATGAGTTGCCGCCGTCGGCGCGCGCGATCTTCGAGCCGTACGGGGAGTCGGCGAGGACGGGTGCCAGGGGCAGGGCGTTGGGGACGACGTCGGCGACAGGGACGCCGGACATCTGGGCGCGGATCTGTTCGCGGTAGCCGACGGAGTTGTAGGCGCAGAAGGGGATGAGCCGGCCGTCGGGGGTGATCTCCTCGACGCAGCACTTCATCAGCTGTTTGACGTTGAGGGTGTAGGGGTCCTGAAAGTCCTGAACGACGATCATGAATGCCTTGTCCTTCAGGTCCCGGATGGCGGCGGGCAGGTCGACGCCGCAGGACTGCGCGCAGTCGAGCGCCTCGGCGGCGGCCCGGAGCTTGGCCTCTGTGATGGCGGTGCCCATGAAGGCGGAGGCGGACCAGAGCTTCTCCAGTGCCTCGCGGATCCCGGCGTCCGGCAGGACCCTGTTTGCGACGTAGTCGAGGTAGTCCTCCATCTGGACCAGGCGCGGAAGGGGGACGACGGCAGGATTGCCGGGTTCACCGTCGGTCAGCAGATAGGTGATGGACCGGCAGGTCGGGAAGCAGCACGGTACCGGGAAGAAGTCCTCTCGCTTGATCCACTGCGGTAGCTGAGCTGCCATCAGTTTGATGACGTCCGGATTGGTGAGCCGGTTCAGCGGGTCGAAGGCGAGGTGCCGCCCGGAGTGGGTGACCGGCTGGAACACGACGGCGCGCACGGCCGGATGGTCGAGGCCGAACTCGACGATCGGGCCCACCTCGTGCTCGTTCAGTCCACGCTCGACGGCGGCGGCCAGGCTGACGTACAGGCCGGCCTCGGCGCAGTTGTCCAGCGCCTGCTGCTTGAATCGCCGCAGGTCGCGGCCACGGATCTCGACATGGGTGCGCTCGTCGAAGCCGTCGAACTGCAGGTAGACGGTGACGGTCTTGCCCGGGGTGCGGTTGCGCTCGCCGAGTTCGGCGACGAAGCGCTTGTCGGTGGCGATGCGGATGCCGTTGGTGTTGAGGGCTACGTTGCGGATCGGGCGCTCAAGGGCGAGGTCGATGAAGTCCAGGATGTGCTGGTGGATGGTGGGTTCGCCGCCGGAGAACATCACCACCTCCGGCTCGCCCTCGCTCTCGACGAAGACGTCCAGCATCGTGGCGCACTGCTCGTGTGTGATCGAGTAACCGTCGCTCTGGTGTCCGGAGTCGGCGAAGCAGATCGGGCAGTCGAGGTTGCAGCCGGTGTTCACCTCGATGATGCCCAGGCAGGCGTGCTGCTTGTGCTCCGGGCACAGCCCGCAGTCGGTGGGGCAGCCGTCCTTCACCTCGGTCTGGAAGGTCAGCGGGATCGTCCCTGGCTTGTTGAACCGCGCCGAGGCGAGGTACTCCTGCGCGTCCCCGTAGACGAGGGCCTCGAACTCGCCATGTTCCTTGCAGCGTTTGCGCAGATACACCTTGTCGTCGCGGAGGTTGACCTGCGCGTCGATCGGTGTCTTGCACACCGGGCAGATGGACTTGGTGAACTCCACGAACACCTCGTCCCGATCGCGCTTCCCACTCGCCCGTTGGGTTGTTCCGTCCACGGTCATCGCGTCTCCACGGTCTCGTCGTGTTCGTGCCGGCCGCGCCCCGGGGGCGCTGTGCCGAGGGTCGGCGGCCGGTCCGGAGCGGCGCAATCGCCGTGGGGCCAGTGGCGCGTTGCGTCCGGTCATCGGCGAACCTGCCTGCGTACGCCGAGCAGTGCCCCGGTGATCCGGTGCATCCGGGGCGAGGCGATTTGGTCGTACACCTCTGCGAGGGCCGCGTTCCACGGCCCGTCGGCGTAGGTCGGGTAGGGGTGGATGGTCGCCGCGTAGCGGGAGGGCGTCCAGTGCAGGCGCACGGCGGTGGCGAGGTGGGCGATGGTCTCCCCGGCTCGCGGGGCGACGACGGTCGCACCCACGATCCGCCCGCGAGGGCCGAGCACCAGTCGGGTGAAGCCGTCGGTGCGGCCGTCCGCGACGGCCCGGTCCACCAGCCCGTGGTCCAGCTCCCTGACCCGGACGCGGTTCCCGTACTGCGTGCGGGCCTGCGCCTCGGTCAGACCGACACGCGCCACCTCGGGGTCCGTGAACGTCACGACGGGAACCGCCAGGTACTCGATCCGGCGGCGTACGCCCAGCAGCGCATCCACGACAGCCACGGCCGCCTGCGCTCCGGCGAGATGCGTGGACGCGGACTGTCTGGTGATGTCCCCGGCCGCATAGACCCGGTGATTGGTGGTCCGGAGCCGGCTGTCGACCCGAACGTGGCCGCGCTTGCCGAGCACTACACCGGCGTCGGCCAGGCCGAGCCCGCCGCTGCTGCTGGCACTCCCGGTGGTCACCAGCAGGCGGTCGAAGGGAAGCTCCCGCCCTGCCCCGTGCACCGCGCCCCCGCTGACGCGCTCGGCAGTGAAACCGGTCAGCACGGCGATGCCCTCATCCTCCAACCGTTGCCGCAGCAGCCGCGAGACACCCGGCTCCTCGCGCGGGAGCAACCGGTCCACCGCCTCCACGATCGTCACTCGCGAACCGAGGCGTGCGAAGGCCTGCGCCAGCTCGCAGCCGGTAGGACCGCCGCCCATGACCACCAGCCGCTCCGGGAGGTCTTCCAGGTCCCAGACGGTGTGGCTGGTCAGTGGCTCGGCTTCGTTGAGGCCCGGAACCGGCGGCAGCGTTGGGATCGATCCGGTGGCGAGCAGCGCGTACCGGAAGCCGATCGCTGTCCCGTTGACCGTCAGCGAGCGCGGTCCGGTGAAGTAGGCCGCGCCGTGCTTCACCTCGACGCCCAGCGGGCGCAGAGCCTCGGCCGAGTCGTGCGGGGCGACCACCGCGATGGCGCGGTGCACCTGGGCCATGACCGATCGCAGCTCAACCGGCCCGTCCCGGGACGCAAGCCCGTACGCTCCGACGCGCCGTGCGGCGTGCACATCGGCGGCGGCGTGCAGCAGCGCCTTGCTGGGCACGCAGCCGGTCCACAGGCAGTCGCCGCCCAAGCGGTCCCGTTCCACCAGCAGCGTGCGGGCACCCAGGCGCCCGGCTATCCGTGCCGCGGTCAGCCCAGCGCTGCCGCCCCCGACCACCACCATGTCGTAATCACCCACGAGCCCTCCGCCAAACGGGTGCGCGCCGCCTCAGAGCAAGCAGGAAACCCGGCACGGCACTCGGCTCCTTCCACCGTCGACGGCGATCCACCACGGCAGGACTTCCGGATGTCCGCTCTTGCGCGGGCAGCGCGAGCCTCCGAGGACGTCGGGGCGATCAGTTCTACTGTGCGCTCCATGGGAGAACCCGCACACTCGACCCGCCTCGAGCGCATCCTCGGCGTTCAGCTTTCGGAGGATGCCGTGCGCCAGTGGCCGCAGAGCGGCGAACTCATCAGGGGGAGGTCACGGATCGCTGACGTGGAGTCCCACTTCGTCGGGCTGAGACTCGGGGTGGGAAGGCGGCTTGCCTGCTTCAACACCGTCGTCGTCGAGTGGAGCACCGACTACGGCGACGGCCGGGTGTACCGGAACGTCTCCCTCGCCGAGCTTGACGACGGAATGGCGGTCCGGGTGACCGACTACTGGGGCGAGCCGTTCACCCCACCCCCGTGGCGGCAGACGCTGGCAGAAGGCCTCGAGATGCCCGCAGACGGCACCTGGCCCGCCGCCGACGCCCTCACGCAGGACTGAGCCGCCGGCGTCCGGCAGCCGTCACAGCCGCACGGCGACGATGCGCCGCAGCGGCACAGGTAGGTCCGCACGGACCCTGACCAGCGCGTTCAGCCACCGCTGGGCCGCTCGCAGCCGCGCGGCAGACACGCCGGGCAGGTAGAGGGAGGACAGCAGCAGGTCGGCGTCCTCGCGCGTGCCCAGGCGGTAGGCGAACCGCCGGCGCCTGTCGTCGGCCAGGCACAGCCCTGCCGCGTCCAGCAGCTGCGGCAGTCGACGCCTCAGCGCCCGGTCGTTGGGGTAGCCGATCGGCCGACCGAGCGCGCCGAGGAGACCGCCCAGCCACAGCGGGTCGATGAGGTGCAGCGGCCGGCGGTCGGGCACCAGTGCCACGAGTCTGCCGCCAGGAACCAGCACCCGGCGGATCTCGGCCAGGGCGGTGGGCAGCGGCGTGATGATCTGCAACGCCATCGCGCACACCACCGTGTCCACGCTCTCCGCGCCGAGCGGGAGCGCTCTGGCGTCGGCGAGCAGGAGCGGACCGGCTCCTCGGCTGCGGGCGAGGGCCAGCTCCCCCGGTGAGATGTCCAGGCCGAGGTAGCACTGCTGCCCCAGGGCCGGCCACAGCGGCGCGCTACCGCAGGCCAGATCCAGCAGCCGCCCTGCCGGAGGCACCTCCTCGAACAGCCACTCGTAGCCGGTTCCACCCTGGCAGTAGGCGCGGGACAGCACCGCCTCGGTGATCCCGGGCCGCCGCTGGTGAAACTCGGCGAGATACCTCTGCCACATCACACCGTCCACTATCAGGGCACGCTGCGAGCCGCTGCAGCGCCCGCAGGGCATGTCGCCGCTGGCGGGCCAGGGTGCGCCGCTGTCCGCCGTACAAGACGTGGCCGTCGGACGGGAAGGGCGCCCGTAGGCGTGACCAAGACTGGTCAGCGCATGGAAAGTGCTGATACGGGCATGCTGTACGCGGTGCAGGCGAGTTCCCCGAGCAGGACGCTTCGGCCGTCGCCGAAGCGTCTGGAGGGTACGCCGGCCCCGGCGGCCATACGCTCGACGGTCACCTGTGAGATGGCGACGAAGCTGTGGACAGCCTCGCCGGCCGCGTACTCGGCGGCGGCTGCAAGGAGGCGCTGGGTCAGTTCGTACCCGCTGCCGCGCACGTGTGCCGGCCGGGTGACGCACAGTCGGCTGATCTCCCAGGTCTGCGGGTCGCAGGGTGCGGGTGCTCCGCGCAGGGCCTGGGGGAAGACGTCGCGCAGCATGTAGGGACCGGTGGTGGGGAGCATGCGCAGGCTTGCGGTCACCGTGCCGGATTCCGTGTGGCAGCCGATGACATAGACGGGGTCCAGGTCGTCGAAGCTGTCCCGCTCACGGCCGTTTCGGCTCCGCACCTGCCACCGCAGCCGCTCGTGGAAGACCTGGTGCCGCAGGCGGAACATGGCGTCGCGCAGCTCGCCGGGCAGATGGGGGTCCGCTGGACGACCGGCGACGATGCGATGCACAGCGGAGGTTCCTTGCTTGGCGGGCGGGGTGCTGGTCAGCCAGCCGGGACCGGTTCCTGACTCGGACGCAGACTCCCGCGCCGGTAAGCGGGTCTGTACGGTGCTCACTCCGATCCGGGCTGGCGCTTGGTGGCGGCTCGGTGCTTGTGCCGGCGCAGGCGGTGACGGTGTGCTCTGAGCAGTAGACGGGTCGCGAGGACGAGGGCGGAAACGGTGAACAGGCCTGTGGTGATCAGCGCCCAGCGTGGCAGGAACACGGATTCGTCCAGGTCCGTGGTGACTGCATAGCCGTCGACGAGGTTCAGGATGAGGGGCAGCCAGACGAGGAGGAGCAGGACGGAGATGAAGGCGGGAAAGCGCAGGTAGTTGAGGTAGGCCGGGGCTTGGTCGGGTTCGGCGCCGGAGGCCGGCGCGGTCTGTGCGGTGCGATCGGCGGCCGTGTACAGGGGGAAGAGGACGAGATCGTGGACGACGGCCGCACCGACGAACCAGACCACGACGAGGAGCGCCTCCTGGTCCAGCATGCGGGTGCCGGCTTACCAGGCGAGGGCGAAGGAGGCGGCGAGGGCGAGCAGGTGCAGCGGGCTGGAACCGTACCAGCGTCGGAAGCGTTCACGGTCACGTCCTGAAGGTCAGGCCGCCCACCCACTTGGTGTTGTGCACCCCTGGGGCGGCGGGAACGATGGTGCGGGCCGGGAACCCGTGGTCCACGGAGAGGTCGGCGCCGTTCACACGCAGCGCGAGCAGCGAGCGCCCGTCGTGGATCTGATTGCGGGCCAGCACCGCTGTGCGGAAAGTGCCCTCGGGCTGGACGGATTCGACCAGGACCGTCGAGGCGTCCGGAACACCGGCCAGCGCGGCGAGGGCCGCAAGGGGGACGCCGGCACCGGGCGCAGAGGTCGGACCGGGCCAGATCGCCACCTGGGGACGCGCCACCACCCACCGGGCGGACGCGTTCGGCTTCACCTGGGACCGCACCGGAACGTCCAGCAAGCACTTCCCGTTCGACTGGAGCGGCCCAAACTGAGCGACATCCCGCGCTCCGACGCTTCAAGCTGCGACTGCCTGGTAAGGCCGGCCGCGCGCGGCGCGCCGGTTCGCCGGAGTCCTACGGCTGACCACGCTCAGAACACCGGTACTTACGGACGCCGCCGACCGCGGCTAGCGTGGAAGTACGCCGCTCCTCGGCCGATCCCGCGGAGCGGAACCAGCCATGAACACCTCCCGCTCACCACCGCCACGACCAGCCCCGAACGCCGTCCGGAAGGACCGGACGACGGGGCCGCGAGTGAGAGGGAGGAATTTCATGACGTACACCATTTCCGGTAACTACCTGGCCGCCTGCTCCTGCGCCGTGGTCTGCGGCTGCAGCGTCGACGCCCAGCCCAGGGACCCGCAGGGCGGCACCGAGTGCCTTGGCGCAGCGGTGTTTCACATCAGTGAGGGCCGCCTGGACGACACCGACCTCGCCGGGGTCGACTTCGCCTTCTACAACCAGTTCCCCTCGCACCTGACCGCCGGTAACTGGAAGGTCGGCCTGGTCATCGACAGCGGAGCCAGCGACGCCCAGGCGGATGCGGTCGGCCGGATCCTGTCCGGCCAGGAGGGCGGCCCGTTCGGCGAACTCGCCCAGTTCATCGGCGAGTTCCTCGGAACCGAACGCGGCGAAGTGTCGCTCACCGACGACGACGCACCGGGCCTGGACGTGCCCGGGCACAGCCGGGTGACGTACGAGCCGCTGCTCGGCGTCGACGGCACCCCGACCACCGTCAAGAACGCGATGTTCGGCTTCTCCGCCGAGTACGGGATCGGCAAGGCCGGCGGCACCTCCAGCGCCTTCGGCCTGACCTTCGAACCCGTCTACGGCGAGAAGGCCGATTTCGTCTTCAGCAGCGAACAGGAGGCGGGAGCGCCCAAGGGGCGGGTGTGAGCAGCCCCGACGCACCGCGGAGGAGGTCTTCCCGGCCTCCTCCGCGATCCGAGCCGCCGCCGCGCCTGCTGGCCACCGTCTTCTCGCGGGCCTCACTGGCGAAGTGTGTCCCGATCGCGTTGGTGGTCGGCACCCTGCTGTCGTTGGTCAACCAGGGCTCGGTGCTGTTCGCGGGTACCGCCACGGGCGTGACCTGGCTGCGGGTAGCGGTCAACTACCTCGTGCCGTTCTGCGTCTCCAGCGCCGGCTTCTACGGAGCCCGCCGCTCCCGGCCGTGAGGGCCACATCATCGGGGGCTACATCATGTCGCCCGGGGTGAGGCCCGGCAGCAGCCAGCTCTGGAAGGGCGCCAGCACCGCCAGCACCAGGAACGCCACCCCGCTGACCCGGGCCAGCAGCGGGCGCGCCGCCACAGCTTCTCCAGGAAGATCACCACCGCGATCCCGGCCATGGCCGCCACGTTCATCACGCCGAGCGGCACCAGGACCACCATCAGTGCCCAGCAGCAGCCCAGGCAGTACCCGCCGTGGTGCAGCCCGACCCGGAGGTCCCGCAGCGGCGGCCGGTAGCCCGCGTAGTGCATCAGCTGAGCCATCGGGCTGCGGCAGTGCCGCAGGCACACGTACTTCAGCGGACCCAGCTGATACAGCCCGGCCAGCGCGAAGGCGGCCGCGCCGATCCACTTCCCGACGTCCGGATCGCGGTCCACCAGGTGCCCGGTGAGGGCCAGCCCGCCGTAGGCCAGCAGCCCGAAAGACGTCCACACCAGCAGGTAGCCGCCCAGGAACTCCGCGGTACGGACCGCCCGCTCCGCCCCGCTCGCCTGCCGGCCGATCCCGCGCGCCCAGGTCACCGCCACCGGCGCGACCGACGGCAGCATCATCGCCGCCATCATCGCCAGCCACAGGACGAGAAACAGCGGCAGCGCCATCCCCATCGTGCCCGGCTCGATCCCCATGTCCCGGGCCTGCCCGACCGTGAACACCCAGGCCAGGGCCGCGATCACCACGATCAGGCCCCAGGCGAGGGCCAGGTCCCTGGCGGGCATCAGCACCCCAGGGCGCAGCGGCTGCTTCTCCACGGTGACGGTACGCATGCTGCTCTCCTGCCTGGTCCTTCCAGGACAGCACACGACGCCGACGGCAAAACCCGGCCACAGTCGCCGCGAAGACTCGTGTACCACCTTCCCCGAGTGACGCCCGCGCCATCCGCGCATACAGGCGTCAGCCTGGCACCGTGTGCCAGGGGGCGTCCGAGCGTGTCGGGTTGGGGCTCGCGGCCAGTCGGAGGGCGTACACATCAAGGTCGCCGTGGTCGGCGACGGGACCGAGGTGGCCGAGGTAGGTGTGGCCGGTGAGGTGGCACCAGGCCGGCAGGTCGAGCGGGGCGGCCGGGTCGGTGGCGACGACGTGGACCACAGTGCCAGCCGGGACGCCCGCGATGCGCTTGCGCAGGTGCAGGAGCAGGGCCACGCAGAGCATGCCGGTGCCGTCCACGACGACCGGCTCGTCGTCGGCGGTGCGGGGGCCGGTCATGCGGCGCCGGCCTCGACGGGCAGAGCGGCGAGGCGCCATTCGAGCATGCCGTCGGCGAGCCGCTTCGCGGTGCGGCCGCGGGCGGCCAGGAGTCGGACGGCGTCGTGGGCGAGGACGCAGTTGGTGCCCCGGCAGTAGGCGACGACTTCCGTGTCGGCGGGCAGGTCGGCGAGGCGCGCTTCGAGTTCGTCCAGGGGAATGGAGATGGCGCCAGGGATGTGGCCGGCGGCGTACTCCTCGGCGGGTCGGACGTCGATCACGATCGCCGTGCCGGACCGCACCCGGTCCAGCAGCTGTTCGCGGGTGAGGTGGTCGGTGTCCTCGGGCCCGAGGTAGGCGGCGCGCGCCTGCTCGGTGGCCGCAAGGTGCGTACGGGCGACCTCCTGCAGTAGTGCGTACAGGGCGGCGACGTCGTCCCCGGCGAGCCGGTAGTGGATGCGCACCCCCTCGCGGCGGGTGGTCACCAGCCCAGCCTGCTTGAGGGTCTGCAGGTGCGCGGAGGCGGTGGTCAGCCCGAGACCGGCGGCCTTGGCGAGGGCGTCGACGCTGCGCTCGCCCTGGGCGAGCAGGTCCAGCAGTTCCAGCCGCTTGCCGTTGGACAGCGCCTTGCCGGCGGTGGCGAGAGCGTCGAACAGCGCGGCCTTGCGGGTGGGGTCTCCCATGGCATCCTCCATAAATCCATGGAATATTGTATGAGTAGTCGGGTGGGGACGCCACCCGCACCGCCACAAGGCTGGAGGACGCCATGGGCTTCGCCGACGAGCACCTGATACCCCTGGTCGACGCGGGGCTGGGCAACAGCGCCTACCTGGTCGACCTCGGCGACGGCCGCGCCTTGGCCGTGGACGCCTCCCGCGACCTGCGGGCCCTGCGGGCCGCGGCCGCGAAGCGCGGCCTGACGGTGGCGTTCGCCGCCGACACCCACCTGCATGCCGACTTCCTCACCGGCGCGCTCCAGCTCGCGGCCGACGACGGCGCCACCGTGCTTGCCTCCGCCGCCGGCCACCGCGCCTTCCCGCACACTCCGCTGGTCGACGGCGACGAGGTGGACCTCGGCGGGCTGGCCCTTCGGGCGCTCGCCACCCCCGGCCATACCGACGAGCACGTGTCGTTTCTGCTTCTCGACGGCGCCCGGGAGCTGGGGGTGTTCACCGGCGGGTCGCTGATCGCCGGCTCCGCCGCCCGCACCGACCTCCAGGGTGCCGACCGGGCGGAGGAACTGGCCCGCGCCCAGTACCGCTCGCTACGGCGCCTGGTCGCCCTGCCGGACGCGACCGCAGTGTGGCCGACCCACGGCGCCGGGTCGTTCTGCTCGGCCCCGCCCGGCAGCGAGCGGACCACCACCATCGGCGCGCAGAAGCGGGCGAACGACCTGCTCGCGGCCCCGGACGAGGACACGTTCGTCCGCAGCCTGCTCGGCTCGCTCGGCTCCTACCCCGCGTACTTCGACCGCCTCGGCGAGATCAACCGTCGGGGCCCGGCCCTGCTGAGCACCACGCCAGGCCTTCGGCCGCTCACCGCCGCTGCCGTGCGTGGCCTGCTGGCCGACGGCGCGTACGTCGTGGACGCCCGACCGGTCGCCGAGTTCGCCGCCGGACACATCCCGGGCGCGGTCTCCAACCCATTGCGGCCGGCGTTCGCGACCTGGCTCGGCTGGCTGCTGCCGCCGGACGTGCCGCTCGTTCTTGTCCTCGGCCGCGGCCAGGACGGCGCCGAGCTCGCCTGGCAGGCCGCGAAGATCGGCTATGACCGGCTCGCCGGTCAGCTGGCAGGTGGCATGGACGCCTGGCACGCCGACGGCGGCCCGGTCGAGTCGATCGAGCTGGTGACGGCCGAGAAGATCGGTACCCGTCCGGTGCTGGACGTACGGCAGGACACCGAGTTCACCAGCGGGCACATCCCCGGCGCCGCCCACCGCGAGCTCGGCGACCTGGTCGCCGACGGCCAGGAGGTGGGCGACGGGGTGGTGGTGATGTGCGGGCACGGCGAGCGCGCGATGACTGCCGCCAGCCTCCTCGCTGCTCGCGGTGCCCGCGACCTCGCGGTGCTGGTCGGCGGAGCCCAGGACTGGGCGGCCGCGACCGGCCGCCGGCTGGAGGACGGCCGGTGACCGCCCCCGCTCCCGCAGAAGCCCCCACCGGCGAGATTCGGCTCGGACTGCGCGTCAACCTCGCCCAGTTCTCCCTGCTGGTGGCGGTCAACGCACTGGTAGGCGGAATGCTCGGCCAGGAACGCACCGTCCTGCCGCTGCTGGCCGACCAGACCTTCCACCTGTCCGCCTACACCGCCGCGCTCACCTACATCGTGGCGTTCGGCGCGACCAAGGCCGTCACCAACTTCTTCGCCGGCACCCTCTCCGACCGGTACGGCAGAAAGCCCGTCCTGGTCGCCGGCTGGATCGTCGCGCTGCCGGTGCCGCTGCTGCTGATCTGGGCTCCGTCCTGGGGCTGGGTCGTGTTCGCCAACGTGCTGCTCGGCGTCAACCAGGGCCTGACCTGGTCGACCACCGTCATCATGAAGATCGACCTCGTCGGCCCGGCCCGCCGCGGCCTGGCGATGGGCTTCAACGAGGCCGCCGGCTACGGGGCACTCGCCGCCACCGCGATGGCCACCGGCGCCATCGCCGCCCACTGGGGACTTCGACCCGAACCGTTCTTCCTCGGCATCGCCTACGCCGCCCTCGGCCTCAGCCTCTCCGCCCTCGCCGTCCGCGAGACCCGCGACCACGCCCGCGCCGAGGCCGCCCTCCACCCGGTACCGGCCAACCCGGACCACCACGGCGAGCTGACCACCGGACAGATCGCCCGCACCACCAGCCTCACCGACAAGGCCCTGTCCTCCGCCAGCTGGGCCGGGATGGTCAACAACCTCAACGACGCCCTCGCCTGGGGCATCTTCCCCCTCCTGTTCGCCGCGCACGGGCTCAGCATCGGCCGGATCGGCCTGCTCGCCGCCCTCTACCCCGCCGTCTGGGGCATCGGGCAAATCCTCACCGGCTGGTGGTCCGACCGCATCGGCCGCAAACACCTCATCACCGCCGGCATGCTCCTGCAGGGCGTCGCCATCGCCCTGGTGGCCGCCGGCACCGCCTTCCCCGTCTGGGCCACCGCGCAGGTCCTGCTCGGCGCGGGCACCGCGATGGTCTACCCGACCCTGCTCGCCGTCATCGGAGACGTCGCACACCCCGCCTGGCGCGCCCGCGCCGTCGGCGTCTACCGGCTGTGGCGCGACGGCGGCTTCGCCGTCGGCGCCCTCCTCGCCGGAACCCTCGCCGACGCCTACGGCCTCACCACCGCCATCTGGACCGTCGCCGTGCTCACCGCCGCCGCCGGCGTGGTGGTCGCGGTGCGGATGTACGAAACCCATCCCCGCACCTGACCCAGCAGCCGCCGCCTCCGCCGCGGCCGGTGGTTCACCGGCGGGCGAGCTTGGCGGCGTACGCCGGGCCGAATCCGGTGCCCTCGCGCTGCCACACGTCGGCAGTGCTCTGGGTGGTAGCCGAGCAGACCTCTCGCAACGACGGTATCGGCAAGCCCGGCAATCGGAACTTGCGGAAGTGGGGACCTTGCTGACGCGCCGCAGGCCACGCGGCCGACAACGGATGCCGCTCGGATGCCCGCGCGCTGACAGCCGGGTTGGGGGTTCGGGTGATCTTCGCCGCGCTCGCGGAGTTCATCCGCGAGCTGTCGGCGTAAGCCCTGGCACTCTCTACAACCACATCCGCGACATCAGAAACTCCGCGCCTCCGGGCGGGTTCCGAAGCAGCTCACCGCTGGCTGACCGCTACCGCCGTGCTCCGGCCCGACACCCAGCCCGGGGGTTACTCATCCTGGGCGGTCGAATCCGCTGGGCCTCGGGCCGGATCGTGCAGTCCCGAGCGTGGTCGTTGATCAATCCCATGGCCTGCATGAACGCGAACACCGTGGTCGGCCCGACGAACTTCCAGCCGCGCTTCTTCAGGTCCTTCGACAGGGCAACCGAGGCCGGGGAAGTCGACATGGTCTGCGGCTCGGCCAGGTCGGCTGCGTCGGGTTCGAAGCGCCAGACGAACGCCGCCAAAGACCCCTCCCGTTCGACCAGTTCCTCGGCCCGGCGGGCGTTGTTGATCACCGCCTCGATCTTGCCGCGATGCCGGACGATGCCCGCGTCACCCAGGAGACGCTCGACGTCGTACTGGTCGAATCGGGCGACGGCAGGGATCTCGAAGGCCGCGAAGGCCGAGCGGAAGTTCTCGCGCTTGGCCAGGATCGTGCGCCAGCTCAGCCCGGACTGGAAGCCCTCCAGGCTCAGCTTCTCGAACAGGCGCTGGTCGTCACCGACGGGGAAGCCCCATTCGGTGTCGTGGTAGGCGAGGAACTCCGGGGCCGTTCCGCTCCACGCGCAGCGCGGCGCGCCGTCAGGTCCGAGGAATGGTGTCGTCACAGCAGGAAGCTCAGTCGCTCGTCCGCCATGCCCGGCGCGATCTCGATGATCTCCGGCGTGACGACGTCGTGGGCGACGAACGGGTCCTCGTCGACGCGCTTCTGCAGCTCCTCGAGCGAGGTGTTGTGGGCGAGGACCGCGCCGCCGAGGCCTGGCTGGATGCTGCCGACCAGCAGGAAGACCCCGTCGTCCAGGCCGCGCTTGATCCACTCTTGATGGCCAGCCATGTGCTGGCCAGCGGCGGACTTGTTGTCGGAGAAGCGAAGCAGGACCACGAACATGCGATCTCTCATTTCTCGTAGGTGTGCAGCCAGTCGCGCATCCGGTCGACTTCCCGCTGGATGAACGCCTCATCGCGGAAGGCGTTGGCCATGACGGCGACGCCCTGGCTGAAGGCGAGCACGTGCATCGCCAGCTCGTCGGCCTGCTCCGCCGGCCCGATCAGCGCGAACTGCTCGCGGAGCCAGGTGCGGAACACGGCGAACAGGCGGCCGGCTTGGCCGAGCATGGCGTGCTCCAGCTTGGCCAGCTCCGTGGTCAAGGTGCCCACGGGGCAGCCGTAGTCCTGGATGTCGGCACGGTTCGTCAGCACGATCTCGATGTACCGCATGATCCGGCCGGCCGGGGTGGATGCTTCGGCCTCCCACTGCTCGAGCATCCGCCGGGTGTCGGCGAGGCGGGCGTCGATCACCGCGTCGAGGATCGCGTCCTTGGACTTGAAGTGGTAGTAGAAGTTGCCCCGCGACAGCCCGACGGCTCCGGCGATGTCCGCGAACGAGGTGTGCTCGTAGCCGTGGTGGTAGAAGAGCCGGTCGGCCGCCGCCACGATCTGTTCGCGGGTAGCCACAGCAGCCACGGTGATCCCCTTCCGATGCTGTAGGACAGTCGACCTAGAGCCACAACGTAGGTCAGCTGTCCTAGATCGTCAAGCCGTTGACACCACGGAGGCGGCAGACCTAGCGTGACGGCGCTCTAGGACGACTGTCCTACGATGTTCGCCGCAACGCTGGAGCTCTGCATGCACCTCGACTTGTTCACGCCGTTCGACCTTGGCGGTCTCACGCTCGCCAACCGGATGGTGATGGCGCCGATGACCCGTAACCGCGCCAACGCCGACGGGTGCGTTTCTCCGCTGATGGTCGCCCACTACCGGCAGCGTGCCACCGCGGGCCTGATCATCGCGGAATCCACCACGGTCTCGCTGCAGGCGGTGGGCTACCCCTTCACGCCCGGGCTGTACACCGACTCCCACGCGCCGAGCTGGCGGCGCCTGACCGACGCGGTGCACGCGGAGGGCGGCCGCATCTTCGTCCAGCTGCAGCACTGCGGCCGCGTCTCCCATCCGAGCCTGCTGGACGGGCAGGCGCCCGTCGCCCCTTCGGCGCTCGCACCCGCGGGCCAGGCCGTCACCTACGCCGGCCCGCAGGACTTCGTGACACCCCGCGCGCTCGACGCCGACGAGCTGCCGGGAATCGTCGACCAGTTCCGCCGCGCCGCCGAGTTGGCCAGGCAGGCGGGCTTCGACGGCACCGAGGTCCACGCCGGGAACGGCTACCTGTCGACCAGTTCCTGCGTGACGGGACCAACCACCGCTCCGATGTGTACGGAGGCAGCGCAGCCAACCGCATGCGCCTGCTGAACGAGGTCCTCGAGGCCGTCTGCGAGCAGTGGCCCGCCGAGCGGGTGGGGGTTCGCCTGACGCCGGAGAACGGCTTCAACTCGATGTCGGACTCCGACCCGCAGCGCCACTTCGAGTACTTCCTGGGGCAGCTGAGCGCGCGAGGCCTGGCGTACGCGCACGTCCTAGAGGGCGACATGGCGACGACGACCGCCTCCGTCGACTACCGCGCGCTGCGGGAGCGGTTCGCCGGCCCGTACATCGCCAACAACGGCTACGACCTCGCGCGCGCCCGGGCAGCAGTGTGCGCCGGGTACGCCGACCTGGTTGCCTTCGGCACGCCGTTCATCGCCAACCCGGACCTGGTCCGCCGCTACCGCGAGAACCTCCCACTGGCCGCGGCCGCCCCCACCACGTTCTACGGCGGCGGCGAGGCCGGCTACACGGACTACCCGTTCTACCAGGGCGACGAATCCCGGACAGGCGCCCTCGCGGCTGATGCCGATGACCGGCACGACCTACCGCCGCTGCCCGCTCTGCAGGGCCTGCCGCCGGTCGGCTGAGGGCGAGGCCCTGGCCGGGGTCTTCGGCGATCATGGCCGGCGCCATGTCCGTCCCGGAGGTGACGCCGGCGCAGGTCCGCACGTGCCCGGAAGGCGACGATCACGACGCGGTGCGGTGGGGGCACGCCTTGATCATTCCGCCCGGCCGGAGATGGCTGCAACGACGACGACCGGCAACGGCGCTCGTGGCGTCGACCACCGGCGGCTCGAGCCTCGGTGGTGAAGGCCGAAGGCCGAGCGGGTCAGGCGTGCGTCCGTCCGGTCACCGCGGCGAGGGCCGCCGCGGCCGTCTTCTGCAGCTGATGTGCGTCGGCCCCGGCACGGGAGCGGAGGTTCACTCCGTAGGCGAGCAGGGCCAGCACGTCGGCGGAGGCCACAGGGTCGACGCCCGGGGCGAGCTGGCCCGAGGCTCCGGCCGTCAGCAGGGCAGCGCGCAGTGCATCGCGAAGTCGATCGTGGTGCCGGTCCACGATCTCCCGAACCCCCGGATCTCCGCTCTCGGCCCCCGCGTGCGCGTTGGAGACCATGCAGCCCCACCGCGCGTACTCACCGGTGCAGCGCGCCGCGATCAGGGCGTCGAAGAACTCCGAGATCGCCGGCAGCCCCCGCGCATCGTCGGCGAGCCGGCCGAACATCGGCTGGGAGCGCTGCTCGAGGTAGCGCCGCAGGGCGGCGAGGTAGAGGTCCCGCTTGCCGCCGAAGGTGGCGTACAGGCTGGAACGGCCGACCCCGGTCGCGGTCACGATGTCCTGGATTCCGGTCGAGGCCATGCCCTGCTGCCAGAACAGCTTCTCCACCGTCTCCAAGGTCGCGTCCGGATCGAAGTGCTTGATGTCCGGCATCCCGCCACCCTTCAACTTGAAATGATGGTTCCAAGATACTCCCCCAGGGTGCCGCCCCGGGCTATCTTGGACCGATCGTTTCAGGATAGTTGCAGCGCCCAACGCGCTGCCCTGCCAAGGGAGAACGCCCCGCCATGGCCCAGTTCCCGCTCCACGACGAGACCACCGCACCCGAAGCCGCCCGCCCCCATCTCGCCTCGGCGAAGCGCCGGATGGGCTTCATCACCACGCTCAACGCCGTGATGGCCGAGTCCCCCGAACTGCTCGCCGGGTACAACGCCCTCGCCGAGCAGTTCGGCAAGTCCTCGCTCCCCACCCCGGCCAAGCACGTCGTGTGGATCACCGCCAGCGTCGAGAACGACTGCGCGTACTGCGTGGCCGCACACTCCACCATGGCCCTGCGCTCGGGCCTTCCGCAGGAGACGGTGGACGCGCTCCGCGAGGCCAAGCCGCTGCCCGACACCGCCCTGGAAGCCGCCCGCCGCCTCACCCGGTCGATGGTCACCAACCGCGGCTGGGTGTCCGACGAAGAGGTCGACGCCTTCCTGGCCGCCGGCTACACCGAGCGCCACGTCCTCGACATCGTGCTCGGCGTCGGCATGAAGACGCTGTCCAACTACACCAACCACGTCGCCCACACCCCGCTCGACCCCGCCTGGGAATCCCAGGAGTGGACCAAGGCCTGAACAGAGCAGGACGTGACCCGCCGCGGCGCCAACGGCCCCCGCGAAGTCGGCCTCACCGACATCGAGCTGGTCGAGGTCATCGCGCACGTCGCCCGCAACATCTTCATCAACTACGTCAACGAAGCGCTCGACGTCACCGTGGAACGGCCGATCGTGCGGCCCCTCGATCGGCAGACCGCACAGCAGTGACACCGTGTCCGCCGCCGGGCCCAGCAACCCCGGCGGCGGACCGTCGTCTAACGAGACCTTACGAACCTCGGACCGCTGTCGCGAGGGCCTGGCGCCGGGGCCGTCGGCCGGATATCCCTGACGGGACACCCACAGCCGACCATCCGGAGTCACCCGATGCCGAACACCCGCCGTCGCCGCCCCTTGCTCGGCATCGCCACGGTCGCCGTACTCCTCGCCGCCGCTGTGGGCCTCTACCTCTTCCAGCCCTGGAAGGCCTTCACCAACACCACCGTCGACGAGGCCCTCCCCGCGGTCACGGCCACCACCGCGCCCACGAGCACCGCCGCCGCGGCACCTCCGAGCGCCTCCCCCGACGCCACCAGATCCACGAGCGGCCCCGCCGACCTCGCCCGCGGCACCTTCCGGTCCGGCGAACACGCCACGACCGGAACAGCGCGCCTCGTCCGCCTCCCCGACGGAAGCACCGTCCTGCGACTCGAGGACCTCGACACCTCCGACGGCCCTGACGTACACGTCTACCTGTCCACCGCCCCCGCAACCGAGTCCAAGTCGGACCACCTCGGCGCCAAGCCCCTCGAACTCGACCGCCTCAAGGGCAACCACGGCAACCAGAACTACGCCGTCCCCGCCGGCACCGACCTCACCGCCTACCGAAGCGCCGTCATCTGGTGCAAGCGCTTCTCCGTCGGCTTCGGAGCCGCCGACCTCACGCCCGTACCGAGCTGACCCTCACCGCACCACGGGCCCGGCCGATCCCGCGCCGCCCTGCGCCATACCAAAGAGGCCGCCGGTGCCTCCGTCCCGGAGTTTCCCCGGCCCGGGCGGCTGTCATCGCAGCGCGGCTGGGTTCAGTCGGCTTCGGCCTGGGCCTCGATGTCCTCGATGCCGCTGGGGCTGCCCGCGCGTATCCAGCGGACGAAAAGGCCGCCGCCGATGAGGAGGGTGGCGACGAGGGAGAGGATCGGCCAGCCGCGCAGCAGGTTGACGAGCAGGGTGAAGGCGACGGCTGCGGCGGCGATGGCGTTGACGGCGGCGAGCAGGGGCTTGCGTTCGGTGCGGGCGAAGCGGGTCATGGCGAGCAGGCCGACGAGGAAGCTGACGAACACCGAGACGGCGTAGAAGAGGACGAGTTCCTGTTCCTGGCCGGCGGCGGCGACGATGATCACTGCGGCGGCAGCGAGGTAGACCACGACGGACCAGTACGGGGTGTGGTGCTTGTTGGTGTGGCCGAGGATCGGCGGCAGCACGCCGGGGCGCTCGTCGGTGCCGGCGAGGGCCTTGAGGAGTCCGGGGCCGGCCTGGAAGGAGGAGCTGGCGGCAGCGAGCAGCAGCAGGGAGCTGGTGAGCTGGAAGGCGCCGTAGAGCCAGCCGGGGCCGGCGGCGGCGTGGGCGATGTCGGCGATCTGGGTGGAGTCGGCACCGGGCAGGCCGATGTGGAGCTTCACGGCGAGGGCGGTCAGGGCGAGGGTCAGGCCGCCGACGATGACCAGCAGCAGGGCCAGGGTGCCGCGGCCGAAGCGGCGCCGGTGGGTGTCGTCCAGCTGGCCGAGCTGGGCGATGGCGGTCGACGGGGCCTCGATGCCGGTGGCGAGGGCCATCGCGACGGGGAAGGCGAGGACGACCGCGAAGACCGCGGAGCGGCCCGGGTCGGTGTGGGCTGGCGCGGTGCCGATGCTGTGCGGCGCTGCGAAGCCGAGCACCACCACCGCGACGGCGGCGAGGACGAACACCACGGTCATCGCAGCGAAGAGCAGCCGGCCGCCGTGTCCGAACCAGGTCAGCCCTGCCACGATCACCAGCAGCACCAGGGCCAGCGGGATGCGGACCGGCGCGAGACCCGGGAACAGGGCGATCATCGCGCTCGCCGCCGCGGCGATCGAGATGCCGATGGTCAGCACGAAGTCGACCACGAGCGCGCCGATCGGCAGGAACGTCCACCGCGGACCGAACGCCCGCCCGGCCGCTGCTGCGGCGCCGCCGCCCTTGGGGAAACGCCGGACCAGCTGCCAGTAGTTCGCGGTGACGACCACGACGAGGCCGACCACCAGCGCCATGGTGGGCAGCAGCAGTCCCAGGTCGCCGTGGAGGGCGTGCAGGGCGGCCTCGATCGCGTACGCGACGGATGAGACCGGGTCGGCGATCACGGCGAACGCGAAGGCGAAAAACAGCACCGAGCGGCGCGGCCCGCGCGCGACCGGGATCGGCGGCGCGGCGGTGGGTGCGGCGGTCTTGGGGAAGGTCACGGCAGGACCCTTTCCGGGAAGAGACGGATTCCATCGCCGACCAGACTTCCCGGCACACCAGGCCAGAACAGTACGTCAATAGCCCGCCAGTAGCGCGTCAAGGAGTCGTTAAGACTTTGGCCCTGGAGCGATGCGTGTGCGCTCTGTACGCTGCCCTGCGCACGGCAGGGGGCCGGTGCAACGTGGGGGGCGGCTGTGGCGGTTGCGGTGGTGCTCGTGCTGGCGGGCCTGGTGGTGCTGGCGTGGTGCGCGGACCAGTTGGTGCTGGGGGCAGTGCGGATCGGCGAGCGGCTGGGTCTGTCGCCGGCGTTCGTCGGGGTGGTGGTCGTCGGCATCGGCACGAGTCTGCCGGAGCTGGCGGTCTCGGCTCTCGCGGCCGGTCGGGGTGAGACGGGCCTTGCAGTCGGCAACCTGGTGGGTTCGAACATCTTGAACGTGACCCTCGTCCTGGGCCTGGTCGGCATCGTCGCTCCGGTGGTCGCCGAGCCGCGCGTGGTGCGGACACTCGGGCCGCTGTCGGTCGGTGCGGTGGGGCTCTTCGCGGTCCTGGTCGGCGGCGGGCTGGGCCGCTCCGAGGGCACGGTGCTGGCGACACTGCTGGTCCTGGCGCTGCTGGCCCAGCTGCGGACCGCCCGGCTCGGCAGCCCCAGCGTCATGGCGGTGCCCGTGGCCATCGGACAGGTGTCCCTGGTGAGGGAGGTGCTGCGGACTGCTGTCGGTCTGGTGGGCACGCTGGGCGGTGCGCAGTTGCTGGTCGGGAACGCGACGGTGATCGCCGACCGGATGGGGATGTCGCAGGCGGTCATCGGGTTCACGCTGGTGGCCCTCGGCACGTCCCTGCCGGAGCTGGTGACCTCGCTGCAGGCGCACCGGCGCGGCGCGTCGGAGCTGCTGGTGGGCAACCTGCTGGGCAGCAACCTGGTCAACAGCCTCGCGGGCGGCGCGACCATCGCCCTCGCCACGCCGACCACTGCGGCGGGAAGGGTGCCCGGAGTCGGGGGTTCGGTGCTGACCGCGATGGCGCTGACCGGTGTGCTCGCGTGGATGCTGCTGGCCGGCGGGCGGCTCAGCCGCGGCGGGGCGCTGGTGCTGCTGGCGGTGTGCGCGGTGGTGCTGCCGCTGCTGACCGGCTGACCCGGCAGCTCACGCGCGGCCGCCGCCGGTGTGGGGTGGTTCGTCGTTCTGGAAGGTGGCGAGGCGGTCGAGTCCGACGGCGCGCAGGGCGGCGCGAGGCTGCGGGGCGGCGTTGCGGATGACGATCTCGCTGCCGGTCTCCCGGGCGGTCCGGGTGAGGGCGAGCAGGGCGGTGCTTCCGCTCGGCGTGATGTGCGGGACGCGGGCGAGGTCGATCTCGATCCGGGCGGGCGCGCTTCGCAGCGCGGCACGCAGGCGGTGGGCGACCTGGTCGGCGTTGGCGGTGTCGATGGTCCCGCGCAGCCTCACCAACACGGTCCTCGGGCCCGGCGCCCGAGCGCGGCCCGGCCGCAGGCGCTGGAGTGCGGCCCTCATCTCCCGGCCCGCCCGCTGCACTATCCACGCGCACGCGACCAGCAGGGACGTCTTGAACCATGTCTGGTCCACGATCGCCAGTGCGATCCAGGCCGTGGCTACGGCGCCGGCCAGCCAATCGGCCGCGACGGTGGCGGGCCATGCGAGGCGGTTCATCGGCGCTCGCCCGGGGCGGGCAGCGGGCCGGGGTAGATGAGCAGGAAGATCCCCCCGAGGGCACACAGGCAGCCAGCGGCGATGCCGAGCAGCACGACGGCCTCGGAGGTGTGCAGGGCGCGGGGGATCGTGTTGAGCGGGATGTTGCCGTAGAGCAGGAGCAGGCCGATGCCGCGGCGGCGGACCGGCTCGAGCCAGCCCCAGCCGCGCGGCACGCGGCCTGCGGCCATCAGGACGGCTGCCGGCACCCACACCAGGGACAGGATCGCCAGCAGGGTCCAGAGCACGGTGGCGGTGTTCACGGCCGCACCGCCCGGACGCAGGATGGTGCCGGTTGGCGGGGGCGGCGGGGGTGTGGCACGGTGCGGCTCCGGGGCGCGTCAGGTCATGACGCCGACCAGGCTTCCCGGCTCACCAGAACGCGATCGTAGCCGCCGGGCCGGCCTGCGGCGACAGGTGGACCGCGAGTCCGTCCCGCGTTCGGCCGTCAAAAGACTGTCAGAGAACCGTAAAAGTCGGATAAAGTCCGTGGTGGAGTGCCGGAAAGCCTGGTCGGCGAGCAAGGGGACAGCCCTCTTTGCTCCTCGCCGATCCGGGGGTGACCCATCGTGGTACTCGTCGCGTGCTTCGGGGCCGCACTGCTCGTCGCGGTCCTGCTGTCGGGCCTGGCGGCCCGCTCCGTGCTCTCCGCCTCACTGCTCTTCCTGGTCTCGGGCGCGCTGGTGAGCGACGGATTCCTCGGCCTGATCCACATCACCCCGGACAGCCCGATCGTGGCGGCGACCGCGGACCTGGCCCTGTTCACGGTGCTGTTCACCGACGGCATGCACGTCTCCTTCCCCTCCCTGCGCGCCGCGTGGCGCAACCCCGCCCGCGCGCTCGGGCTCGGGATGCCGCTCGCGTTCGTCGGCATGGCACTGGTGACGCACTTCCTCGTCGGGCTGGATTGGACGACGTCGTTCCTGGTCGGGGCGGTGCTGGCGCCGACGGACCCGGTGTTCGCCTCGGCGATCGTCGGCCGCAAGGAGGTCCCGGCCCGGCTGCGGCAGCTGTTGAACGTGGAGTCGGGGCTGAACGACGGACTGGCGCTGCCGGTGGTGCTGGTGCTGATCGCCGCCGCCGGACCCACCTCCCCGGGCGCCGAGTCCTCGCTCGGCGCGATCGGCCTGGAACTGGCCGGGGGCCTGGCGCTGGGTGTCGTGCTGCCGATCCTGGTCAACCTGCTGGTGCGCGTACCAGTGCTCGGCGCCGAGGCGAAGCTCCAGCCGCTGCTGCCGCTGGCAACCGGCGTCATCTTGTACGCCGTCTGCCACCTGACCGGCGCCAACCCCTACCTCGCCGCGTTCTCCGCCGGCGCGGTCCTCGCCTCGGTCTCGCCGGAGTCCAAGCACGCCTTCGAACCGCTCGGCGAGGCACTGGCGGAGCTGTCCAAGTTCGCCGCCCTGCTGGTCTTCGGCGCCCTGCTCACCCCACAGCTGTTCGGCGACCTGAGCATCGGCGGATACGTGGCCGTCGGCCTGGCGATCCTGCTGATCCGCCCCGCCTCGCTGCTGATCTCCCTGATCCGCTCTCGGATCGACCGGCGCGAGCAGCTGGTCGCCGCCTGGTTCGGCCCCAAAGGCTTCGCCTCCGTCGTCTACGGCCTGCTCGTCCTGCAGGCCGGCATCCCGCAGGGCCGGCAGGCGTACACCCTGATCGCGGTGTGCATCGCCGTCTCGATCGCGGTGCACTCCAGCTCGGACGTTCCGGTGGCCCGGCTCTTCGACGTCGAGGAGCCGGCCCCGTCGGCCGGCGCCGACGATGGAGCAGGAGCGGCTGCGGCGGATTCGTCGCGCTCGGCACCGACCGGGGCCATCCCCGCCCAGGCGACCGCCTCGTCCCTCTCGAAGGAGCACCCCGATGCGCGCACGTGACCTCGCCGAGCCCTACCCCACGGTCGCCCTGGATGACCAGGCCCTGGACGCCGCCCGTCTTCTCGCCGTGCACCGCCTGCCCGGGGTCCTGGTCGTGGACGGCCCCGGCACCCCGCGCGCCCTGCTGCCCGCCTCACAACTGGTGCGGCTGCTCGTGCCCGGCTACATCATGGAGGACCCCACCCTTGCCGCGGTGATCGACGAGGCCCACGCCGACCGGCTGTGCGAGGCCCTCACCGGCCTGCGGGTGCGCGACTGCCTGCCCACCGACGCACCCGCGCCATCGGTCGCCGACGCCGACGACACCGCGGTGGAGATCGCCACGCTGATGGCCCGCACCCGCAGCCCCCTGGTCGCCGTCGTGGAACGCGCACCCAACGGCCCACGCAACCCGGCACCCGGACGGCTGCTCGGCGTGATCACCGCCTCCCACCTGCTCCACCGTCTCCTGGGAAACCCGTGAACAACTGGCAAGCCTGGGCGTCACTGGCCGTCTTCGCCGCCGCCTACGTCCTGATCATCACCGAGTGGGTCCACCGCGTCGCCGCCGCCCTCGGCGGCGCAGGCGCGATGCTCGCCCTGCGGGCCACCGACGACGAGGCCGCGTTCTTCTCCACCCACTCCGGCATCGACTGGAATGTCATCTTCCTCCTCACCGGGATGATGATGATCGTCGGCGTACTCCGGCGCACCGGCCTGTTCGAGTACCTGGCCATCTGGGCGGTCAAGCGCGCCCGGGCGAAGCCGTTCCGGGTGATGGCCATGCTCATGATCATCACCGCCGTCGCCTCCGCCCTGCTCGACAACGTCACCACCGTGCTGCTGGTCGCCCCGGTCACCCTGCTGGTCTGCGACCGCCTGAAGCTCAAGGCCGCGCCGTTCCTCATCGCCGAGGTGTTCGCCTCGAACGTCGGCGGAATGGCGACCCTGGTCGGCGACCCACCGAACATCATCATCGCCAGCCGAGCCGGCCTGTCGTTCAACGACTTCCTCGTCCACCTCGCCCCGCTCGCCGTAGTCCTGACCGTGGTTCTGGTGGCGATGTGCCGCCTCCTGTTCCGCCGCTTCTTCGTCTACGACGAGGACCGCGCCGCCGAGGTCATGTCGCTCAACGAGCGCGAGGCCATCCGCGACCCTCGCCTGCTCGTCCAGGGCCTGGTCGTGCTCGCCCTGGTCATCGCCGGGTTCGTCCTCCACTCTGTCGTGCACTACGCGCCGTCCGTGGTCGCCCTCCTGGGCGCCGGACTGCTCGTCGCGATCTCCAAGGTCGAGATCAAGGACGTGCTCGGCGAAGTCGAATGGCCCACCCTCGCCTTCTTCGCCGGCCTGTTCATCATGGTCGGCGCCCTGATCGAGACCGGCGTCATCGGCGAGGTCTCCCGGGCCCTCGCGGACGCGACCGGCGGCGCGCCCCTCGGCTCCGCCATGCTCCTCCTGTGGGCCTCCGCCGTGCTGTCCGCGATCGTCGACAACATCCCCTACGTCGCCACCATGGCCCCCATCACCGCCGACCTCGTCCACACCGTCGGCGACACCCACGGCCACGTCCTGTGGTGGGCCCTCGCCCTCGGCGCCGACCTCGGCGGCAACGCCACCGCCATCGGCGCCTCCGCCAACGTCGTCGTCCTAGGCATCGCCGAACGAAACCGACAACCCATCAGCTTCTGGACCTTCACCCGCTACGGCATCCCCGTCACCGCCGTCACCATCGCCATCTCAGCCCTCTACCTCTGGCTGCGCTACTACGCCCTGGCCTGACACGGACGGACCGCCCGGCGCAGGTCCTGCGGCGGGCGGCTCCGAGTCGCAGAGCGCCCACGCGGTGCCCCGTTTGTGTGAAGGCGAACCGGATGCTCCGGAGATGGCAGTACGCGCTGCCTGCGCGCTGCTGTTCGCCGCCGCCTAGACGGGCGTACTCGCCTGCGAGCGGCACATCGCCTGGCTCTCCGTGCTCTGCCCACCGGCATCGGCCCGGTCATGGTTGGCCGTGTCGTCCTGCCGGGGCGTCTGCGGGAAGCGGTATTCCGCGTCCCTCCAGTCGGCGAGGACCTCGGTCGCGGCGGGCAGGCATCCGACCGGGGCCGGGCGAGATGACGGTCGGCGGCGCGCGCCCGCGTTCCCGGTCCGACGCGCGGGGTAGGCGGGCGATCGGGTGCGCCTGGCCCTGGGAGCGCGAGGCGGTGCGGCGGGACAATCGGGGCAGCCTCGATGGCGCGAGGTTGCAGGAGCCGCGCAGGAGGTGCCATGAGCGGTGCGAGGAATGCCCGCCGTAGGCGGCGGCTCGGATGGTGGCACCACGTGGTGCAGGCCTCGGGGCTGGACCGACGCGAGCTGCGCCGGCCCGTCGACCGGACACGCAGCCGTCTGAAGCTGGCGCTGCCGCTGCTGCTGGCACTGGCCGCGGCCTGCTCGGTATTCGCGGCCGTGGCCAACTTTCACCACGGGCAGGCCGAGGCCCGCGCGCAGGCGGCTCACCTGCACCGGATGGACGCTGTCGTGGCCTCCCTTCCGGCGCAGCAGGTACGGCGGCACATGACGCACCCAGCCGCGGGCGCGCGGACGCCTCGTGGGTGGCCCCGTCCGGCCAGACAGTGACCGGGTGCATACCCGTCGCGGCCGGGGTAGGGCCAGGTTCGACGGTCGCCCTGTGGGTCGACGACGCGGGTGCACCGGCACGCGTTCCCCAGTCTGAGGTGGAGCTGCGCGGCAGCGCCGTCGTGATCGGCATCGGCACCATGTCGGGCCTGTCCCTGGCCGTGGTGGCCGCGCTCGCGGAGGTCGGGCGGCGCGTCGAGCGCCGGGCCGAGGCGCTCTGGGAGCGGGAGTGGGAGCGAGTGGAGCCGGGGTGGTCCGGCCGTGCCCCCAGCCCGCCGAGCGGTTTCGTGTCCTGAGCACGCGGCAATTCACGGCGCGGCCGTGCCCGCGCGCAGCGGGGAGGAGGTACATGATGGCCTCGACGATCGGGGCGGCGTGTGGCGGGTCCGCCAGCCTGACCTTCGTCACCGCCCAACTGCGCACGGGCCGCGGCAGGGTCACCGTCTACCGGGTCACGGCCACCATCTCCAGCGCCCTCAGCAGCGCCGTCTACGACGGCCGGCTCGCCCGCAACCCCGCCAAACCCTCACTCCTCCGCCGCCCCACCTGAGCCCCCAGACGCCTGTGTAGCGAGGAGCAGGCCGCCCGCTTCCTGCGACCGGCGTCCCCCGCATCGCCATCCACGACCTGCGCCACGTCATGACCAGCTTCGCCCTGGCCGCCAGCGTCCCCCTGCCCGTCATCTCCAAGACCCTGCGTCACCGCACCCTGTCGACCAGCGCGAACACCTACGCCGACCTCACCCGCCTCGCCGCCCGCGCGGCCGTCGACGCCGTCGCGTGGACCCTCGACAACGCCGACCGCGCCATCCTCGGACGACCCGTCTGCCGCGCCCAGCGACCCTCGCACCAGCACCCACGCCCAAACCGGCAACTGCCCGCATATCAGCAGGCACGAACAGAAGAACCATCGCCGCCATGGCCGATGTGGCCCGGCGACCACAATGCGACCACCAGCTGACGCAACAACAGAAAGAGCCGACACCTGCTTCCCAAGCACCTGCTGTCACACGGCGGATTCGTATCACCGGCCGACCGGTTGACGTCAGATCGGCCGGCCTTCGCCACCATCCTGTTCGCGCCGCAGCGACCGGCGGCGACCCTCGATGTCGCGTACAACCGCAGGGCGGCGCGACGACCATCCGGTCGGGGGTGGCCCGGACAGTCAGCCCTCCCACGCCGCGACACGCGAACGACCGACAGAAGACGCCGACACGCGATCGTCGTGGCGGCCTCGACCCGCCCTCCGGGGCAGTGTGACCCGCCCCGGGATCCAGAGGCAACCTCACCGAGCAGGTCCTCGCCGCGGCCCGCCCGGAGGATCATCGTCAACCTGGTTTCCTGTCAGGCGCTTTGGCGACTCGACAACGATGCGGCATGGCGGATCGACTACCAGATCGCCTCCCCCGGCCTGGCCGAGCGGGCCGTCAAGGCCTACGTCGAGCGTGCCGCCACCCACGAGGAGCGCTGGTCCGATCACGCCCCTGTAACCGTGCACTACGACCACTGACTCTGGTCGGTTCGGCCGAGCTGCTTCACGCGCGCGCAGCGGGGGAAGCTCAGCGCCGACGGCCTTTCGCCGTCACCCCGCCCCATCCGCAAAACGCATACCAACGGCATAGCGCGCAGATGACCGGCAGTCAGCTGGACGAACAGGCCAATCACCTCGAAGCGCCGAAATCAGTAGCGCCACCGAGCGCCCTGCGGCTGCACCATCACTGGCGTCGTGACCCTGCCAGGAGGCGCCGCGGGGCGTCGGTTGTCATCGGGGCGCGGACTCAGCGGAGTTCCGTTGCAGCCATCGCTCGGTGTTGCCGACGTGCATCAGTGCGGCTGCCTTGCTGAGAGAGGCGTCACGACTGGCCAGGGCCTCGTAGATCGCCTCGTGTTCGACGAGGGTTCTCCCGGCGGCTTGGGCGTCGACCAGGCCGCGCCAGATGCGGGCGCGAAGGGTACGGCCGGAGATGCCCTCCAGCAGGGTGAGCAGTGACTCGTTTCCGGTGGCCGCGATGACGGCATGGTGGAATGCCGCGTCGTGTGCGTTCAGCTTCTCGACGTCGTCCTTTGCCTCCCGCATGGCGTCCAGGTGGCGCTTCACCTCGGCAAGTCCCTCGTCGGAGATCCGGACGGCGGCCAGCGCGGTGGCTGCGGGTTCGAGGAGTCGCCTGACCTCCATCAGGTCGAGCAGGGCATCGGAGTCACCCTGGAGGAGATCCACCGCACCGCCGAGGCCCTCGAGCAGGAGACTCGGCTGCAGGCTGGTGACGTAGGTGCCGTCGCCTCGCCTGACCTCGAGTACCCGTGCGACGGCCAGCGCCTTGACCGCCTCGCGTGCGAGGTTACGTGACAGGCCGAGCTGAGCCGCCAGCTCCTGCTCCGGGGGCAACTTCGAGCCCGGAGGCAGTGCACCCGAGCGGATGAGCTCACGGATCTGTGCGATGGCCCTGTCCGTGAGAGACAACGGGAACTCCTTCCGTGAGTGTTTGCCGTGCGGCACCCGGTCCGCTGGAATCGACGCGTGTGTCGGACCTGATCAGGCCCCGACTGCGGAGATCCTCCCAGAGGCCTTCGGGGATGTGCTGTCCGTACAGCGCCGCGTTACGCGACACCTGTTCCGGATTCCGCATGCCGAGGGTGACGTTGATGATACTGGCGTGAGTGAGCGGAAATGCGATCGCTGCGGCGGGGAGGGTGGTGCCGTGCTGCTCACAGACCTCGGCGATCGCCCGGGCACGGGCGACAAGTACGGTCGGGGCGTCCTGGTAGTCGTACTTCATGCCCTGCGCGGGCCGGTCACGGGAGAGCAGCCCCGAGTTGAACACGCCGACCGCCACGACGCTCTTGCCGTGCTCCTGAGCGGCGGGCAGGACGTCGTCCAGTCCCGACTGGTCGAGGAGGGTGTAGCGCCCGGCCAGCATGACCACGTCCGCGGCGGTCTCGCGAAGGAAACGCGCCAGCATGGCCGACCGGTTCATCCCGGCGCCGATGGCACCGAAACCCCTTGATCGCGCAGTTCCGCCAGGGCGGGCATGGCTTCCTCGGCTGCCTGCGGCCAGTGGTCGTCGGGGTCGTGCAGGTACACGATGTCCAAACGGTCCAGCCCCGTGCGCTCCAGCGTGTCCTCGATGGAACGGAGGACGCCGCCCCTGCTGAAGTCCCATTGCCGGCGCAGGTCGTCCGGTACGGCGAAGCCTTCGGTGTCCGTGCCTCTCGGCTGCTCGTTGGGCACGAGCAGCCGGCCCACCTTGGAGGACACCACGTACGAGTCACGCGGGCGATCCCGGAGGGCAGCTCCCAGGCGGTGCTCCGAGAGCCCGAGTCCGTAGTGCGGTGCCGTGTCGAAGTACCGGATGCCGGCGTCCCAGGCCGACTCGACGGCGGCTGCAGCGTCACGGGTGGATGTGATCCGGTACAAGTTGCCGATGGCCGAGGCACCGAAGCCGAGTTCGGTGAGCTCGACGGAGGTGTTCGTGATCTTCCGATGTCGCATGAGGTCCTCCTCGGGACGCGGTGATTCGGCCGGGGATCAGCGTCTGACGTGGGCGGAGGCGCCCGCCATCAGTTCCTCGACCTCGGCGAGTGAGGCCATCGAGACATCGCCGGGCGTTGTCATGGTGAGCGCACCGTGGGCCGTGCCGTAGGCGAGGGCGCGCTCCAGGTCGGCGCCGGTCAGCAGGCCGTAGATCAGCCCGGCGGCGAAGCCGTCGCCGGAGCCGATGCGGTCCAGCACATGGAGGCCGGACATCCGGGGGCCGGTGACGAGACCGGTGTTCGGTGACCAGGCCGCCGATGACCAGTCGTTGACCCCTGCGGAGGGCACGTCGCGCAGGGTCGTGGCCAGCACACGAGCCCCGGGCAGCAGGGCGGCCACGTCGGCGAGTACGTCCGGCAGTTCGTCCGCGCCGATGCGGTCGGCCCCGGGGTGCTTTCCGGCCAGGCCGAGGGCACCCACCACGACGTCGGCGTGCCGGGCGAGCCGCAGATCGGTCTCGCGCGCCCGGTCGGCCCCGCCCCGGCCGGCCCACAGGCTGGGGCGGTAGTTGGGGTCGTAGGAGACGGTCACCCCGTGCCGCCGAGCCGAAGTCATCGCCTCGTCCGCCACCTCGACGGTGGTGTCCGACAATCCGGCGAAGATGCCGCCGGTGTGGAACCAGAGCGGGGCTGCCGAGAACACCGAGTCCCAGTCGATGTCTCCCGGCCGCAGTTGGGACACGGCGGTGTTGGCACGGTCGCTGACGCCGAGCGCGCCGCGGATGCCGAAGCCGCGTTCGACGAAGTTCAGTCCGTTGCGGGCGTTGCGGCCGATGCCGTCGCCCTGGACCCAGCGGATGAGCGAGGTGTCGACACCTCCCTGCAGGATCAGGTCCTCGGCGAGCCGGCCGACCGGGTTGTCGACCAGGGCCGTCACGACGGCGGTACGGAGGCCGAAGCAGCGGCGGAGGCCGCGCACGACGTTGTACTCGCCGCCGCCTTCCCAGACCTGGAAGGAGCGGGCGGTCCGGATCCGGCCCTCGCCCGGGTCGAAGCGCAGCATCACCTCGCCCAGGGCGATCACGTCGGTGCCGAGGCGGCCGCGCCCGGTCACGTCCTGCCCCTGTCCACGGCGTCGGCGGTGAGCCGGCGGATCTCCTCGTACTCGCCGCGCTCCAGATGACCGGCGGTCGCCATCCAGCTGCCGCCGACGGCCAGGACCGCCGGGTGCGCGAGGTAGGCCGGAAGGTGGGCGGGACCGATGCCGCCGGTCGGCACGAACCGCATCCGGGGAAACGGTGCCGCCAGGGCCTGGAGCATCGACGTGCCGCCGAGGGGTTCGGCGGGGAAGAGCTTGACCGTGTCGAGGCGGGCCCGCACGGCGCACATCAGCTCGCCGGCGGTGGCGATGCCGGGCACGACCGGCACGCCCAGCTCCCGGCACCTGGCGACGACCTCCGCGTCGAAGCCGGGCGACACCACGAAGCGGGCACCGGCGGCCACGGCCCGCTCGGCTTGCTCGGGTGTGAGCACGGTGCCGGCCCCGACGGCGAGCCCGCCGTGCGCTGTCATCGCCTTCAGCACCCGCTCGGCCGACGGTGTGCGGAAGGTGACCTCGGCGGCCTGCGCGCCGCCTCGCATGAGCGCGTCGGCCAGCGGGGCGGCGGTCGCTTCGGAGGGTACGGTCAGCACCGGCAGGATCCGGCTGCCGAGCAGTCCGGAGATCGGGTCGGTGGTCATCGGCCCAGCCAACCGCCGTCGACCGGCAGAACGGTGCCGTGGACGTAGGCCGCCGCGTCGGAGGCCAGGAACACGGTGGCGCCCGCGAGGTCGTCGGCGGTGCCCCAGCGTCCGGCCGGGATGCGGTCCAGGATGGCCTTGCTGCGCACCGGGTCGTCCTGCAGGGCCTGGGTGTTGTCGGTGGCGATGTACCCCGGGGCGATGGCGTTGACGTTGACGCCGTGCGGGGCCCATTCGTTGGCCAGTGCCTTGGTCAGGCCGGCGATGCCGTGCTTGGCGGCGGTGTAGCCCGGGACGGTGACGCCGCCCTGGTACCTGAGCAGCGAGGCGGTGAAGATGATCCTCCCGTGACCGCGGGCCACCATCGCCGCGCCGACGGCCCGGGTCAGCGTGAACTGCGCGGTGAGGTTGACCTGGAGCACCAGGTCCCAGTCTGCGTCGGTGTGTTCGGCGGCCGGGGCGCGGCGGATGGTGCCGGCGTTGTTGACGAGGATGTCCACCGGCCGCTCTCGTCCGGCGAGTTGCTCGCCCAGGGCGCGTACGGCGTCGGGGTCGGCGAAGTCGGTGCGGATCGCCTCGAAGGAGCGCCCGGTGGCGAGGACGTCCTTCTCCACCGCGCTGCCGGACTCCTCCAGGCTGGCGCTGACCCCGATGATGTCGGCCCCGGCCTCGGCGAGGGCGCGGGCCATGGCCCGGCCGATGCCGCGCCGGGCGCCGGTGACGACGGCGAGCCTGCCGGTCAGGTCGAAGACGCTCATGCGGTCGCTCCCCGCTGCTGGCTGGTGCAGTCCACCAGGATCTTCATCACGTCGCCGCCGGCTTCCAGGGCCTCGAACGCCGAGGGGGCCTCGGTTAGCGGCACCACCTTGCTGATCAGCCGCTCTGCGGGGACGGTGCCGTCCGCCACCAGCGCCACTGCCCGTTCGAAGTCGGATCGGTCGTACAACCGGGCGCCCACGAGGGTGAGTTCACGCCAGAAGAACCGGTGCAGGTTCACCTCGCGGGGGCGCGGATGGATGGCGACCAGGCACAGCCGGCCCCGTACCCCCAGGACTTCGACCGCCGTGTCGACACCGGCCGCGGCGCCGGACACCTCGAACGCGACATCGGCGCCCGCGTCGCCGGTCTAGTCCTGCACCAGCTTGGGCACGTCGTGCGTGGCGGGGTCCCAGGTGGTCAGGCCCAGTTGCTCGGCGAGCAGCCGGCGGTGGGCGCTCAGCTCCACGATGCGGACATCGGCTCCGGCGGACCGCGCGACCAGGGCGATGAGGAGGCCCACCGGTCCGCCGCCGACCACGACGACCCGTTCGCCGTCCTGGACGCCGGCCCGGCCGACGTCGTGCACGGCCACCGCGGTGGGCTCGACGAGAGCGGCCCGGTCCAGGGAGACGGAGTCGGGCAGGCGCACGAGCGTCGAGGCGGGCACGGTCCAGCGCTGCTGCATCGCGCCCGGGGAGTCGATGCCGATGAAGTCCAGGTGCTGGCAGATGTGCCGGTGGCCGGCCTGACAGGCCGGGCAGCTGCCGTCCCAGCGCACCGGCATCACGGTGACCGCGTCGCCGGGCGCCCAGCCCTCCACGTCCGGTCCGACGCGCACGATCCGGCCGGACATCTCGTGCCCGAGGACGGCGGGCGTGCTGACGCGGGCATCCATGTCGCCGTGGAAGATGTGCAGGTCGGTGCCGCAGATGCCGACGTAGGCAGGGGCGAGCTCCACCTCCCCGGGGCCGGGCGGTGAACTGACGGCGGGAGCGGTGTCCAGGGTTCGGGCGCCGGTGTAGCGGACGGCGAGTGTCGTCATCGTGAGATCAGGGTCCCTTCAGCGCGGACGCCGATGGTCAGCAGCAGGTTGGCGTAGGTACGGGTGTCGGCGGTGACGATCGCGAGCGCCAGGTCGGGCGAGCGCGCAGCGTCGTAGAACTCGTGGCGGCCGAGCGTGTCCACGGGCACGGGTGCCAGCAGGGCGCGGTACTCGGCGATGACCGGCGGCTCCGGCTCACCCTCGGGCGGCACCATCACTTCGGTCAGCAGCATCGGGCCGTCCTCTCTCAGAGGGCTCTGTCGGGCACCAGCCCGTAGAAAGCGGTCACGGTGCCGGCCAGGACCGCCTGGGTCTCGCCGTCGGAGCAACCGTGCAGGAGCTCCTCGACGGTGGCGGCCCAGCGGTCCCAGCCGCCCGCGAGGATGCAGACGGGCCAGTCGGAGCCGAACATCAGCCGCTCGGGTCCGAACGAGGAGAGCAGGACGTCCCATACCGGGCGGACGTCGGTGATCGTCCACCCGTCGTGGTCGGCCTCGGTGATCAGCCCGGACAGCTTGCACGTCACCTGCGGGTGTGCGGCCAGCAGCCTGACCTGCCGCTCCCACTCCGCGAGGTCCTGCCGGGCGATGGGCGGCTTGCCCGCGTGATCCAGCACGAGGGGCAGGTCCGGGAGGCGTTCGGCCAGTCGGATCGCCTGCCGGAACTGGTGGTCGCGGATCAGTACGTCGTAGGCGAGGCCGCGTTCGCACACGGCCTCCAGGCCTCGTTCGACCTCGGGGCGCTGCAGCCACTCGGGGTCGGACTCGCCCTGCACGAGGTGCCGAAGGGCTCGCAGGTATCCGCCGCCGGGCCCGGCGCGCAGCTCGTCCAGCAGGTCGCCGAGCGCCGGGAAGGTGAGGTCCGCCCAGCCGACGACGCCACCGATGAGCGGGTCGTACTCGGCCAGGGCCAGGAGTTCCCGTGTCTCCGGGACGGAGGGCATGCACTGGACGACCACGGTGCTCTCCAGCCGCCGGCCGGCGATCGTCCGGGTGGCGGTCGCGCGCAGGTCGTCGGGGCCGGAGGTGCGGCGGATCGGTTCGTGGGCCGGCTCGTCCAGCCACGGCTGCGGAGGGCGGGCCAGGTCCCAGAGGTGGTGGTGCGCGTCGACGAGCCCTGCTGACACGACGTCAGACACGGGTGCTCCAGACGGGGCCGTCGGGGTAGGCGTACTCCTTGAGGGACTCGGGGAGCATCTGGGCGCTCAGGCCGGGTGCGGTCGGCGCGAGGTAGTTTCCGTCACTGATGCGCACCGGGTCGAGGAAGTGCTCGTGCAGGTGGTCGACGTACTCGATGACGCGGTCCTGCAGCGTTCCCGAGACGGCGACGTAGTCGAACATCGACAGGTGCTGCACCATCTCGCACAGGCCGACCCCACCGGCGTGCGGGCAGACCGGCACTCCGAACTTCGCGGCGAGCAGCAGGATCGCGAGGTTCTCGTTGACGCCGCCGACCCGCGCCGAGTCGATCTGCACGATGTCCACCGCACCGGCCTGCAGCAACTGCTTGAAGACGACCCGGTTGGCCACGTGCTCCCCGGTGGCGACCTTGACGGGCTCGACGGCCTTGCGGACCGCGGCGTGGCCGAGGATGTCGTCGGGCGAGGTGGGCTCCTCGATCCAGTACGGCTGGTAGGGGGCGAGCTCGCGCATCCAGTCGATCGCCACTGCGACGTCCCAGCGCTGGTTGGCGTCCACGGCGATGCGGATACCGTCGCCGACCGTCTCGCGGGCGGTCCGCATGCGCCGCACGTCGTCCTCCAGGGACGCGCCGACCTTCAGCTTGATCTGGGTGAACCCGTCCGCGACGGCTTCGCGGGCGAGTCGGGCCAGCTTCTCGTCGGAGTAGCCGAGCCAGCCGGGGGTGGTGGTGTACGCGGGGTAGCCGCGCTCCAGCAACCGGGCGGTCCGCTCCGCGCGGCCGGGTTCGGCCCGCTGCAGGATCTCCAGTGCCTCCTCGGGGGTGAGGGCGTCGCTGAGCCAGCGGAAGTCGACCTGCGCGACCAGTTCCTCCGGCGACATCTCGCCGAGGAACTGCCAGACGGGCTTACCCGCGCGCTTGGCCGCCAGGTCCCAGGCGGCGTTCACGACCGCGCCGGTGGCCATGTGTATCGCGCCCTTCTCCGGGCCCAGCCAGCGTAGCTGGGGGTCATGGATGAGGGTGCGGGCGAATGTTCCGAGGTCGGCGCAGACCTCCTCGACGGACAGGCCGACCACGTGCGGGGCGAGGGCCGCGATGGCGGCGGCCTGCACGTCGTTTCCCCGTCCGGTGGTGAAGGCCAGGGCATGGCCCTCCAGCCCGTCGCCGGCGTCGGTGCGCAGGACGACGTAGGCGGCCGAGTAGTCGGGTTCGGGGTTCATCGCATCCGACCCGTCCAGATGCTCGGACGTCGGGAACCGGACGTCCAGGACATCGAGGGCGGTGATCCGGGCGGATGCGGACACAGTTGACGGCATGGCAGCAACTCCTGTGAAGGCAGGTGGGACATCGCCCCCTGCGGCGCGAGCGGCATTCGATTCGGCCCGCGCTTCGAGATTGGTGAGAGCCTAGGGCGACAGACATCCCATGTCTAGTGATGGATTTGATGCTGTGGTGGGAGTGGAAGCGCAAAAGGACCGATCAGGCGCTCAAATAAATCGGATGTATGTCGGCCGCCGCCTGCCGGTCCGCTCACTCCTGGACCCTGCCGCCGGTGATGCGCGAGATGGTCAGGGCGGCCAGGATGATCAGGCCGTTGAGGGCGCCGATCCACCGCGCCGGGACGCCCGCGAGGGTGAGCACGTTCTGGATCATGAAGAGCAGCAGGATGCCGGTGAAGGCTCCGAGGACCGTCCCCTTGCCGCCGTTGAGGCTGATGCCGCCGATGACTGCGGCGGCGAACACGGTGAAGATATAGCCGTTGCCCTGCCCGGAGGCGACCGAGGCCAGCCGTCCGGACAGCATCAGCCCTGCGAGAGCGGCCAGCAGACTGCCGGTCACGATGACGATCCACAGCACACGGTCGGTACGGATGCCCGCCGCCTTCGCCGCGTCGACGTTTCCTCCGATCGCGTACAACGAGCGGCCGAAGCCGGTCCAGCCCATGACGACGCCGGCGACGGCGAACAGGGCCAGGCAGATCCAGATGGAGACGGGCACGCCGGCCCAGTCGGCGTCTGGCGGCCTGCGGGGCGGCATCCGCTGCGGGGGTCTGCGCGAGGACGGTGCCGTGGGGTCGTGCGGGGAGGGAGGAGGGGCGGCGGCGGGTGTCGCGGACCCGCCTCCGCCCTTGCCGGATGAAGCGGTCAGGCCGCGCGCCGCTCGAACTGCTGGTTGAGGCCGGATCCACACGGCCACTGGATGAGCTTGGCCCCGTCGGCGGTGGAGTTGCCGGACACGTCGAGGCACTTGCCGCTGCGCCTGGCCACTAGCGATTCTCGCCGAACCAGTAGAAGTACGACCCCACCTTGATCACTCCGCCGCCGTGCGCGTGCACGACGGCTCCGGTGGCGTCGGTGAACTGGGTCGCGTTGGTCACGGTGACCGGAGCCGCCTGGGCCGGCGAACCGGCGACGAGCAGTGCGAGCACGGCCACGGTGGCCGCGAGCACACAGGCGAGAGTGCGTCGAAGCATCTGGGTTCCTTCGGAACGGCCCCTTCGGGGAGTGGGCAGGGAGCGACACGCACCCGCCGACACCTGCGGCGCGGGGCGGCTTCTTCCCGTGCCACGGTTTGTGAATTGTTGAAATATGTGCGGCTCTGTTGCAGGACGGTAGGCAGTTCACGCGGCCGCGTCAACGCTTCGGACAGGAATGGCCGACCGCCCGCTCGATGCGGCGACGCTGACCCAGGTCGACACGCAGGGGCAGCGATACATCCCATGTTCATCGCCGTTGGGTCGGTCGAATCGCCTCTCCGCCGTCCGATCCAGCGTCAGAAGCTGTCAAACCTCTAGACAAGCACCCGACCTATGCGCCTTAATCCATCCCATGTCATGGACGCCTCGGTGAACCGCTGTGCGGCTCCACATGTGGTTCGCCGTAGCGGCGACCCCTCCGGAACGCCGGCCTTCTGGCTCGACCCGAACCTCCGTCCACGCTGTCCCGGGACAGCCAGGAGAGACGCCTCAACAGAATCCACCAGCTGCCACGCGTGCTGGCCGGGAGCATCGGCGCGATGACCCACTTGATGCCCCGCACGTCTGCCGGCAACAGGTCGTGGCCGTGCCGCGCTGAAACACGTCCTCATAGGAGAGGTGAAACCTTTGTTCCACAGTCCTTCACGCGACAGCCGGAAGGTCAGCCGGTGGCGAACCGCACTCGCCGGGCTTCTCGCCCTGCTCGGTGCTTTCGCGGCAGTGCTGCTGCCCGCCGCACAGGCCCAGGCGGCCTCCGTGGGATTCACCCTGGGAGCCACCCGCACCGACCAGAACGGCAAGACACTCCAGCTGCACGGGCTGGGCATCGTCAAGGTGGGGAGCACCTGGTACGGCTTCGGCGAGGACAAGACCGGCGAGACGTCGGCGAACACCTCGTTCCAGGACATCCCCTGCTACACCTCCGGCGACCTCGGCACCTGGACCTACCAGGGCATGGCACAGGCCAAGCAGAGCAGCGGCGATCTGGGGCCGAACCGGGTCGTTGAGCGGCCGAAGGTCATCTACAACGCGTCTACCAGCACGTATGTGATGTACGTGCACATCGACAACTCCGACTACTCCGACGCGAAGGTCGGCGTGGCCACCAGCAGCACCCCCTGCGGCCCGTACAACTACCGGGGCAGCTTCCGGCCGCTGGGCAACGTCAGCCGTGACCTGGGTCTGTTCCAGGAGAGCGACGGCACCGGGTATCTGCTGACCGAGGACCGCAGCAACGGCGGCCTGCGGATCGACAGGCTCTCCGCGGACTACCTCTCGGTGGACAGCTCGGTGGCGCTCCTGGGCGGCGGCAGCATCGAGTCCCCGGCCATGGTGAAGGTGGGCGGCATCTACTACATGCTGGGGTCGCACCTGACGGGCTGGAACCTCAATGACAACGTCTACGCCACCGCCACGTCCCTGAGCGGACCGTGGTCGGCCTGGCGGGACCTGGCCGCCCCCGGCACCAACACGTACGCGAGCCAGACGGCCAACATCATCACCGTCCAGGGCTCCGCGGGCACCACGTACATCTACGCGGGCGACCGCTGGAACACCGGTGACCTGGGCAACTCCCAGCTGATCTGGCTCCCGCTGACCATCAGGGAGACGACGGTGAACCTCGGCCAGTACCCCACCTGGTCGCTCGACACATCCGCGGGCACCTGGTCAGCCGGCAGCGGAATCCCCTCCCCCGGCACCTACACCCTGACCAACGCGGCCAGTTCGATGCTGCTGGACGTGTCCGGTGCCTCCACCGCCAACGGGGGCGGGGTCATCCAATGGCCGTCGACCGGCGGTGCCAATCAGAAATGGACGCTCACCAAGGTGGCGGACAACATCTACACCCTGACCAGCGTCAACAGCGGACTGTGCCTGGACGTCCCCAACCACTCGACCAGCACCGGCGTGCAGTTGCAGCAGTGGACCTGCAACGGCGGCGCCAACCAGCAGTGGGCGCTGGACCTCACCGGCAGCCTCACCGGCAGCAAGTACGTGCTGGTCGGCGTCGGCAGCGGCCTGACCATAGGCACCGGCGGCTCGACCACGCAGGGCGTGGCAGTGGACCAGGAGACCGGCGGCAGTGCGAGCGCTGCCAGCGAGAGCTGGACCCTGTCCTGACCGGCTGACGGCAGCGGGCCCGGCCGGCGACCGGGCCCGCCCGGCGGGTGGCCCCACGCGCCGGGCCACGGACGCCGACAACCTCAACACCGTTGTTCAAGGACGAACAGTAAGGATTCACGGTGCCGGATTACATCTCACGCAGGTCGGTGCTCGCCGGTATGGCGGCCATGACGGTCGCCGCCTCGGTCGGCTCCGTCGCCATGACGACGCCCGCGTACGCCGCGGCGGCCGCCGACCCACTGCCGCTGCCTCCCCTGCGGATCCCGCAGATCGACCTGGGACTTGAGCAGCAGCCGGACTCCAAGATCCAGTGGCTGCAGGACGCCAAGCTGGGCATGTTCATCCACTGGGGGCCGTACGCGGGTCCGGCCAAGGGCGAGTGGTACATGCACAACGCCGCGGTCACCCCGGCGAACTACCGGAAGTACGTCACCGACGCGACCAGCGAGCAGTTCACCGCCGACGCCTACAACCCGGCGGCCTGGGCGCAGTTGGCCAAGGACTTCGGCGCGAAGTACGCGACGCTGACCACGCGTCACCACGACGGCTTCGCGCTGTGGCCGCTGAACCACCCCAACGCCTGGAGCTCCGGGCAGGCGCCGCTGGGCCGCGACTTCGTCAAGGACTATGTCGCCGCGGTGCGCGCGGCCGGTCTGAGGGTGGGCCTGTACTACTCGCCGATCGACTGGCGCTACCCCGGCTACTACGACGTGACCGGTACCAACTGCGCGACGAACCCTTGGGGTTACACCACCGATCCCGCGCACAAGGAGAACGCGCGGATCATGAAGACCGAGGTGTACCAGTCGGTCAAGGAGCTGGTCACCCAGTACGGCGTGATCGACGACTTCTGGTGGGACGGCGGCTGGGTCGCGGAGCAGGGCACCGACGCGGCCGGCGCGTTCTTCTGGGAGCCCGGCCAGTTCCGCGAAACTGCCAACCAGTGGCCGGTGGACGCCGCGTACGGCGAGACGGACGCCAGTGGCAAGCCGCTGGGACTGATGGGCATGGTCCGCAAGCACCAGCCCGACATCGTCGCGACCTCACGCTCCGGCTGGAAGGGCGACTACGACAGCGACGAGGGCCCGGGCGTCCCGAGCGGGGCGATCCGCACCGGCAGGCTCGTCGAGAAGGTCTTCAGCGTCGGTGGCACGTGGGGCTACTCCAACTCCGCTGTCATGGGCTACGGCACCGCCATGGACATCCTGGTCAACTGCTGGGTGCGGAACATGACCGTGATGGTCAACGTCGGCCCGGACCGGCACGGCACCGTCTCCACCGCCCAGGCCAACCTGCTGCGGCAGATCGGCACCTTCATGACCGCCTGCGGCCAGTCCGTCTACGGCACCCGCGGTGGCCCGTGGAACCCGGTCGACGGCCAGTACGGCTTCACGTACAAGGACAACACCTTCTACGTCCACCTGCTGTCCGGCTACAGCGGAACCACCTTCACCACCCCGCCGGTCGGCGACGCGCAGGTCACCCGCGTGTTCGACGTCCGGTCCGGCGGCAACCTCTCCTACACCGTCAGCGCCGACGGCCGGGTCGCCGTCACCGGCATCGACCGCACCACCCACCCCCAGGACAGCGTCGTCGGCGTCGTCCTCGACCGGAGCGTGCAGCCGGCCGACATCGCCGCCGGCCGGACCGCGACCGCCTCCAGCGAGGAGAGCTCCAAGGGCAACACCGCAGCCAAGGCGGTCGACGGGGCCACCGCCACCCGATGGTGCGCCAACGACAGCAACACCGGCCACTGGCTGAAGGTCGACCTCGGCTCGACCCGCTCGCTGACCGGCACCCGGATCGCCTTTGAGCTCGACAACACCAACTACCGCTACAAGATCGAGGGTTCCACCGACAACAGCACCTGGACCACGCTGGCCGACCTCACCACGACGACCAGCACCAGCCAGGTCCAGATCGCCCAGTTCCGCACCCAGGCACGGTACGTGCGCGTCACCGTCACCGGGCTACCGGACAGCGTCTGGGCGTCCATCCGCAACCTGGAGGTCTACGACCGGCCCTTCGGCGCGGACCTGGGCACATTCAAACTGGTCAACCGCAAGAGCGGCAAGGTGATGGACGTCAGCGACGCCTCCACCGCCGACGGTGCCAACCTCATCCAGTGGCCCTGGACCGGTGGCACCAACCAGCAGTGGAAGCTGGTGCCCAACTCGGACGGGTCCTACCGGCTGTCCAACGTCAAGAGCGGCAAGGTCCTCGAGAGCCCCGGCAACTCCACCCAGGGCGCGGACCTCGACCAGTGGACCGGCAACGACGGCGACAACCAGTGGTGGAAGCTCGTCCCCTCCGCGACCAGCGGCTACTACCGGCTCGTCAACGTCCGCAACGGCTGGTGCGCCGACGTCAAGGACGCCTCCACCGCCGACGGCGCCCATGTCATCCAGTGGCCCACCACCGGCGGCGACAACCAGGACTGGCAGATCCTCGCCGTCTGACGGACGCCTCGCCCCGCTCACGATGTCAACGTGGAGGACGTCGACAGCGAGGATCCCTTGAGCTCCGGCCTCGAGGAAAATCGACCAGGATCGGTCGGCACGCAGGGGCGCCGGGTCGATTCCGGCCTGCTTCAGGATCTCCCGGACGGTGGAGGCGGCGATCCTCCAGCCCATGGTTCGCAGTTCGCCGTGGATCCTGCGGTACCCCAGGTGTCGTTCTCGCGGGCCCGGCACAGCACCAGGGCGCGTAGTGCCTTGGTGCTGTGCCGGGCCGGCCTGGTCGGCGGGGCGGGTAGGTCCACTTTCGCGCGACCAGCCGGGCGTGCCAGCGCAGCACGGTGCGCGGAGTGACCACCAGGGTGGTCAACGGCTCGCTGGTGCGAAACGCATTCGGCGGACCTGTATCAGCGGCCGCGCCGAGGGCGGCGGCTGATGCGCCCACGCATGCGCCTGCGGACAAGAGCGACGACACCGGCCGAGGCCACCAGGGCCGCGACGGCCGAGGCGAGCGTCACCCAGCCCGCGCCGCCGGCCCGGGCTCCCGGGGAACCGCCAGCGGTCTCGCTGATGGTGGACCCCACAGAGGCTGAACCGCCGGCCTGGCCAGCGGGCACGCCCGTGGAGCTCGCCGACGCCGAGGCTGATTCGGTGCTCGCCGTCAGGGCCGTCAGCTCGATGTGACCGGCTGTACGGGCAACTGAGAACACAGCTCCTCCCACGCTGAGCGTGTCGCCGGAGAGCGCGGCGTCCTGGGAGCCCACAGTGAAGCTTTGGATTCCGCCGGGCAGAATGATCTTCGCGCCCGTGACGACCTCCAGCTTGCGCAGCTTCGTCGACGTTGCCGTGCCGAGATCGAGGACGGCTGACGCACCGGTAAGGGCGACATCGCTGGACGAGGAGAGCGACGCACCGACCACCGCGAGCGTTCCGTTGGCCACGGTGGTGGCACCGGTGTAGGAGGCGGCGGTCAGCGTCGTTGTCGCGGTGCCGTTCTGCGTGACCGATCCGGAGCCCGACACCGCCGGCAGGGTCGCGGGCGTCCGGACGTTCTGAATGATCAGCGACCCGTTGTCGCTGATCGCGTCGAGAGCGCCTTTGGTGTAGAGACTGCCGTCCGCTCCTGCCGTCCCGGATCCGAGGCGCAGCCTGGCACCCGGCTGGATGGTGGTGGAGCCGTCGTAGAACTGAGCGGCGGCGAAGGTCACATCGTTCCCGGGCGTGCCGGCGATGACGATGTCACCCGCTCCGGGAGCGGCGAGGGTGTCGTGGTACTTCCCCCCGCCGATGGGCAGGCCAAGGGTGACCGCGCCGTTGTAGTTGAAGGTCAGCCGCGAGCGCTGGGAGTTGGCGTGCAGGTTGATGTACGCCGTTTCGGCCGTGCCCGGCATGAAGATCTGGTGGGTGGTGCCGTCTCCCCACTGGACGTCAGCACCCTCGATGTTGGTGCCGCGCTTGTTCAACTGGTGCGCGACCGAAACCCAGTTGAGGTTGCTGTTGCTCAGCGCCGGCGAGGTCGTGCCGGTGTTGTCGCTGTAGCTGTAGGTGCCCGTCAGGATCACCTTGCTGCCGGGCCGGGAGTGGACGTTGACGTCGTTGCCGTACTCACGGCTGTAGAAGTTCTGGCGTTGGACGACCGTGTGGTTCAGCGGGGTGTCGATGATCCATGAGCCCCGGTTGAGGACGGCCTTGGCATTCGGCAGGTCGGCCGCGCAGGTGGTGCCGGCGTAGTTGGCGCCGGTGCCGATGTCGAGCACCCCCGAGAAGGGACTGCTTCCGCACAGCTGGAGCGTCCCCCACATGTTGCGGGGCTGGACAATCGTCCCGGAGCCGCTGATGGTGCCCAAGTTGAACAGGCGAGTGAGCGACAGGTTCAGAGTACCGTCCACCCTGATGTTGTCCTGGTTCTGCTGGTAGCCGGGCGAGTTGTAGGGGAAGGCGCCGATCAGGCCCGTGGTTCCGCCGTTGCCGTATTGCAGGGTGGCGCCGGCGTCGACCGTTATCGCCGGTCGGTCGGGATTGCTGACGACCACATAGGGGTGGTTTCCGCCGGGGATGCTGACGGACTGGCCCTGCTGGGAACCGGGGAGCGTGAAGGTGCTGTCCTTGGTGAGGATCAAGGTGCCCGTACCGGAAATCCGCAAGGACCCCTGCCCGCTGATGACCCCCGAGTACGTGTGGGTCCCGGGCGGTACGTTCACGACGGCGTTTCCGCCAAGGACCACGTCACTGTTGGAGAGTATCGACGATGTGATGTCACCATCAGCCGCGACGGCGCTCGCCGGCGCCAGGGCCAGGGGCATGGTCGTCGTCGCCGCCACAACCGCGGACGCCAGCAGTGCATGCCATGAACGCTTCATCGAGAGTGCTTTCTGGAGTGCCGATGCAGGTGCTCCTGAAGACCGCAGCCGGCGCGTGGTTCCGACGGATGCGCGGCCGGGCGGCCGTCGAGCAGGCTTGCCGAGTCGTGAAAGAGGAGCATGCGGACGGGCGACACGAGCATGCCCTGGAGATCGGGGCAGCCTTCCGGCGGATGGCGATACACCTGAACCGGTGAGGCTGCGCGAAGGTCCGCTCGACAAGGTAGCGGAGCTTTCTGAGGCCGATGCTATCGCGCCACCGTTGCGGGGGACGCCCGGCACCCTTGCACGCCTCGGATTGCCGCCCCGACCCCGCGCGTACCCGGGCCACGGTGGCCGGCCCCCGAGGCCGGACGGTGGCGAGCCAGCCCAGGCCAGGAGGCTGGCGTCTGGCCCCGCCTGCACGAGGGATCCTCGCCGAGCTGCGAACAGGCGACCTGACCCGTCGATCGCGGCCGCCCAGTGCGTGGACGCCCACGCAACTACGGTGGGACGGTCGCCGACTGCGGACGCCCCTCCACGTCGACAAGCACCGCCGCTTGGCGTGACGTCGTGCCGGTTCCCGTCCAGCCAACGTGTGCGGCGGTGCTCTTCAGCGCCGCCGCATCCGATGTGACTGCTCAGCCGTGTTCTTGAGCCGCTTGTGAGGACGCCGATCCTTCTGGGGCACGCGCGTGTGGAACGTCGACGCCGAGAGCGCCGACGTCACCTTGACGCTGATCAACGTCTACCTCACCACGAAGTGACCTGAAAAAGTTCCCGGCTCGCGGCAACCCTTTGCGGAGCCTGTGACCACAAGGAAGTAGATCCGGCCAGTTCCGGTGTCCGGATCCGCCTTTCTCTCGTCCACGGTTCGCAAGGAGAACGTCTACCCATGAGCAACCCCCCGAACGGCGCGCGCCGCGGGCGTCACCGCCGTCGCTTGAGCGCCACCGCTCTGGCGCTCGGTGTGCCCCTCGCAGTCGTGTCGTACTTCGTGTTCACACACGAGGACTCCCAGGCCGCGACGGTCGACAGCGGTGCCTACTACAGGCTGGTCTCGGTACGCAGCGGCAAGGTGTTGGACGTCAACGCCTTCTCTACCGCCGACGGCACCCGTATCCAGCAGTGGACCGACCAGAACACCGCCAACCAGCAGTGGAAACTGAAGTCCACCGGGGACGGCTACTTCGAGCTGGTGAACCGCAACAGCGGCAAGGTGCTAGGGATAGCGGGCGACTCGACCAGCCAGGCGGCTGCCGCCGAGCAGCAGACGGACAGGTCCTCAGCGTCCCAGCAGTGGCGGATCGACGATGTGCGCGGTTCCGACGCGGTCACCTTCACCTCCCGCAAGAGCGGTCAGGTCCTGGACGTCTCCGGAAGCTCCACGGACCGGGGCGCGCAGGTCATCCAGTGGCCCGGCTGGGGCGGCGCCAACCAGCAGTGGAAGCTGGTGAAGGTGGCGGAGAGCGGCGGCGGCGCGCAGACCGGGTCCGGATCGTACGTGTGGAAGAACGCCCCGGTGGCGGGCGGCGGTTACGTGACCGGCCTGGTCTTCAACCAGAAGGAGAAGGGCCTGTTGTACGCGCGCACCGACATGGGCGGCGCGTACCGCTGGGACACCGGGGCCGAGCAGTGGATACCGCTGACCGACTGGATTGGCGAGAAGGACTGGAACCTGCTGGGCATAGATGCGCTGGCCACCGACCCCGTCGACCCCAACCGGCTCTACCTCGCGACGGGCACCTACACCAACGAGTGGGCCGGCAACGGCGTGATCCTGCGCTCCACCGACCGGGGCCGCACCTTCCAGCGCACCGATCTGCCGTTCAAGCTGGGCGGCAACGAACCCGGCCGCGGGGCGGGCGAACGGCTCGTGATCGACCCCGCGAACCACGGCACCCTACTGCTGGGCACCCGCAAGAACGGCCTGTGGCGCAGCACCGACTACGGCGCGACATGGAGTCAGGTCTCCTCGTTCCCCGTTAAGGACGGGGCGAGCAGCGGCGCGGGCATCTCCTTCGTGACGTACGGCCCGGCCGGCAGCAACACGATCTACGTCGGCGTCAACGACAGGTCCACCTCCCTGTACCGCTCCACCGACGGCGGCAACACCTGGCAGGCCGTCTCCGGGCAGCCCACCGGCCAGATGCCGCAGCACGGCGTGGTCTCCGGTGACGGCTCGCTGTACCTGTCCTACAGCAACAGCATCGGCCCCATGGACGCGACGGCGGGCTCGGTGTGGAAGTACACGCCGTCCGGCGGCGCGTGGAAGAACATCTCCCCCTCCCAGGGCGGTTACGGGTTCTCCGGTCTGGCCGTCGACCCGCAGAGACCGTCCACGGTGATGGTCACCACCCTCGACCGCTGGTGGCCCGAGGACGAGGTCTACCGGACCACCGACGGCGGCACGACCTGGAAGGCACTGGCCGACAAGTCGCAGCGCGACGCCTCCGGCGCTCCTTACGTCGGTACCGGCACCGGGCACTGGATGACCGCGCTGGCCATCGATCCCCTCGACTCCGGGCACGCGCTGTACGGCACCGGCAACGGCATCTGGCGCAGCAAGGACGCCAACGCCTCCGACAGCGGCGGCACCAGCCACTGGGCCTCCGGGGCCCGCGGGCTGGAGGAGACCTCGCTGGCGGACGCGATCGCCCCTCCCGGCGGCACCACCGTCATCACCTCCATGGGCGACCAGGGCGGCTTCCGCCACGACTCCCTGACCGAGGTGCCCGCCGGACGGCTGAAGAACCCGCTGATGAGCAGCAGCACCGACATCGATTTCGCTCAGTCCAACCCCTCGATGATGGTGCGCGTCGGCCGTGGCGGCGCGCAGGACGGCGCCTACTCCACCGACGGCGGCAGCAGCTGGAACGGCTTCAAGTCAGAGCCGGTCAGCAGCTCCCAGATGGGCCATGTCGCGCTTGCGGCGGACGGCTCCACCATCGTCTGGACCGAGGACGGTCAGGTCCCGTACCGCTCGACCGACAAGGGCTCGAGCTGGTCGAAGGTCAGCGGCCTGGGCACCGACGCCGAGGTCGTCGCCGACCGCTCCTCCGGCAACACCTTCTACTCCCTGTCCGGCGGCACCCTCTACGCCAGCACCGACGGCGGCGCGACCTTCACCGCCCGGACCGGCAACCTGCCCTCCGGCCGGCTCATGGCCGTCCCCGGCATCGCCGGGGACCTGTGGATCTCCGGCGGCGGCAAGGGGCTGCTGCACTCCACCGACGGCGGCCGCACCTTCACCCCGCTCGGCTCGGTGCAGTCCGCCTCGGCCCTCGGCTTCGGCAAGGCCGCACCCGGCGCCAACTACCAGGCCCTGTACCTGATCGGCACCGTCAAGGACGTCACCGGAGTCTTCCGCTCTACCGACAAGGGCGCCACCTGGCTCCGCGTCAACGACGACGCCCACCAGTGGGGCGCCATCGGCAGCCTCGGCATCATCACCGGCGACCCCGACACCTATGGTCGCGTCTACATCGGCACCAACGGACGCGGTCTCCAGTACGGCGACCCTTCCTGACCCCGACGCCCGAGCGGGGCCGCAGGCACAACGGCCTGCGGCCCCGCCATGGCTGACGGAACGCGCTTCGTCTTCACCGGCATGCTGGTGGCGGCCGGCTTCGCGGTGACCGCCGTCGTCCAGCGCCCCCCAACACCGCGGACGGGCCGCTGCGGACGGACGGCTCGGTCGACCCGCACAGCACCATCTACTGGGCGCAGAGCAACATCACGCTCAAGACCACCCAGCCACTCACCGCACTGACCCTCGAACTGCGCATCGCCCAGACCGGCGGCGTGCAGAGCACCGGCAGCCGGCGACCCCTGCCCACGGACGACGTCACCGTCGCCGTGCAGGAGGAGAGCGGCGCGCTGGTCCACCGCTGGGTCCTCAAGCCGGGCCCGTATGGTGCCGCCCGGACAGCACGTCGTCGCCGGCCGGTACAACCACGCCACCGGCGGACGGGACGCCAAAGGATGACACCTACCGCGCCGACGCCGGGACCGCCGCAGGCCCCCTCGCGGTCCGGGGCGGCTTCGCCCCGACGGGATGAGGGCCGCGCCAATCTCTGGCTCGACAAAAGATTCCTCCCGATCACGGCAACCTTTGTGCGCGCGGCGCCAACTGGCAGGTAACCAGGGCCGAGACCAAGGCCCGCTGCGCCAGAAGGAGAAGCCGTTGCCAGATCAGAACCGCTCTCATCGCCGCCGTCCGGCAACCCGCCGCCTGCTCGCCGCCACCGTGGTTCTCGCCGCCGCGGGTGCTGCCATACCGCTGGTCGCTCAGGCCGCATTCACGCCGAACGCCGGCACGCCGGCTGTGGTCGGCGACGCAGCTGCCGGCAGCGGCCGCTACTTCGGTACGGCAGTGGCCGGGGGCAGGCTCGGGGACTCGACGTACTCCACCATTCTCGACCGGGAATTCAACATGATCACCCCGGAAAACGAGATGAAGTGGGACACCACCGAACCCTCCCGCGGGTCGTTCAACTTCGCCTCCGCCGACTCGATCGTCAGCCACGCCTCCGCGCACGGCCAGCGCACGCGCGGCCACACCCTGGTCTGGCACTCCCAACTGCCCAACTGGGTCGGCTCCATCACCGACGCCAACACCCTGCGCGGCGTGATGAACAACCACATCACCACCGAAATGACCCACTACAAGGGCAAGATCTACGCCTGGGACGTGGTCAACGAGGCCTTCGCCGACGACGGCAGCGGCCGGCACCGCAGCTCCGTGTTCCAGAACGTGCTGGGCAACGGCTTCATCGAGGAGGCCTTCCGCACCGCCCGGAACACCGACTCCTCGGCCAAGCTCTGCTACAACGACTACAACATCGAGAACTGGACCGACGCCAAGACCCAGGGCGTCTACACCATGGTCAAGGACTTCAAGTCCCGCGGCGTGCCCATCGACTGCGTCGGCTTCCAGAGCCACTTCGGCACCGGCGGCCCGCCGGCCAGCTTCCAGACCACCCTGTCCAACTTCGCCGCGCTCGGCGTGGACGTCCAGATCACCGAGCTCGACATCGCCCAGGCATCCACCACCGCCTACACCAACACCGTCAAGGCCTGCCTCAACGTCGCCCGCTGCACCGGCATCACCGTGTGGGGCATCCGCGACAGCGACTCCTGGCGCACCGGCGAGAACCCGCTGCTGTTCGACAACAACGGCAACAAGAAACCCGCCTACAACGCGGTGCTCACCGCCCTGGGCAGCGCCAGCAGCGGCGGCGGGACGCCGGACGGCGGCATCGCCTCCGGCACCGTCTACACGCTCTCGGACGTGGCCGCCGGACGTGTTCTCGACGAGCCTGCGGGGCAGAACGGCAACGGCACCCCGCTCCAGGTGTGGGACGCCAGCGGCGCCTCCAACCAGCAGTGGCGGGCCGGCAAGAACGGCGACGGCTCCTACACGCTGACCAACGTCGCCAGCGGCCGGGTCCTGGACGAGCCGGGCGGCCGGACGGGCAACGGGACGAGGATGATGGTCTGGGACTCCAACGGCGGCGCCAACCAGCACTGGCGCGCCGCCCGGAACGGCGACGGCTCCTACACGCTGACCAACGTCGCCAGCGGCCGGGTGCTGGAGACCCCCGGCGGTCAGACCGCCAACGGCACCGCCGTCCAGATCTGGGACTCCAAGGGCGGCGCCAACCAGCACTGGAACTTCAAGTCGGCCGCGCCGACGGACGGCACGTGTGCTCTTCCGTCGACGTACCGGTGGTCCTCGACGGGTTCGTTGGCGCAGCCGGCGAACGGGTGGGCGTCGGTGAAGGACTTCACCGACGTGGTGTACAACGGCAAGCACGTGGTCTACGCGTCGAACGTGTCGGGATCGTCGTACGGTTCGATGATGTTCAGCCCGTTCACGAACTGGTCGGACATGGCGTCGGCCGGGCAGAGCGGGATGAGCCAGGCCGCGGTGGCGCCCACGCTGTTCTACTTCGCGCCCAAGAACATCTGGGTGCTGGCGTACCAGTGGGGTGCCTGGCCGTTCATCTACCGCACGTCGAGCGACCCGACCAACCCCAACGGCTGGTCCGCGCCGCAGCCGCTGTTCACCGGTAGCATCCCCAACTCCGGCACCGGCCCGATCGACCAGACCCTGATCGCCGACGGCCAGAACATGTACCTGTTCTTCGCCGGTGACAACGGCAGCATCTACCGGGCCAGCATGCCGATCGGGAACTTCCCGGGCAGCTTCGGCTCGTCGTACACGACGGTCATGAGCGACACGGCGAACAACCTGTTCGAGGCGCCGCAGGTCTACAAGGTCAAGGACCAGAACCAGTACCTCATGATCGTCGAGGCCCAGGGCGCGAACGGGCGCTACTTCCGCTCCTTCACCGCCACCAGCCTGAACGGCTCGTGGACCCCGCAGGCCAGCACCGAAAGCAGCCCCTTCGCGGGCAAGGCCAACAGCGGTGCCACCTGGACCAACGACATCAGCCACGGCGACCTGGTCCGCAGCAACCCCGACCAGACCATGACCATCGACCCCTGCAACCTGCAGTTCCTCTACCAGGGCAAGTCCCCCACCGCGAGCGGCCCCTACGACCAACTGCCGTGGCGGCCGGGCGTCCTCACCCTGCAGCGCTGACCCGCCTGATCCACGGGTGATCGCGATCGGGTGCAGTCTGCCGGCACGTGGACGAGCGGTTTACGGATTCACGCCCGCTCCACCAGGCGAACAGCCGGCCGTGTGAATAGGGGATGCCGGCGCTCTCCTCGGAGGCGCCGGCATCCCGGTCGGGTCAGCTGGTCACGCGGAAGGTGGCGTCACCGCGTGCGGTCGCGGTGGTGATCGGGTCGAGCCGCAACTCGTACGCGTAGTGCCGGATGTAGTGGTCGGGGTGGTTGTACGACTGGAACGACGACCAGGTCGAGTCGGCCAGCCCGGCGACCTGGCGGAAGGTGGCGTCCTGGGCGAACTGGCTGCTGCCGTCGTTGTAGACGAGCTGGAAGTCGTAGTTGGAGTGCCGCAGGAAGTACCCGGGGAAGTTCACCGACTCGAAGGAGACGGTACCGGTGCCCGCGAGGCCGGGCCGCAGCCGGAACCGGGAGTCGTCGAGGGGGTTGACGTTCGGGTCGATGCGAGCATCGAAGTTGGTGTGCCGCACGTACCGGTCCTGGAAGTTGAACGACTGGAGCCGCTGGGCGGGGGTGTTGGGCCAGCGGGCGAGCACCCGGCTCTCCTCGGCGGCCGTCAGGTTCAGGATCCAGCCGTGGCGCTTCTTCGTGCCGCCCATGTTGTAGCTTCCCGATGCCTGCTTCTGGTAGGCGGCGGGGTTGGACGGATCGGTCGTCAGGACCGGCATGTAGCCGCCTCCTGAGGCGTACTGGTCGAGGTAGAGGGCCCACTTGTCGGTGCCGTTGAACTTCATCCACATTGGGCCCTCGACCTGGGACCCGGTCAAACCGATGCCGGAGAGGTTGCCGAGGTTGGTCCACGTCCCCAGGATCGAGTTGCTGCCCTCGAGCGTGATCTGTCCGTCACCGGAGGCCCGCACGTAGCGGTAGTTGCCGACGCCCGACGGCACCTCGATGATCTGGGTGTCGATGATGTTCTGGGTGCCGGGGCGGTCGATGTAGAGCTGCGGGGTGGTGATGGTGCGGAAGTCGCTCGTGCGGGCGTAGTAGATGCGGTGCTTGAGCACGCCGTTGAGCGTCGCATTCGTCGCCCAGTACAGGACGTAGTCGTTGGTCGTCGGGTCCCAGATCGCCTCGGGCGCCCACGCGTTGCGGCCGTCGGGGATCGCGCCGGCGACGTTGAGCAGCCACGGCTGCGACCAGTTGACCAGGTCCGTGGACTCCCACACCACGAGGTTGCGGCTGGCGTTGTTCTGGGCGGTGTCCCAGTTCTGCCCACAGCCGATGCACAGGTCGGTGGCGATGATCCAGTACCGGCTCCCGTCGGGCGAGCGCACCAGTGCCTGGTCACGCACGCCCTGCGTGCCGACCGTGGAGCGCAGGACCATGCCACCGCCGTTGAGGTCGTTCCAGTGCACACCGTCCGTGCTGTGCGAGAGGTAGGTCTGCTGACCGGTCGACCCGTCACCGGTGAAGTGCACCATCAGGTAGCCCGGGTCTGCGGCGGCGGCCCGCTGTGGTGTGGCCACAGCCAGGCCGGTGAAGAGGAGGCATACGGCGAGCACTACCGCCGACAGCCGTGCGCGAAGCGCGGACATGGAACGTCTCCTGTTAGTTGTGGGAATGCCACCAGGGTGAAGGGGGGCGCAGTGCGACGGGGAAGCTCGATCTCGGTGGGGGCGGTGCCGGGCGACCTGTGTCTCCGCGTGTGGTGCATGTCGCCGTGGTGACAGCTGGGCCGTGCGCAGTCCGGTCCGGCGCGGTTCGGGCAGCACCGCATCCAGGTCGTTCGTGTGAACCGGAGGTGACGCCGCTGTTTCGCGCTTGTGAGATTGTTAACGCTCACAATTTGGCGGGACAAGAGGTAGGATCCGCCGTTACCCAATCTTGACCCGCTGTGCCCAGGCCGACTGAATCCGGCGACCGTGGCACCGCGCGCAGTTCCGCCTGGCGGGCGCGGTCTACGGCTCCCAGACCGGCAACATCGTCAACCTCGTCCCCGGGCAGCAACACCGACGGTTTCGCCACCAAGGAACCCCAGCGGGTGTCGCGGTCGGTGGTGTCGTCGAGCGAGCCGACGTAGCCGCAGGCCAGCAGACCTACCCGACCCATCCCCGCCCGAACGGGTGGACCTTTTGGAAGACACGTCTGCCCGCTGACGGATCGACTACCTGATGGCCAGTCAGGGACTCGCGGCCAGGTGCATCGAGGCCTACGCCGAGCAGCCCGCCTCGCACGCGGAACGCTGGTCCGATCACGCACCCGTCACGGCATTCTTCGACCGCGGATAACTAGGCCGGGAAAGCGGAAGGTCGTGCCGTGACGTCCTGTCCCCTCGCTGCCCGGAGCGCATGCACCGGGCGCCGGACCTAGGCTGGAGCCAGAGACCGGATTCCCGTTCCGGTATGCACGGCTGCCTGGACGGAGGCGCGCATGGAGACGGCCGGCGTGCAGGACGCACCCACTGCCGTTGTCGTGGTCGATCCGGACGGCTTGGTGAGCGGCTGGAGCGAGGGTGGGCTGCTGTTGCTGGGCTGGGCGGCGGAGGAGACCGTCGGCCGCCCCGTGACCGACCTGCTGGTCGATCCCCCGCCCGGCTTCCCCGACGACGCCGGCACCGACAGCACCGGCTTGATCGCCCTGCGCCACCGGAACGGTTCCACGGTGGACGCCGTGGTGACGGCTCATCCCCTGGGCGGGAGCAGCGGCCGGGCGCTGGGCCTCGTCCTGACCGTCCAGCGCTGGGGACGGCGCCCCGTGATCGCCGACCGGGCCTTCGAGCAGTGCCCCTTCGCCCTGGGGGTGTACGACCCTGACCTGCGGTTCCTGTGGGTGAACGCCGCCGCGTCCCGGGTGATGGCGCACTCGGAGGAGCAGGTGCTCGGTGAGAAGTACCGCGAGCTGTTCCCCGAACTGGACGATGCCGCGTATACCAACAAGCTCTCCGAGGTGGCCAGGACCGGCGAGCCCGCGCGTCTCATCACGATCTTCCGCCCGCTCGGCAGCGCCTACGCCAATGCCTGGGCCACCAGCATGTGGCCCGTCCGGGACGCCGAGGGCACGGTGCGCGCGGTCGCGAACTGGGGATTCGACATGAGCGCCGAGTACTGGGCCCGCCAGCGCCTGCTCATCCTCAACGAAGCCAGCAGCGGCATCGGTCGGACCCTCGACGTGGTCAGCACCGCCCGGGAGCTGGCGACGGCCCCGATCCCGGGCTTCGTCGACCTGGCCATCGTCGATCTCTTCGACGAGGTGCTGCGCGGGGAGGAACCGCCCGTCCCCGCCGCGGTCACCGCCGCCGGCACCATCACGCTCAGCCGCGCCGCCCAGCACAGTGCGAAGGAGGATCCGGACCGGCCTCCCGGACCGGCGACGCCGGTCGGCTACGCCTCCGGCTCCATCGTCGCCCGCTGCATGGCCACCGGCAGGTCCACGGTGCAGCTCGCCGCCGAACCCAGCCAGGGCGGCGAATGGGCCTTCGGCCCGGGTCTCGCCGCCGACCCCGCCCACTGGCCGCCCGGCACCCCGCTGATCGACCCGTCCATCGCCGCGAAGGGGCTCACCGGCAAGATCACCGTGCCGCTGCTGGCGCGCGGCGCCGTGCTCGGCGTCGTCGCGTTCGCCCGCCGCGACCGGCCCGAGGCCTTCACCGCCGACGACCTGATCCTCGCCGAGCAAATGGCCGCCAAGGCCGCCGTGGCCATCGACAACGCCCGCCGCTACTCGCACGAGCACACCACCGCGCTGACCCTGCAACGCAGCCTGCTACCACAGCGGCTGCCGCGCCAGGAGGCGATCGAGGTCGCCTCCGGCTACCTGCCCGCCGGAGCCGGTGCGGGCGTGGGCGGCGACTGGTTCGACGTCATCCCGCTGTCCGGCGCCCGGGTCGCCCTGGTGGTCGGCGATGTCGTCGGGCACGGCCTGCACGCCTCGGCCAGCATGGGCCGGCTGCGAACGGCGGTCCGCACCCTGGCCGACGTGGACCTGCCGCCGGACGAGCTGCTGACCCACCTGGACGACCTGGTCCTCCACCTTCCCGACGACCTCCAGCCCGAAAACCGTTTCGAATCGACCGGCGAATCCGGGGCCACCTGCCTGTACGCCGTCTACGACCCGGTCTCCCGCCGCTGCGCCATGGCGAGCGCGGGGCACCCGCTGCCGCTGATCATCGCGGCGGACGGCAGCAGGACCTTGCTGTCGGTACAGCCTGGACCGCCGCTCGGCGTCGGTGGGCTGCCGTTCGAAGCGACCGAGGTCGAGGTGCCCGAGGGCAGCCTGCTCGCCCTCTACACCGACGGACTGGTGGAGAGCCGCGAACGCGACGCCGAGCAGGGGATCGCCGAACTGCTCCGGGTCCTGAGCGAGCCGGCCACCTCGCTGGAGGCCCTCTGCGACACGGCGATCGCTGTCCTGCTCCCCGACCACCGCACCGACGACGCGGCCCTGCTCCTCGCCCGAACCCACGCGCTGACCGCCGACCGCGTCGCCGATTGGAACGTCGAGCCCGACGTCTCGCAGGTGCCGCCCGCCCGGCGGTTCGCCTCCGGGCAGCTGGCCGTCTGGGGCCTGGAGGAGGAGGCGTTCGTCACCGAGCTCGTCGTCACCGAGCTGGTCACCAACGCCATCAAGTACGGCGAGCCGCCGATCCGGCTGCGGCTGATCCGCGACACCGCGCTGATCTGCGAGGTCTCCGATGCCAGCGAGACCACACCGCACCTGCGCCGGGCCCGCGCCTTCGACGAGGGCGGCCGGGGCCTTATGCTCGTCGCCCAGCTCACCCAGGGCTGGGGCACCCGGCACACCACCAGTGGCAAGACGATCTGGTGCGCGCAGACCATCGAGTCGAGGTAGCGAGCGTCGTACGGGGGGCCACGGTCTCGCGCCGGCGGCGCTCGTCGCCGGCGGCTCCGATGTGCACTCCGCGGCCGTCTCAGAAAATTTTTCGAGGGGCGGCAACCTTTTCTCCACCGGCGACCACTGGGAGGTGAAACAGCGACCTGACCTACCGAACGGACGAGCATGAGCACAACGAAGCACGGCGCTCAGCGGGAGCGGCGCACGCGGAACCGCGGACGAGCAGTCGGCATTCCGCTGGTGTTGACCGCAGTGGCAGCGGTGGCCTGCCTGGCCGTCGCGCTGGTCCCCGGGAGCGGCACCGACACCGGCCGGCCGGCCGGCGCGGCCGTGGCGGGGACCCCGGCGGGCGACCCGACGGGTTCCGGCTCCGCTGAGCCGGCGACCGGCGCGCCGACCGACTCGGCGCAGCCGTCGGCCTCTGCTTCCGCCGCTGCCTCCGCCTCCCCGTCCGCTTCGGCCTCGGCCCGGCCCTCCGCCTCGGCTTCGGCCTCGGCCACTTCGAAGTCCGCGGCGGCGCCTGCGACGGGGCGGATCCGCCCCGGGGTCAGCTACCAGGGCGTGGCCACCGCGTACGAGGCCGCCGACGGCAACGGTGCCTGCCTGTTCGGCCCGTCCGGCGACATGATGATCGCGGCGATGAACACCACCGACTACGAGACGTCCCGGGCGTGCGGCGCGTACGTGCTGGTCAAGGCCGCCAACGGGGCCTCGATCACGGTGCGGATCGTCAACGAGTGCCCACTGCCCTGCGCGCCGGGGCAGCTCGACCTCAGCCAGCAGGCGTTCGCCAAGCTCGCCGATCTGAAGGTCGGCCGGCTCTCGATCACCTGGACCCTGCTGAGCCCCGCCAGTGCACCGGACACGCTCTCCGTCCGGTACAAGACCGGGTCCAGCCAGTACTGGTGCGCCATCCAGGTGATCGGTCACCGCAATCCGGTCGCCGCCCTGGAGATGCGGACCGCGAGCGGCTGGCGGCGGCTGTCGCGTACCTCCTACAACTACTTCCTCGCCGCCGACGGCAACGGCTGCGGCGCCTCGATCAGGATCACGGACATCTACGGCGAGCAGCTGACCGTGGACGGCCTCGCGGTGAAACCGGAGGTCGCCCAACCCACTCGAGTCCAGTTCGCCCGGCACTGATCGTGGCATCCATCCACCACCACGGTTACGCCGCCGTAGGCGGCCGCCGTTCGGTCGTGGTGACGGGCGCTGTTACGCTTCGGCCGATTGTTAACGCACACATCGCAGGGAGAGGGCGACCGAGGGAGATGCGCCTAGAGGAGGCGTCCGAGGAGTTCCACGACTTCTTCGACCGCCACTATGCCGAACTGGCCCGACTCGCCTACCTGCTGACCGGCGAGCCGGACGCGGCCGACGACATCGCCGCGGACGCCCTGGTGGCGCTGTGGCAGCACTGGGACCGCTTCCGTGCGGCCCGCCACCCGCTCGCCTATGCGCGCGGCGTGGTGGCCAACCTGGTGCGCGAGCGCATCCGCAGCGCCGTCCGCGAGCGGCGCCGGATCGCGCTGTTCTGGTCACGCGCCCCCGAGGCGATCGACCTGCCGGACATGCCCGGCACCCTGGACGTCCGGGCGGCGCTCGCCCGGTTGCCGTTCCGCAAGCGGGCGTGCGTAGTGCTGCGCCATGCCTTCGACCTTTCGGAGAAGGACACCGCGATGGCACTGGGCATATCGGTCGGTACGGTGAAGAGCCAGACTTCGAAGGCGATGGCCGAGTTGGAACGACTGCTCGGCGCAGCGGCGACCGGCGAGCCGGTGATGGGAGGGAGGACCCGGTGAACGAGGAAATCAGCCGACAGCTGCGAGAGGCTGCCGCGTACCACCACCCCGACCGAGCCAAGATCATCGCGCTGGTTGAGCAGCGCGCCGCCGGCCCGGCGCTCCGACACCGCGCACCCTCGATCGCCCGGTCCGGGCGCAGGGTGGCCCTCGCCGCCCTCGCCACTGCCGGCATCCTGGCCACCGGCGGCCTCGCCGTCGCCGGTATCGTCAGCGGCCCGTCACCGTCGCCCGCCGTGACGTCCCCCGCCGCACCGTCCCCCGTCAACAGCCCCACCCCGTCGACGCCCTCCACAGCCACCGGTCCGGCGCCGAGCGCCACGGGCGGGTCGCGGCCGAGTCCGAGTCCGTCGCTCCCGACCGGGCGGGTCCAGAACGGTCCGCTGTGGACCGAGGGTTCGGTGGACGGGCACAGCACGATCTACTGGGGCCAGAGCAACCTGGTCCTCGGAGCCTCCCAGCCGCTCACCTCGCTCACGGTGGAGCTGCGGGTCGCGCAGACCGGCGGGGTGCGTGACACCGGCACCTGGCGGACCCTGCCGGCCGACGACTTCACGGTCACCGTCCAGGAGTCCGGTGGCTCGCTGGTCTACCGCTGGGTCCTCAAGCCGGGCCGTACCGTGCCCGCCGGGCAGCACGAGTTCGCCGCGCAGTTCAACCACGCCACGGGCGCCCGCGCCGCGGCCGGCGACAGCTACCGTGTCGACGCCCGGACCGCCGGCGGCTCCGTCACCCTTCGAGGAGGTTTCGCCTCGGCCCACTGAGGGTTTCGCTCGGCGCGCTGAGGGTTTCGCCTCGGCGCACCGAAGGGTCGGGGATGAGTGTGAGCGTTCACTGAGTTCCCGTCAATTGCCAGTCGTGCTCCTTGGAATCCTGTGCTCGACTTGCCACAGATCCGTACAGAACGTATTGACAGCCCCTCAGAGCCGTGCGTTTCTCCTGGCGAACGCCGGAGAGCCTGTGGTGGTCGGCCGGGTGCTCGGCGCGGAGCTTCTCGTAGTCCTGACCCCCGGCGCCCGCCAGCCACCGGCGGGCCTCGGCGAGCGCAGCCTGCGGGCCGTCGGGCTGCTCGCGCCAGCCCCGGTAGCCGGTGCCGACGGCGACCAGCACCACCGCTCGTCGGCGCCGGTGACGGCGAGTGCGCGGTCGCGCAGCACGGCCGCGCGGACGGCGCACGGGTGCTCGGCGGCGCCCGCCCGGTCGCGGGGGCCCGGGCCGCCCGACCACAGCGTGTCGGCGTTGAGGTCGATCCGCTCGGTGGCGATGCCTCCATGGGTCATCGCGCCGAGCCGGCCGTTGCCGAGCGGGAGCGCGTCGAGGAAGTCGTCGGCGGGGTAGCGGTACCAGAGCGGGTCGGCGGGGGCGTGGTCATTGAGAGACACATCGACAAGCTAAACAGGTCATCCCATGTCTTGGGGACGAATACCGAACGGCGAGCAGCTGAAGCCATTGCCTGCTGCCGCCTCAACTTTCCCTGAAACCTGGCGCTTTGTGGCCTCATTCGTCACACCCTCTGGACGGATCACGGCCGCTCCTTCTATAAATACATCCTATGTATTGAGGAGGAGGAGCAGCCATGGGTGAGCCCGACTTCGCGGGCCTGGCGGCCGTCGTCACCGGCGGCGCCTCGGGCATCGGGCTGGCCACGGCCCGCCTGCTGGCGGCCCGCGGCGCGCGGGTCGCCTGCCTCGACGTGCGACCGGACGGCGTCCCGTCCACGCTGGTCCGGGCGTACGCCGATGTCGCGGACGAGCAGTCGGTCCGCGCCGGGGTGGCCTGGGCCGCCGAACTGCTGGGCGGCATCGACATCCTGGTCAACTGCGCCGGCGTCGGCGCCCGCGACGGCGTCGAGCTGGGCGGCGAGGAGGAGTGGCGCAGGATGTTCGAGGTCGGCGTCCTCGGGGTGATGCGCACGACCCGGGCCGCGCTGCCGTACCTGCGGCGCTCGCCGGCCCCGGCGATCGTCAACACCTGCTCGGTCGCGACCGCCGAGGGACTGCCCGCCCAGGTGCTGTCCTCGGCGGTGCTGTCCTCGGCGTCCAAGGGCGCGGTCCGGTCGATGACCCGGGCCATGGCCGCCGATCTGGCCGCCGACGGCATCCGGGTGACCTGCGTCGACCCGGGCTCCCTGACCGCGCCGGTTCCGGAGCCGCTGCCCGACGCCGGCTCCGGCCCGAGCCCCGACCGGGCCTCCGCGGAGGCCCGCGGCCGCACCGGCCACCCGGTGACCGCCGAGCAGGTGGCCACCGCCATCGCCTACCTGGCCGGCCCGCACGCCGGTGCCACCACCGGCACCGACCTCGCCGTGGACGGCGGCGTGCGCGGCCCGCGCCTCCTCCCCCGCGACTGAGGCCCCTTCCTCGGCTCGCAGGCCCCGACTTCCGTACGCGTACGCGAGGAGAACACCTTGTCCCGCCCCACTCCGCCCGACCCGAGCCGGTTCCCGCGCCGCACGGTGCACCTGGACTTTCACACCGGGCCCGACATCCCGGACGTCGGCCGGGACTTCGACCCGGCGGCCTTCGCGCAGACCTTCAAGGACGCCGCCGTCGACAGCGTCACCGTCTTCGCCAAGTGCCACCACGGCCTCCTCTACCACGCCACCGACCGGCCCGAGCGCCACCCCGGCCTCGACCCCGGCCTCGACCTGCTGGCCGAGCAGGTCGACGCCCTGCACGCGGTGGGGATCCGCGCACCCATCTACCTCTCCCTCCAGGTCGACGAGTACGCCGCCCGGGAGCACCCCGAGTGGATCGGACACGGCGAGGACCTGAAGCTCAACCGCTGGACCACCTCCGCCTTCGAGGCCGGGTGGAACGTGCTCGACATGTCCAGCCCGTACGCCGACTATTTCGCCGACCAGTTGGACGAGGTGCTGCGGCGCTTCGCGCCGGTCGACGGGATCTTCATCGACATGTGCTGGGACCAGCCGAGCGCGAGCCGCTGGGCGGTCGACGGCATGCGCCGCGAGGGCCTGGACCCGGCGGACGCCGACCACCGGGCGCGCTACGCCACCCTGGTGGCCCACCGCTACATGGCGCGCTACTCCGCCATGGTGGAGAAGGCGCTGCCGGCGGACGCCGCACAGGGCGTCTGGTTCAACAGCCGGCCCAAGTCCCGGCTGTCCGAGGAACGGCAGTTCGTGCGCCACGCCGAGATCGAGGGTCTGCCGACCGGCGGCTGGGGCTACACCTTCCTGCCGTACGTGGCGCGCTTCGTCCGGCCGATGGGTCTGCCGACCCTCAGCCACACCGGCCGGTTCCACGAGAGCTGGGGGGACAACGCCGCCCTCAAGCCCCGGGCCGCCCTGCTCTACGAGTGCAGCCAGATGCTCAGCCACGGGCTGACCGGCGGCGTCGGCGACGTCCTGCACCCGCGCGGCGCGCTGTCCCCGGCGGTGTACGAGCTGATCGGCTCGGTCTACCGGCACATCGAGCGGTGCGAGCCGTTCGTCGAGGGCGGCCGGGTGCTCAGCGAGGTCGCGCTGCTCTCCGACTCCGCGCTCGGCGACAACCCCGGGGCGAGCATCATCGGCGCGGTGCGCGCCCTGCAGCAGCTGCGGGTGCAGTTCGACGTGGTCACCCCCGAGTCGGACCTGAGCGGGTACCGGGCCGTGGTGGTGCCGGAGACCACCCGGGTCGACGACTCCCTCGCCGACCGGCTCCAGGAGTACCGCACGGGCGGCGGGGCGGTACTGCTGATCGGGGCCGCGCTGCTGAACGGCACCGAGCCGACCCTCCCCGACCTGCCGGTCGAGGGGCTGGCGCCCGCCCCGGACGGCGAGTCCTTCCTGGCCTGCCAGGGCGTGCCCGGCGCGCCGGAGGACTTCCCGGTGATCAGCCACGGCGCCCGGCTGTCCGCTCGGGCCGGGGCCGGAGCGGAGGTGCTGGCCAAGGTGGTGGCGCCGTACTTCCCCCGCAGCTGGGACCGGTTCTGCGGCCACTCGTACACGCCGCCGGCCGACCCCACGGACGAGGTCGCCGTGGCGGTGGCCGACGGGGTGGGAGCGGTGACCGTGAACCTGCTGGAGGCGTTCCACGAGCACGGCGTGGAGACGTACCGGCAGCTGCTCGGCGCGGTGCTGGACCGGCTGCTGCCCGATCCGCTGGTGCGGATCGGCGGGCCGGTCCACCTGGAGACCGGCGTGGTCAGCACGCCCACCGGCACGGTGGTGCACCTGATCAGCTTCGTGCCCGCCCGGGAGACCCCGGCGCTGGACCTGGTGCACGACGCCTTCCCGCTGGTCGACGTGCCGGTCTCGGTGCGGGTCACGGGCGAGCCGAGCGCGGTGCGGCTGCAGCCGTCCGGGCAGGAGCTCGACTGGCAGTACGACGGCGAGTACGTCCACGTGCGAGTGACCAGCCTGGACGGGCACGCGATGGTCGTGGTCGACCACGGCTGACGGTGAGCATGCCGACCACGGGGCGGGGAGCTGCGCGACCGGCCCCGTGGTCGGCGCCACGGCTCCCCGCACGGCGGCTACCCCAGGGCCCGGACGCGGTCGACCGCCTCGGCGACCATGCCCCGGCAGAACGACACGTGCTCGCCCCGGTAGCCGCGAGGGCCGCACTCGACGACCAGCAGCAGGGCCAGGTACAGCTGGTAGAGCGCCAGCCGGTGCCGGAGGGCGGGGGTGAAGTCGAGGCGTCCGCCCGCGCCGGTGTAGCCCGCCACCAGGTCGCTGTCCGGTCCGGTGTCGCCGCCGAAGGCCAGCGAGACCAGCTCGGCGGCGGGGTCGCCCCAGAACGCGCGCTCGTGGTCGATCAGCCCGGTGATCCGGCGGCCCGCCGGATCCACGAAGATGTTGCCCGGCCACAGGTCGAAGTGGACCAGCTTCGGCTCGGTGACCTCCGCGAGGGCCTGGCCGCCTTCGGCCACCAGGGTCCGCAGCTCGCCGGGCCGCACGCCGAGCGGGGCCTGCCAGCGGTCGGCGTCCTCCAGCAGCGCCTCCACCATCGCGGTGAACGCCGTCCGCCAGTCGTCGGCGGACAGCGCGGACTCGGCCGCGGGGTATCCGAAGCGGCCGTCCGCCGAGGCCAGGGTGTGCAGGCGCGCGGTGATCGCGCCGAGTTCGCGGCGCAGCCCCGCCTCCGCACCGGCGGTCAGCCGCTCCCCCGCCTTGTCCCACGGTGTCCCGTCCAGGACCGACAGGACCAGGAACTCCTCCCCCTCGTACAGCAGTCGGGGTGCCGGTACGGCGCCGGCCGGCAGGGTGGCGAGACGGCGGTAGACCATCGCCTCGGTGGCGAGGATGCCGCGTTCGTACCGGAGCACCGGCACGTCGGGCGGCGGGGCGAGTTTGACCACGGCGGGCCGGCCGTCGTCCAGCCGGACGCGGTGGACGCTGTTGAACCAGCCGTCGGTCAGTTCGGCCTCCACCCGGCAGCCGAGGCCGGTGGAGGTGCGCAGCAGGGTGTCGAGTTCGTCGGCGGTCAGCCGGCGTTTGGTCAGGCTTTCCATGGCGGCTCTTCCGGATAACGGGTACGGGGATGTGCCGAAGGCGGGGTTCCGGGTCGGAACCCCGCCTTCGGTGCGGTTCAGGCCGGGTATGGGAGGGTGGCCTCCGGGGTCCCGGCCGGCTGGGTGTGCAGGGGGCCGTCCGGGCCGCCGATGCGCACGTGCCACGGGTGCGGGCTGTCGGTGGTGACGGTGAGCCGGTCGGCGGTGCGGCGCAGGTGGAAGCGGGCGCTGTCGCCGACGCCGTCGCTGCGCGGGATGGTGACGGTGCGTTCGGCGCCGTCGGCGAAGGCGTGGACGCGCAACTCGACGCCGTCGGCCCAGGCGGAGACCGGGCGCTGGTCGTCGGCGGCGAGCGGGATGATGGAGTCGGGGCGGGCGAGCAGCGGCAGGGTGTGGAAGCCGTGCTGCTCCTTCACCCAGCGTGGGCCGACGACCTCGCGGCCGGTCAGGACGTTGGTCCAGGTGCCCTCGGGGACGTAGTACTCGACGGTGCCGTCGTCGGTGAAGACCGGGGCGACCAGCAGGTCGTCGCCGAGCAGGTACTGCCGGTCGAGGGTGGCGGCGGCGGGGTCGTCGGGGAACTCGAGCACCATGGCGCGCATCACCGGGATGCCGGTGGCGTGCGCGTGTTGGGCGGCGCGCTGCAGGTAGGGCGCGAGCCGGTGCTTGAGCAGGGTGAACTCGCGGGTCACCTCCACCGCCTCCTCGCCGTAGTCCCACGGCACCCGGTAGGACTTGCTGCCGTGCAGCCGGCTGTGCGAGGAGAGCAGGCCGAACTGCACCCAGCGCTTGAAGACGGTCGGGGTCGGGGTGCCCTCGAAGCCGCCGATGTCGTGGCTCCAGAAGCCGAAGCCGGACAGGCCGAGGGAGAGTCCGCCGCGCAGGGACTCGGCCATGGCGTTGAAGTGGGACTCGCAGTCGCCGCCCCAGTGCACCGGGTACTGCTGCCCGCCGGCGGTGGCGGAGCGGGCGAACAGCAGTGCCTCGCCCTCGCCGCGCTCCTCGCGCAGCAGCTCGAAGACGGCCTGGTTGTACAGGTGGGTGTAGAAGTTGTGCATCCGCTCGGGGTCGGAGCCGTCGTGCCAGACGACGTCGGTGGGGATGCGCTCGCCGAAGTCGGTCTTGAAGCAGTCCACGCCTTGCGCGAGCAGGGTGCGCAGTTTGTCGGTGTACCAGTCGCGTGCGGCCGGGTTGGTGAAGTCGACCAGGGCCATGCCGGGCTGCCACAGGTCCCACTGCCACACGCTGCCGTCGGCTCGGCGCACCAGGTACCCCTCGCGCATCCCCTCCTCGAACAGCGCGGACTTCTGGGCGATGTACGGGTTGATCCACGCCGAGATCCGCAAGCCCTGCTGCTTGAGGCGGGCCAGCATGCCGGCCGGGTCGGGGAAGGTGTCGGCGTCCCAGTCGAAGTCGCACCACTGGTACTCGCGCATCCAGAAGCAGTCGAGGTGGAAGACGCTGAGCGGGATGCCGCGTTCGGCCATGCCGCCGACGAAGCGGTTGACGGTGGCCTCGTCGTAGTCGGTGGTGAAGGAGGTGGTGAGCCACAGGCCGAGAGCCCATGCGGGTGGCAGGGCGGGGCGGCCGGTGAGCGCGGTGTACCGCTCCAGGATTTCCTTGGGCGTGGGGCCATGGACGACGAAGTACTCGAGCGACTGGTCCTCGACGCTGAACTGCACCTGTCCGACCGACTCGGATCCGACCTCGTAGCTGACCTTCCCGGGATGGTTGACGAAGACGCCGTAACCCCGGTTGGTCAGGTGGAACGGGATGTTCTTGTAAGACTGTTCGCTGCTGGTGCCGCCGTCGGCCTGCCAGATGTCGACCACTTGGCCGTTGCGGACGAACGGGGTGAACCGCTCCCCCAGCCCGTAGACCAGTTCGCCGACACCGAGTGCGAGTTGGCCGAGCATGTGGTGCCGGCCGTCGGCGTCGGTGACGAAACCGGTGCCGCGCTCGCCGACGCTGGTCAGCACCCGGCCGCTGGCGGTGAACTCCAGGCACCAGGGCTGGGAGGTGTCCACGCGCAGCGTCAGTTCGCCGGCGATGAGCTCCACCACCGCCCCGTCGCGGTGGACCTTCCCGCTGCCGTCCTGCGCGCCGGGCAGGGCGAACTCCGGTCCGCGGCGGACGGATCCGGCGTGGTGGGTGGCGCGCACCCCGATCACGCCGTCCGCCGGGGACCAGCACTCGACGGTCAGCAGCGGGCTGTTGAGCGTGTCGCCGCGGCCGCGCACGTGCTTGACCGGCGCGTAGAGGGTGAGCCGGTGCTCCTCGGCCCGGACGTCGGCGACCTCGGCGGCGTAGCGGGCGGTGCAGCCCGGGCGCATCAGCCAGTAGCCGTCGGTGAACTTCATCGGGCGGCTTCCTCCGTCCGCGCACGGTGCGCGGTGAACAGGCCCCGGTACCAGTGGTAGCTGTCCTTGGGCGTTCGGGTCAGGGTGTCGTAGTCGACATGGACCAGGCCGAAGCGCTGCTGGTAGCCGCGGGCCCACTCGAAGTTGTCCAGCAGCGACCAGACGTAGAAGCCGCGGACGTCCACCCCGGCGGCGACCGAGTCGGCGACGGCGGCGAGGTGGTCGGCGAGGTAGCCGGTCCGCTCCGGGTCGTGGACCCTCCCGTCCGGGCCTAGCACATCCTCGAATGCGGCCCCGCTCTCGGTGATCCACACCGGTGGCATCTGCGGGTAGCGGGCGTGCAGCTCGCAGAGCAGCTCGGTGAGCGCGCCGGGGACGATCGGCCAGCCCATGGTGGTGTGCGGGGTGCCGTACTGGTCGAGCTCGGTGACGCCGATGTCCACGGCGGTGCGGGCTTCGATGTCGTCGGCGCGGTGCGGGGCGGCAGCGACGGTGATCGGGCGGTAGAAGTTGACGCCGAGGAAGTCCAGCGGCGCGCCGATCACCTCCAGGTCGCCGGGCTGCCGCCAGGGGCCTTCGGCGAGACCGGCCCAGGTCTCGGCCTCCTGCGCGGGGTAGCGTCCGGCGAGGAGCGGATCGGTCCAGACGTCGTTGTGCAGCACCTCGGCGCGGCGCAGGGCGGCGAGGTCATCGGGGCGGTCGGAGGCGGCGTGGATGCGGTCCAGGTTGAGGGCGATGCCGACCTCCCGAGCGCCGGCGGCGCGCAGCTCCCGTACGGCCAGGCCGTGGGCAACCAGCAGGTGGTGTGCGGCGGCGAGCGCGCCACGGCCCTCCTGGACGCCGGGGGCGTGCCGGCCTTCGGCGTAGCCCACGAACGCGGAGCAGTACGGCTCGTTGAGGGTGATCCAGCGCTCTACCCGGTCGCCGTAGCGTTCGGCGGCGAGGGCCGCGTACGACGCGAACGCCTCGGCGGTCTCCCGGACGCGCCAGCCGCCGCGGTCCTCCAGGGCCTGCGGCAGGTCCCAGTGGTAGAGGGTGACGGCGGGTCGGATCCCGGCAGCGAACAGCTCGTCGATCAGGCGGTCGTAGAAGTCCAGGCCCTTCTGGTTCACCGGGCCGGTTCCCTGGGGCAGCAGGCGGGGCCAGGCGATCGAGAAGCGGTAGTTGTCGACGCCGAGCCCGCGCAGCAGGGTCACGTCCTCCCGGTAGCGGTGGTAGTGGTCGCAGGCGGTGTCGCCGGTGGCGCCGCCGAGGGTGCGTCCGGGTGTGTGGCTGAAGGTGTCCCAGATGGAGGGGGCACGGCCGTCCAGGTCGTGGGCGCCCTCGATCTGGTACGCGGCGGTGGCGGCGCCGAAGCGGAACCCGGCGGGCAGTGCGGGGAAGTCCGGCTCCTCCCAGGAGTTCAACGCGGTCACCGCCCCGGCGCGAGGCCGCGCTCGTGGAGCCAGGCGAGCTGGGCGGGCGGGTTGGAGCCGCAGCCGCCGCCGTGGTCGGCGAACGGCCAGACCGTCATGGTGCGGTCCTCGCCCGCGTAGCGGTTGAAGGCGGCGTAGACGGTGGAGGGCGGGCAGACCGGGTCCATCAGTCCGACGCTGAACAGGGCGGCGGCGGTGGCCCGCCGGGCGAAGTGGACGCCGTCGAAGTGGTCGAGGGTGTCGAAGGTCGGCCCGACCCGGTGCCGGCTATGCCAGCGCAGGTACTTGGCGATCTCCGGGTACGGCCCCTCGCCGGCGATCTGCGCGGCGTGGCGGAAGTGGCACAGGAACGGGACGTCCGGCATCACCGCCGCGACGCGGTCCCCGGTCAGGCCGGCCACGGCGAGGGACAGGCCGCCGCCCTGGCTGCCGCCGGTCACCACGATCCGGTCGCTGTCGAGTCCGGGCAGGTGCGCGACCGCGTCCACGGCACGCACGCAGTCGGTGATCAGCCGCCGGTAATAGTAGTTCTCGGGAGAGTCGATACCGCGGGTCATGAAGCCCTCGACCCACTGGGTTCCGTCGCCCATGCCGCGGTCGGGGGTGTCGTGGCCCTGGCCGCGGCTGTCCACGACGAGTTGGGCGTAGCCGGCCGCGGGCCAGAACAGGTGCTCCGTGGGCAGGCCGCGGCCGGCGCAGTAGCCGAGGTAGGTGACGACGACCGGCAACGGCCCGTCGGCACCGCGCGGGCGCAGCAGCCAGGCGGCGACCGGCTCGCCGTTCCAGCCGGGGAAGCGCACGTCGTCGACCTCCACGGTGTGCAGGAGGTGCTGGGAGGTGACGCGGTCGGCCTTGACCTCGCCGCCGTGCGAGCGCGCTTCGGCGAGGGTCCGTTCCCAGAAGGCGTCGAAGTCCTTCGGGGTGGTCAACTCCGGTTGGTATCCGACGAGTTCGTCGACTCCGAGGTCTGTGAGCGGCATGGGGGCGTCCTCCGGGTGCAGCGATGACGAGCTGATGTGGTGGGGGATGAGCAGCGACATGGCGGCCGCCTCCTGGCGGCGGGGTAGCGGGCTGGAACGGATGCGGCACCGGGCGCGCCGTGCAACGTCGGAGACCGGGCGGGACGAGTGGCGGCCCGCCCATCCGATGAGCGGGCCGCCGGTCCGTGTGCGACGGGGCGTCAGTCGGCTGTGCCGGCTGCGCCGAAGCGGAACGCGGCCAGGCGCACGCCGCCATGCAGGGTCAGCCGCAGATCGTGGACGCCGAGGAGCGGGGCGGACAGGTCGGTGCCGACCGTGGTCCAGCTGTAGCGGTCGCCGGTGACCGGGACGTCGATCTTCGCCAGCAACTGGTCGCCGGCCCGGAACTCCAGCCGCGCCTCGCCGGTACCGACGGACTCCCGGGCGGTCTCCGCCTCGACCCGGACGGCACCCGAGAGGTCGACGCCGCGGAAGAGCAGCACGGCCGGCTGGGCCGGGTCGGCCGGGGTGACGGCGTCGCCGTCGGTGCGGGTGACGTCGACGACGGTGCTGTCCGCGTGGTCGTCGAAGTCGACCGCCAGGATGCGGCGTTCGACCAGGGAACGGGGCTGCGGCGCCGGTCCGGTGACGGTGAGCGGCGCGGTGAGCACCGGGTGCTCGGCCGAGCGGGCGACGACAATCTCGTACCCGCCGGGGTCGACGGTGAAGGCCCCAGTGGCGACGTCCCAGTGGGCCAGGCGGTCGGCCGGCAGGTGGAAGGTCAGCTCGCGGCTCTCGCCCGGCTCCAGGCGGATCTTGGCGAAGTCCACCAGCCGCAGCCGGGGCGCCTGGTAGCGGGCGTCCAGGGCCCGGACGTAGAGCTGGACCACCTCGCTGCCGGGTCGCTGGCCGGTATTGGCCACGGTCAGGGTGGCGTCGAGGGCGCCGTCCTGCTCGATCGACGCCTCGGACACGCGCAGGTCGCGGTGGGCGAACTCGGTGTAGGAGAGCCCGTGACCGAACGGGTAGAGCGGCGCGGCCCGGTGGTACTGGTAGGTCCAGCCGGCCTTGATGATGTCGTAGTCCAGCGGCGCCGGCAGGGTGTCGTCGCCCCGGTACCAGGTCTGCGGGAGGCGGCCGGCGGGCTCGGCGTCGCCGAGCAGCACGGCGGCCAGCGCGTGGCCGGTCTCCTGGCCGCCGTGGGAGGTCCACAGCACGGCGGGCAGGTGGGCGTCGGCCCAGTCCACGGCGTACGGGTAGCTGCTCATCACCACCAGCGCGGTCTGCGGCCGGACCGCGGCGACGGCGCGCAGCAGCGCCTCCTGCCCGGCGGGCAGCGCGGTGTCGATGCGGTCCTCGGTCTCGCGGCCGTTGATCAGTGGGTGGTTGCCGAGCACCACGACGGCGACGTCGGCGTCCTCGGCGGCGGCCCTGGCCTCGGCGGTGCCGTCGCGCAGCAGGTCGCGCTGGAAGCGCTCGGCGGCCTCGGCGTTCTCGGCGGTGACGGTGATGCGGCCGTCGACGACGGCTGCGTAGCGGCCGGTGAAGACGGAGCGCACCAGGACGGTGTCGTCCTCGGCCGCCTCCAGCTGGAAGGTCTCCTGGACGAACCAGCTCTTGATCACCTGTGTGGAGGCGACCAGGGTGGCGTCGTCCTGGAGGCAGAGGTAGCGGCCCGTGTCGGCGTCGCGCAGGGTCACCCGGTCGCGTCCCCAGTCGGTCACGTCGAACGCGGCGCCGCCGAGCAGTTCGCCGGTGGTGCGCGACCGCAGCGTGATCCGGTCGCTGCCCTCCACCCGGACCACCTCGCCGCCGTGGGTGCCGAGCGCGGCGGTGAGGCCGTCGGCGACGGTGGCCTGGTAGGGCAGGGTGCCGCTGTACCAGTCCTCGCACAGCGTGTCGGAGAGCGGGCCGATCACGGCGACCCGCGAGGTGCGGGCGAGGCCCAGCGGGAGCAGACCGTCGTTCTTGAGCAGCACGGTCGTCTCGACGACGGCGTGCCGGGCGAGCTCGCGGTGCTCCGGGCAGTTGACCACGTCCGGACCGATCCCCGCGTACGGGTCCAGCTCCGGGTCGAACTCGCCGAGGCGGAAGCGCACTTCGAGCTGGCGGCGGACCGCGCCGTCGATGTCGTCCTGCGAGATCAGGCCGCGCTCGAGGGCTTCGCGCAGCCGGCCCACGACCGTCTCGCTGTCCTCGCCGTGGTCGGTGAAGCTGTCGATGCCGGCCTTGAGCGCGGCTCCGTGGCCCTCGGCGTGGTCGTCGAAGTAGTGCTCGGGGTCGACCAGGTTGGACGGGGCCTCGGCGTCGCTGACCACGAACAGCTCGTGCCCGGTGCCCCGCGCCCAGCGGCGCAGCTCCTCCTCGATCAGCGGACTGACGTGGCAGGGGCGGCCGTTGACCAGGTTGTAGGCGGCCATCGCACCGGTCGCGACGCCGGCGGCGACCACCGGCCGGAAGGCGGCCAGGTCGTACTCCTGCAGCACCCGCGGGCGCAGGCCGGAGGAGGTGGTGCAGCGGTCGTCCTCGTTGTTGTAGGCGAGGAAGTGCTTGAGCACCGGCGCCGAGCGCAGGTAGGTCGGGTGGTCGCCGGCCAGGCCGCGGCAGTACGCCTCGCCGAGCCGGGCGGTGTGCACCGGGTCCTCGGAGTAGCCCTCCTCGTTGCGCCCCCAGCGGGGGTCGCGCAGCAGGTTCAGTACCGGGGCCCAGGCCTGCAGGCTGTTGGGGCCGCGGTCGGCGGCGATGGCCGGCGGGCGGTGGTAGTGGAAGGCGCGCAGCTCGACCGAGACCGCCTCGGCGACCCGGCGCAGCAGCTCTTCGTCCCAGCTGGCGCCGAGGCCGACGGCCTGCGGGAAGACGGTCGCCTCCCCGAGCCAGGAGACGCCGTGGAGCGCCTCGCTGCCGGTGCGGAACGGGGCGACGCCCAGGCGCGGGACGGCCGGCGCGTACTGGTGCAGCATCGCGATCCGCTCGTCGGGCGTGAGCCGGTGGAGCAGATCGTCGACACGCTTGCGCAGGGGAAGCGTGGGATTGCGGTAGGCGGGCAGGCCGGCGGCGGACGCGGGCACGGAACTCACGTGGAATACCCCTCGAGCGGGCTGGGTGGCGGTCAGACGTCGAAGCGCTTCGACGCTGGCACGCTCCAACACGACTGTCAACTGCCCAGGCACAAACGGCCTTTCATTTGTTCATCCCCTTGCCCAACCGGTAACGCGTCATTAGTCTCGCCGAAACATGCAAGCGCTTCGACAGTTCGAGCGCGCTTCGACGAGAGGGGCCATGCCACCATGAGATCCGGGTTGAACCGCAGGAGCTTCCTGACCACCGCCGCCACGGTCGCGGGAGCCGCCGCGATGGCGCCGATGCTGTCCGCCTGCGGCAGCGGCTCGGCCAAGAAGTCCGGCGCGAACACCAAGGAGGGCCTGAAGGCGGCGCTGCCGGCCTACGTGCCGAACGGCAACGCGGTCAAGCCGGACATCGCCTCCGTGCAGGGCGGACCCGACGCCGCGACCGACCCGGCCTACCTCTCCTACCCCGCCTCCCCACCCTCCAGCGTCTCCGGTGTCCCGGGCAAGGGCGGCAGCTACACGGCGGTCACCCCGCTGTGGGGCACCAACCCGCCGGCCGGCAACTCCTTCTTCCAGGCGATGAACAAGGCGCTCGGGGTCGAGCTGACCGTCAAGCCCGCGGACGGGAACACCTACGACACCATCGTCCCGACGATGACCGCCGCCAAGAAGCTGCCGGACTGGATCAACCTGCCGGCCTGGTGGAACGCCAAGTTCAACACCGGTTCGCTGGTCGGCAGCCAGCTCGCGGACCTGACCCCGTACCTGTCCGGCGACAACATCAAGAAGTACCCGAACCTGGCCGCCCTCCCCACCGGCGCCTGGCAGAACGGGGTCTGGGGCGACAAGCTCTACGGGATCCCGTGCTTCTCCACCAGCTTCGGCATCCCGGGAGCCACCTTCTACCGCCGGGACATCCTCGAAGGCCGGGGCATCACGGCCGAGCAGGTCAAGTCCGCCGACGACCTGATGAACATCGGCAAGGAACTGACCGACGCCAAGCGCGGTGTGTGGGCCTTCGACGACGTGTGGACATACCTCCAGTTCAGCTGGGGCGTCCCCATGAACTGGAGGGTCGACAACGGCAAGCTGGTCCACCCGTTCGAGACCCAGGAGTTCCTGGAGGCCCTCGACTGGCACTACCGCCTGGCCACCGCGGGCTACATGCACCCGGACGCGCTCGCCGGTGACAACGCCAACGGCGCGACCCGCTTCTACAGCGGGAAGGTGCTCATCGCGGGCGGCGGACTGGGCGCCTGGAACCTGGCCGACCACCAGTCCGGCACCGCCGCGGACCCGAACTACCGGCGCGGCGCCCTCAACGCCGTCACCGCCGGCGGAACAGGCACACCGGTGATCTACATGGGTGCCTCCGCCAGCATGATCAGCTACCTCAACGCCGACCTGAAGCCCGCGCAGATCGAGGAACTCCTCTCCGTCGCGAACTACCTGGCCGCCCCCTACGGCACCGCCGAGTACACCCTGGTCAACTTCGGTGTCGAGGGCGTCCACCACACCCGGGTCAACGGCGTGCCGACCTTCACGGAGGAGGGCAAGAAGGACGTCCAGGCGACGGCCTTCCCGTTCCTGGCCGCCTCCTCCTCCGTGATCAGCAACCCGGGAGGTGACCAGGTCACCAAGGACTACGCGGCCTGGTCGGCCGCCAACGTCAAGTACCTCACCAAGCCGCCCTTCTGGGGCATGAACTTCACCATGCCCCAGGCGATCTCCTCGGCCGCGGCGGCGCAGAACGTCAACGACACCATCAAGGACTGCTACCACGGCAAGAAGAAGGTCTCCGAGGTGCAGGACGCCATCTCCAGCTGGCGGTCCGGCCCCGGCGAGAGGCTCAAGCAGTGGATGACCGACAACGTCCTCGACAAGTACGGCACCGGCCAGTGAGCAGCGCAGCACCGCAGCGCCCGGCCGGCAGCGCGCGGCTCAACTGGCGGATCAGACTGCGGCGCGACCGGTCGCTCCTGTTGATGACGGTGCCCGCGGTCGCCCTGCTCCTGGTGTTCAACTACGTCCCGCTGTTCGGCATCGTCACCGCCTTCCAGGAGTACGACCCGCTGGTCGGGGTCTGGCACAGCGAGTGGGTCGGTTTCGACCAGTTCCAGCAGCTGTTCGGCGACCCGGCGTTCTGGGCCTCGATGAGGAACACGCTGTACCTGAGCTTCGTGCAGCTGGTCCTGTTCTTCCCGGTCCCGATCGCGCTCGCCCTGCTGCTCAACTCGGTGATGAGCGAGCGGATCCGCAACCTGTTCCAGTCCGTGGTCTACCTGCCGCACTTCTTCTCGTGGGTGCTCGCGATCACCATCTTCCAGCAGATGCTGGGCGGCGCCGGCGTGCTCAACCAGTTCCTGCGCCAGCACGACATCGGCACCTGGGACATCATGACCAACCCGCACACCTTCGCCCTGTTGGTCACCTCCCAGGCGATCTGGAAGGAGGCCGGCTGGGGGATCATCGTCTTCCTCGCGGCGCTCAGCGCGATCAACAGTGAGCTGTACGAGGCCGCGGCGGCGGACGGCGCGGGACGGCTGAGGCGGATGTGGCACATCACGCTGCCGGGCCTGCGCGGGGTGATCGTCCTGATGCTGGTCCTGCGCCTCGGCAACGCGCTGTCCGTCGGCTTCGAGCAGTTCCTGATCCAGCGCGACGCGGTCGGCCACGAGGCGGCGGACGTCCTGGACACCTTCTCCTTCTACTACGGCATCGCCACCGGCGGCTACAGCTACGGCGCGGCGGCCGGGCTCTTCAAGAGCGTGGTCTCGCTGCTGCTCATCTGGGGCGCCAACAAGCTGGCACACGCCTTCGGCGAGGACGGGCTGTACCGAAAATGACCAACGCACTCACCATCGGTTCCCGGCGCGAACGGCGCGGCCGGGAAGCAGGCACCACCCGGCGCAGGGCGCGCTCCGCCCGCCCGCCCTGGGAGGAGCCGCCCACCATCGTCGGTCGAACCGCCAAGGGGCTGACGCTCGGGACGACGCTCGCCGTCATCCTGGTCCCGCTCTGGATCATAGTGCTGACCAGCTTCTCCACGCCCGGTGCCGTCAACCGGGCCGGCGGTCTGGTGATCTGGCCGGACGGCCTGAGCACCGAGACGTACCGTCAGATGCTCAGCGACCCGACGGTCGTCACCGCACTGATGGTGAGCCTGGGCATCACCATGGTCGGAACGGCGGTCTCCATGGCCGTCTCGGTCCTGTGCGCCTACGGCCTCTCCCGGTCGCGCTCCTTCGGGCACCGCTTCATCCTGATGGTGCTGATCGTCACGATGTTCGTCGGCGGCGGCCTGATCCCGAGCTTCCTGGTGGTCACCGGGCTGGGCGGCTACGGCCAGTGGTGGGCGCTGATCCTGCCGGGCGCGGTCTCCGTCTTCAACATCCTGGTGCTGCGCGCGTTCTACCAGGACACCTCCTCCGAACTGATCGACGCCGCCCGAATGGACGGCGCCGGCGACTGGCGGATCCTGTGGTCCGTCGTCCTGCCCACCTCGCGCGCCGTCACCGCGGTCACCGCGCTCTTCTACGCCGTGGGCTACTGGAACTCCTTCTTCAACGTGATGCTCTACATGCCGACGGACAGTCAGAAGTGGCCGCTGCAGTACGTGCTGCTCACCTACGTCAACCGGGGCAACGGCCTACCCGGTTCCGTCAACTCCGGCTTCGGCAGCGCCCACGCGCAGACCGCCCCGCTGTCGCTGCAGATGGCGGTCGTGGTCCTCACCCTCGTACCGCTGGTGATCGTGTACCCGTTCGTGCAGAAGCACCTGCGCACCGGTGTCCTGACCGGCGCGATCAAGGGCTGAGCCCTACCGGAACCCAATCGAAGGAACAGCACGATGGTGACACTCGCCGATGTGGCCAAGCGCGCCGGCGTCTCGTCGAGCACGGTCAGCTACGCCCTCAGCGGCAAGCGGCCGATCGCGGACCTGACCAGGACCCGCATCGAGCAGGCCATCACGGAACTCGGCTACCACCCCAACGCTGGTGCCCGGGCGCTGGCCGGCAAGCGATCGCACATCATCGCCCTGGTGGTGCCGCTCCACCCCGAGGTGCACGTGCCCACCATGATGGAGATCGCCATCGCGGTCACGGTGGCCGCCCGCGAGCACGGCCACGACGTCCTGCTGCTCACCAACAACGAGGGGCCCGACGGCGTCCGCCGGGTCGCCGCCACCGGACTCGCCGACGGCGTCATCCTCATGGACGTCCGACTGGACGACGACCGCGTCCCGGTCCTGCGCGCCGAGCAGATCCCGGCCGCCCTCATCGGTCTGCCCGACGATCCCGCCGGCCTCTCCTGCGTCGACCACGACTTCGCCACCGCGGGCGCCCTGTGCGCCGACCACCTGGCCGACCTCGGCCACCGCGACATCGCCTTCATCGGCTACAGCAGCGGCGTCTACCGGCGGCACGCCGGCTACGCCGAACGCACCCTGAGCGGCTTCCGCGCCCGCGCCGAGCGGCGCGACCTGCGCTTCCTCCACCGACCGTGCGAGGGCAGCTACGAGAGCACCGCCGGCACCCTGGCACGCATCCTCGCGGACCGCCCGGAGACCACCGGGTTCGTGGTGCAGAACGAGGCCGCCATCGGCCCGCTGCTCACCCTGCTGCGCGCCAGTGGGCGGACCGTGCCGGAGGACGCCTCCGTCATCGCCATCTGCCCCGACCCGATGGCCGAGCAGTACTCCCCCCGACTCACCTCCGTGACCAGCCCGAAGAAGGACCTCGGACAGGTCGCCGTCGAGCAGGTCATGGCAAGGATCGCCGCGACCGCCGCGGGTGACCGGCCCGAGGACCAACTCCTCCTGATGCCACCGGAGCTGGTGGTCCGGGAAAGCACCGCCGGGGCCCCGCGCCGCACTTGACACCGCTCCCGGAAGGACGGTTCCCAGATGGACATCCGACGGCTCACCGACCGACTCGGCGGCCTCGCCTTCGGCGGGGACTACAACCCCGAGCAGTGGGACGAGCAGGTCTGGAAGCAGGACGACGAACTCATGCGCCGGGCGCGGGTCAACCTCGCCACCGTGGGTGTCTTCTCCTGGGCTCTGCTGGAGCCCGAGGAGGGACGGTACGACTTCGACTGGCTCGACGCCCACCTCGACCGCCTGCACGCCAACGGCGTCGCCGTCGACCTCGCCACCCCGACCGCTTCCCCGCCGCCCTGGTTCACCCTCGCCCACCCCGACGCCCTGCCGGTCCGCCCGGACGGTACCCGCCTGACCCACGGCAGCCGGGACACCTACTGCCTCACCGCCCCTGCCTATCGCCGGGCCGCCCGCCGCATCGCCGGCGCCCTCGCCGAACGCTACGGGGACCACCCGGCGCTCGCCCTGTGGCACGTTCACAACGAGTACGTGACGCTCTGCCTCTGCGACCACACCGCCGCCGCCTTCCGGGTCTGGCTGCGTGCCCGCCACGGATCCCTTGACGCCCTCAACGAGGCCTGGGGCACGGCCTTCTGGAGCCAGCGCTACACCTCGTGGGAACAGATACTGCCGCCCCGCGACAGCCAGTGGCACCGCAACCCCGGCCAGGCACTGGACTTCAGCCGCTTCTGGTCCGACGAGACCCTCGCCGCCTACCGCGAGCAGCGCGACGCGATCCGCGCCCACAGCGACCGCCCGGTGACGACCAACCTCATGGTGCCCAGCTACCAGAACCTGGACCTGTGGGCCTTCGGCCGCGAGGTCGACCTGGTCTCGATCGATCACTACCCCGGCGCACCCGGCGTCGACGCCGCCGCCCATGCCGCCTTCGACGCGGACCGGGCCCGTTCGTTCGCCGGCGGCGGCCCCTGGCTGCTGATGGAACAGGGCACCAACACCGTCTACGCCGGCGGCCGCGTCCTGGCCAAGGAGCCGGGGGACATCCTGCGCCACTCGCTCGCCCACATCGCCCGAGGCTCGGAGGGCGCGCTGTTCTTCCAGTGGCGCCAGTCCCGAGCCGGCGCCGAGCAGTGGCACTCGGCGATGGTCCCGCACGCCGGGGCGGACAGCCGTACCTTCCGCGAGGTCACGGCGACCGGGGAGGCCGTCGCCCGGCTCGGCGAACTCGCCGGCTCCACCGTCCGGGCCGAGGTCGCCGTCCTGCACGACTCCGACGCCTGGTGGGCGATGGACATCGACGGGCTCCCGTCCTCCGAGCTCGACTACTTCGCCGCGCTGAGCCGCGCGCACCGGGCGCTCTGGGAGGCCGGACGGACGGTCGACTTCGCCCACCCCGAGCACGATCTGAGCCGCTACCGGCTGGTGATCGCCCCGGCGCTGTTCCTGCTCACCGACGCAGGCGCCGGGAACCTGCGCCGCTACGTCGCCGCCGGTGGCACCCTGCTGGTGCAGCACTTCAGCGGCATGGTCAACGAGCGCCTGCACGCCCGGCTCGGCGGCTACCCGGCCGCCCCGCTGCGCGAGGCGCTCGGCATCCGGGTCGAGGAGTACCGCCCGCTGCGCCAGGATGAGCAGATCACGCTCTCCGACGGCTCGACGGCCGACTCCTGGAGCGAGTCCCTGAGCACCGAAGGTGCCGAAACGCTCGCCGCCTACACCCACGGCATGCTGGCCGGCAGCCCCGCGCTCACCCGTCACGACTTCGGCTCCGGCTACGGCTGGTACCTCTCCACCCGCCTCGACGACACCGGCTACGCCGCCCTGGTCGGCCGGCTGCTCACCGAGGCCGGGGTCGCCCCGGAGCTGCCGGGCCTGCCGCCCGGCGTCGAGGCCGTCGCCCGGCACGCCCCCGACGGCCGGCGCTGGCTCCTGCTGCTCAACCACCGAGACGACGCGGTCCCGCTGCCCCGCCCGGGCCACGACCTCCTCACGGACGGGCCCCTGCGCGAACTGCCGCCCGGCGGCTGCGCCGTCCTGCGAGCGCACTGACTCCGCACCCGACGTCTCCCCCATCGAGGAAGGCCGCCATGACCGACCCGCTCGAGACGATCCGCTGGGGTCACGCCGCCCTGGAGCTGGAGATCGCCCTGGACGAGCCCGGCCCGCCGCGCCTGGTCCGCATCGGCGCACCCGGTGAGAAGACCGCCGCCCCACGCCCCGCCGCACCGCTGCCGCTGGTGGAGGTGACGACCGCCGGCCTCGGCCGCTACTGGTCGGGCCGCCACCTCGTCAACACCGTCCTCGGCTCGCGGCTGCGCCACCGCTCCCACCACGCGATTAGGGACGGCGACTGGCACGTACTCACCGTCGACCTCCACGAGCCCGAGACCGGCCTGACCGCCCAGGCGGTCTACCGGTCCCCGGACGGCCTGCCGGTGCTGCGCAGCGAAGTCCTGCTGCGCAACGAAGGGGATCGGACTCTCCACCTGGAGTCGGTCGGGTCGCTCGTCGCGGGCTGCCTCACCGGGGGCGACCCGGCGGCCCTGGACGGCGCGGAGCTGTTGTGGGCGGAGAACGAATGGTTCGCCGAATGCCGCTGGCAGCGCCGGCCGCTGCGGGTGTCCTCGCCCGAGCGGGGCGGCCGCTTCCACACCACAGCCGGCCGCAGCACCCGCGTCGTCGCCGGTCAGGGCGTGTGGTCCAGCTGCGGCCGGCTGCCGATGGGCGGCCTGACGGAACGCGAGTCCGGCCGTACCTGGCTGTGGCAGATCGAGCACAACGGCGGCGGCTGGCGCTGGGAGTGCGGCGTGCGCGACGACACCGCGTACGCGGCACTGTACGGCCCGAACGCCGCCGACCACGGCTGGCGCCACCCGCTGGAGCCCGGCACCGAGTTCCGCACCGTGCCGGTGGCCCTGGCGCTGGCTGCGGAGGGCGGCCCCGACGGAGCCTTCGCCGCCCTCACCAGCTACCGCCGCGCCACCCGCCGACCGCACCCCGACCACCGCCGACTGCCGGTGATCTTCAACGACTACATGAACTGCCTGATGGGCGACCCCACCACGGCCAAGCTGCTGCCGCTGGTCGAAGCCGCCGCCGAGGCCGGCGCGGAGTACTTCGTCATCGACGCCGGCTGGTACGACGACGGCGACAACTGGTGGAGCTCCGTCGGCGCCTGGGAGCCGTCAGCCTCCCGGTTCCCCGGCCCGAACGGGATCCACGAGGTGCTGGACCGCATCCGGGAGCGGGGCATGGTCCCCGGCCTGTGGCTGGAGCCCGAGGCGGTCGGGACGAACAGTCCGGTGGCCGCCTCCCTGCCGGAGGAGGCGTTCTTCCGCCGCGACGATCGGCGCGTGGAGGAGGGCGGTGGCCGCTACCACCTCGACCTGCGTCACCCGGCCGCCCGGGCCCACCTGGACGGCGTGGTGGACCGCCTGGTCGGCGAGTGGGGCATCGGCTACCTCAAGCTCGACCACAACACCGACCCCGGGTCCGGCACCAGCAGCCACCCGGCCGAGGCCCCGGCGGCCGGCCTGCTCGGCCACAACCGGGCCCAGCTCGACTGGCTGGACGGCATCCTGGACCGGTACCCGGACCTGGTGCTCGAGAACTGCGCCTCCGGCGGCATGCGGATGGACTACGCCCTGCTCTCCCGGCTCCAGCTGCAGTCCACCAGCGACCAGCAGGACCTGCTGCGCTACGCCCCGATCGCGGCGGCGGCCCCCACCGCCGTCACCCCCGAGCAGGGCGCCGTCTGGGCGTACCCGCTGCCCGAGGACTCCCTCGACGAGGTCGCCTTCACCATGGCGAGCGCGCTCCTCGGCCGCATCCACCTCTCCGGCCGCCTCACCGAACTCTCCCCGGAAGCCCGGGACCTGGTCCACGAGGCGGTGGCCGTCCACAAGTCGATCCGCGCCGATCTCCGCGAGGCGGTGCCCGCCTGGCCGCTCGGGCTCCCCAACTGGGAGGACCCGTGGATCACCCTGGCGCTGCGCACCCCGGACACCACCTACGTCACCGCCTGGCGGCGCACCGGCGAGGAGACCGTCAGGGACCTCGACCTGCCCCACCTGGCCGGTGCGGACGTCCACGTCGAGGTGCTCTACCCGGCCTCCAGCCGGGCCGGCACTGTCTGGAGGCCGGATGCCGCCGAACTCGCTCTGACCCTCCCGGCGGCGCCGTCCGCCGTCCTGCTGCGCCTCACCAGGACCTCTCCCGAACGGAGTTGACCATGCGCTCGGCGAGCGCGCGCGCCCCACCGCGCCGGCCCGCATCCGTACCGACCACGCTTCTCGTCCGGGCCCGACCCCGTGCAACCGTGCCGGGCCCACCGTCCAGAACGCAGGAGTTCGACCCCCAACCGAACTCCACGCACCCCCACCCCCTGGAGGGACGCAATGAGAAGGTCAGTCCAGTCCTGTCATGGGCGCGCCATAGCCGTCGCGGCGGCCCTCGCGCTCGCCGCCACCGGCGCGATCGCCGCCGTCGCACCGCCCGCCGTCGCCGCGAACTCCGTGTCGGTGTCCGTCGACGCCGCCCTGCAGCTCGCCACCGTCCCCGCCACCGGCGTCGGCGTGAACATCCCGGTCTACGACGCCAACATGAACTCCGCCGCCACCCCCGGCCTGCTCAGCACGGCCGGCTTCAACACCGTCCGCTACCCCGGCGGCAGCCACTCCGACGTCTACCACTGGCAGACCGGCACCGCCGAGGCCGGTGCGTACGTTGCCCCGAACACCGGCTTCGACGCCTTCATGGGCACCGTGCGCGCCGCCGGAGCGCAGCCGATCATCACCGCCAACTACGGGTCCGGCACCCCCCAGGAGGCCGCCGACTGGGTCCGGTACGCCAACGTCACCAAGGGCTACGGCGTCAAGTACTGGGAGATCGGCAACGAGGTCTACGGCAACGGCGAGTACAGCAACGGCAACGGCTGGGAGTACGACACCCACAGCAGCAAGAGCGCCACGACCTACGCCAACAACCTGGTGCAGTACGTCTCGGCGATGAAGGCGGTCGACCCGGGCATCAAGATCGGCGCCGTGCTGACCACCCCCGGTTACTGGCCGGACGGCATCGTCGGCCCGGGCGACACCATGGACTGGAACCACACCGTCCTGTCGATCGCCGGCTCGAAGATCGACTTCGCCATCGTGCACGCCTACCCGACCAGCACCAGCCCGGCCGACCTGCTCACCAAGCCGCAGGCCCAGAACCCGGCCATCGCCGGCGCCGTGCGCTCGCTGATCAACCAGTACGCCGGAACCAACGCCCCCAACGTCGGCATCGCGGTGACCGAGGCGAACGCCCAGGCGTACCTGGACACCTCCCCGAACGGCCTGTTCGCGCCGGACAACTACCTCACCTGGATCGAGAACGGCGCGTTCAACGTCGACTGGTGGGACCTGCGCAACGGCACCGACTGCACCAAGGTGACCACCGTCGAGGGCGCCACCGACTACAACGACGGCGGCATGGTCTCCAGCGGCGCCGGCTGCGAGCCGACCGTCAACACGCCCTTCCCCGCCTACTACGGCACCCAGATGATCTCCAAGCTGGGCGCGCCCGGGGACACACTGGTCAAGGCCGCCAGCTCGTCCTCGCTGCTCTCCGCACACGCCGTGCGGAAGGCCAACGGCGACGTGACCGTCATGCTGATCAACAAGGACCCGAACAACGCCGCCACGGTCAGCCTGTCGTACACCGGCTTCACCCCGTCCTCCGCCACCCCGACCGTCTACTCGTACCTGAAGAACGGTCACTCGATCGGCTCGGCCCAGTCCGGCAGCACCACCGCCCAGACCGTGCCGGCCTACGGGATCACCGTGGTGCAGATGCACCCGACCAGCGCGCCCTGCCGGGTCGTCTACAACAAGAACGAGTGGCCGGGCGGCATGGTCGGCACCGTCACCGTCGTCAACAACAGCCTCGGCCAGGTCAACGGCTGGAGCCTCGGCTTCACCTTCCCCGGCGACAACGCCATCACCAACACCTGGAGCGCCTCGGTGTCGCAGAGCGGCACGAGCGTCAACGCCGCGAACGTGTGGTACGACGCCGCCGTCCCGCAGGGCGGGAGCGTCCAGTGGGGCTTCAACGCCACCTGGTCCAGGAGCGACGCCAATCCCTCCGCCTTCTGGTTCAACGGCGCCTCCTGCGCGATCGGATGAACCCGACCGGTGGTGCCCCGGACTCCCCGGGGCACCACCCCCGAACGCGAACCACCGAAAGGAACCGACCACGTGTCAGAGCAGATCCAGCCGTCCGGCACCGTCCCCAACCCGGTGATCCCCGGCTTCCACCCCGACCCCAGCGTCTGCCGCGTGGGCGACGACTACTACCTGGTGTGCTCCAGCTTCGAGTACTTCCCCGGCATCCCGGTCTTCCACAGCCGGGACCTGGTGAACTGGACGCAGATCGGCAACGCCCTCGACCGGCCGAGCCAGCTGCGCCTGCCGCGCGACATGCCGTCCTCCGGCGGCATCTACGCGCCGACCCTGCGCCACCACGACGGCCGCTTCTGGCTGATCGTCACCAACGTCGGCGACGGCGGCAACATGCTCTTCACCGCCACCGACCCGGCCGGACCCTGGTCCGACCCGGTCCGGCTGCCCGGGGTTCCCGGGATCGACCCCGACCTCGCCTGGGACGAGGACGGCACTTGCTGGTGCACCGTCGCCGGCGTCTCCCAGGTCCGCCTCGACCCGACGACCGGCGAGACCCTCGGCGAGCCGTACCGGATCTGGTCCGGCACCCCCGGCTCAATGGCCCCCGAGGCCCCCCACCTGTACCGGATCGGCGACTACTGGTACCTGATGATCGCCGAGGGCGGCACCGAACGCGGCCACGGCGTCTCCATCGCCCGCGGCCTGACGCCCTCCGGCCCGTTCGAGCCGTGCCCGGCGAACCCGGTCCTGACCCACCGCGGCACCGCCAGTCCCATCCAGAACACCGGGCACGCCGACCTCGTCCAGGCGCCCGACGGCTCCTGGTGGATGGTGCTGCTCGCGGTCCGGCCGCGCGGCGGCACTCCCGGCTGGTACGTCCTCGGCCGGGAGACCTTCCTCGCCCCCGTCGAGTGGGTGGACGGTTGGCCGGTCGTCGGCGAGGTCACCGCCGAACTGCCCACGCCCGCCTGGCCGCTGCACTCCGCCCCCGCCGTGCCGGCCCGGGACGACTTCGACCAGGCCGAGCTGCACCCCCGGTGGATCTCGGTCCGCGAGCGCCCGGAGGGCTCGTGCACCACGAAGGAACGATCCGGCTGGCTCACCCTGCGCGCCGCCGGCGCCTCCCTGGACGAGACCGACACGGTGTTCGTGGGCCGCCGCCAGCAGCACCTCGCCTGCCGCGCGAGCACCCTGATCGATCCCGCCGACGGCCGCGGCGGCCTGGCCGTCCGCCTGGACGAGGAGCACCACTACGAGATCGAGGCGGCCGACGGCGTAGTGAAGGTGTTCGCCCGGATCGGCCCGCTGCGCACCGAGGTCGCCACCCGGCCGGTGCCCGCCGGAGCGGTGGTGCTCGGGGTCGAGATCGTCCCGCGGCCGACGCGCGGCCCGCGCACCGGACCTGACGACGTCATCTTCGGCATCGAGGATCCCGACGGCACCTTCACCGTGCTCGCCGGCCTCGACGGCCGCTACCTGTCCACCGAGGTGGCCGGCGGTTTCACCGGCCGGGTCATCGGCGTGTACGCCGCGGCCGGCACCGTCCACTTCGACCGGTTCGACTACGAGCCGCTCCCGCTGCCCTGACCACCCGTCAGGGGCTCCCCGCGCCCTGTCCGCGACGAAAGGGACATCCCGTGAACGACGCACAGCAGACCACCCGCCCGCGCGGCCGCCGCCTCCACCGCACGGCCGCCCTCGTGGTGGCCCTTGCCACCACCGGCAGCCTCGCCTACGGCACCGCCGTCGCCACACCGGCCGACCAGGCCCGGACCCGGGGCCGGGCGGTCGCCGTCCCGCAGGACCCGATGGCCGCCGTGGCCGCGATGCAGCCGAGCTGGAACCTCGGCAACACCCTGGACGCCATCCCCGACGAGACCTCCTGGGGCAACCCGCTCACCACCAAGGCCACGTTCGACGGCCTCCGGGCCCAGGGCTTCCGCAGCGTCCGGATCCCCGTCACCTGGTACCCCCACCAGTCCGCCACCGCCCCGTACACCATCGACCCGGCGTACCTGAAGCGGGTCAAGCAGGTGGTGGACTGGGCCCTGGCGGACGGCCTCTACGTCGAGATCAACGTCCACCACGACTCCTGGCAGTGGATCGCGAACATGTCCACCGACCACGACAACGTGCTCGCCCGGTTCAACGCGACCTGGCAGCAGATCGCCACCGCCTTCCGGGACGAGCCGCGCGCGCTGCTGATGGAGAGCATCAACGAGCCGCAGTTCAACAACGCGACCGACGCCCAGAAGACCCAGTACCTGCGGGAGCTCAACACCTCGTTCCAGCGGATCGTCCGGGGCAGCGGCAGGGGGAACAAGGACCGCCTGCTCGTCCTGCCCTCGGAGGAGACCAACAACGCCCAGCACTGGCTCGACGACCTGTCGACGACGATCAACTCGCTGCACGACCGCAACCTGGTGGCGACCGTGCACTACTACAGCTGGTACCCGTTCAGCGTGAACATCGCCAACGGCCCGAGCTACGACGCCACGGCGCAGAAGGACCTGACCGAGGGCTTCCGCCGGGTGCACGACACCCTCGTCGCCAAGGGCGTCCCCGTCTACCTCGGCGAGTACGGCCTGCTCACCTCGCCCTACTCGGGCGTCGTCGAGCGCGGCGAGATGCTCAAGTACTTCGAGCACGTCAACTACGAGGCCCGGGCCAACGGCATGACCACCGCACTCTGGGACGCCGCCAACGACTTCCTGAACCGCAGCACCATGCAGTGGCAGGTCCCCGAGATGGAGGCCCTGATCAAGTCGGGCTGGCGGACCCGCTCGGGCACCGCCTCCAGCGACAACGTCTTCGTGCCGAGCTCCGGCCCCATCACGGCGCAGACCATCACGCTGAACCCCAACGGGCTCTGGTTCACCGGGCTCTGGCAGGGCGACGTCCCGCTGATGCCGATGCGCGACTACACCCTCAACGGCAACCAGCTCACGCTGACCGCGGGGGCCCTCACCCGGCTCGCCGGCAACCGGGCCCTCGGGCTCAACGCGACCCTCCAGGTCCGGTACTCCGACGGAGTCCCCTGGAAGCTCTTCGTGCGCTCGTACGACAGGCCGGTCCTCTCCGGCGCCACCGGAACGGCCGACGGGCTCACCATCCCGACCCGGTTCAACGGCGATCTGATGGCCAACGTGGAGTCCACCTACGCCGACGGCACGGCCGCCGGGCCGGCCTCCTGGACCACCTTCCAGTCGTTCGACAACTACCGCGCCGACTACGGCGCCAACACCACCACCGTCAAGGCCGACTTCCTCAAGTCGCTGAAGGACGACGCCCCGGTGACGCTCACCTTCCGCTTCTGGACCGGCGCCACCGTCACCTACCACCTGACCAAGTCCGGCACCACGGTCACCGGCACCGCCGGCTGACCCCCACCCATCCACCCGAAAAGGGGCACACCTCGTGAACAACGCGCAGCAGACCTTACGCCGGCGGAGCCGCCTCCGGCTGACGGCCGGACTCGTGGTGGCGCTGGTCACCGCCGGTGCGCCGGCCGCCGTCCCCGCCTTCGCGGCGCCGGCCGCCCCGGGCGCCGCGCAGCCCGCTAGCATGTTCGTCCCCAAGGACCCGGTAGCCGCGGTCGCCGCGATGCAGCCCAGCTGGAACCTCGGCAACACCCTGGACGCCATCCCCGACGAGACCTCCTGGGGAAACCCGCTCACCACCAAGGCCCTGTTCGACAGGATCAGGGCGGAGGGCTTCCGCAGCGTCCGGATCCCCGTCACCTGGTCCGGCCACCAGTCCGCCACCGCCCCCTACACCATCGACCCGGCGTGGATGGCGCGGGTCAGGCAGGTGGTCGACCTCGCCCTGGCGGACGGCCTCTACGTCGAGATCAACGTCCACCACGACTCGTGGCAGTGGATCAACAAGATGTCCACCGACCACGACAACGTGCTCGCCCGGTTCAACGCGACCTGGCAGCAGATCGCCACCGCCTTCAAGGACGAGCCGCGCAAGCTGCTCATGGAGAGCATCAACGAACCGCAGTTCGCCGACTCGACCGACGCCCAGAGGACCCAGTACCTGCGGGAGCTCAACACCTCGTTCCACACCATCGTCCGGGGCAGCGGCGGGGTGAACAAGGACCGCCTGCTCGTCCTGCCCTCGGAGGAGACCAACAACGCCCAGCACTGGCTCGACGACCTGTCGACCACGATGAGCTCGCTGCACGACCGCAACCTGGTGGCGACCGTCCACTACTACAGCTTCTGGCCGTTCAGCGTGAACGTCGCCAACGGCACGACCTACGACGCCAGGACCCAGGCCGACCTGACCGAGGGCTTCGCCCGGGTGCACGACACCTTCGTCGCCAAGGGCATCCCGGTCTACCTCGGCGAGTACGGCCTGCTCAGCGAGCCCAACTCCGGCATCGTCGAGCGCGGGGAGATGCTGAAGTACTACGAGCACGTCAACTACGTCGCCCGGGCCAACGGCATCACCACCGCGCTCTGGGACGACGCCAACTACCTGAACCGCGCCACCATGCAGTGGCGGGACCCCGCCCTCATGGCCCTGATCAAGTCGTCCTGGCGGACCCGCTCCGGCACCGCCTCCACCGACAACCTCTTCCTGCCGAAGTCCGGCCCCATCACGGCGCAGACCGTCACGCTGAACCCCAACGGGCTCTGGTTCGCGGGGCTCTGGCAGGGCGACCGCCCGCTGATCCCGTTCCTCGACTACACCCTCAGCGGCGACCGGCTCACGCTCACCGCGGACACCCTCACCCGGCTCGCCGGCGACCGCGCCCACGGGCTCAACGCGACCCTCCAGGTCCGGTACTCCGACGGAGTCCCCTGGCAGCTCAACGTGCGCACCTCCGAGCAACCGGGGCTGTCCGACGCCACCGGAACCGCCGACGGGATCACCATCCCGACCCGGTTCAACGGCGACCTGCTGGCCAACGTGGAGTCCACGTACGCCGACGGCAGCGCCGCCGGCCCGTACGGCTGGACCACGTACCAGGAGTTCAACAACTACGCCGCCGACTATGACGCCAACACCACCGCCGTCAAGGCCGGCTTCATCCAGTCACTGAAGGACGACGCCCCGGTGACGCTCACCTTCCGCTTCTGGAGCGGCGCGACCGTCACGTACCACGTGACCAAGTCCGGCACCACGGTGACCGGCACCGCCTCCTGACCCGTACCCGTCCCCGCCCCGGCCGTCGCTCCCGGCGGCCGGGGCCTCGCCCTGCCGAGGTTTGCGCATGTTCCCACTGTCCCCGCGCGTCCTGTTCGGCGCCGCCTACTATCCCGAGTACCAGCCGTACGACCGGTTGAAGGAAGACCTCGACCTGATGGCGGCGGCGAAGTTCACCGTCGTCCGGGTCGGCGAGTCGGTCTGGTCCACCTGGGAGCCCGAGAGCGGCCGGTTCGAACTGGACTGGCTGCAGCCGGTGCTCGACGGCGCCCACGAGCGCGGCATCGCGGTCGTGCTCGGCACGCCCACCTACGCCGTGCCGCCATGGCTGAGCCGGCTCTACCCGGAGATCGCCGTCGAGCAGGCCACCGGGCGGCCCATGGGCTGGGGCGCCCGCCAGGAGGCCGACTTCAGCCACCCGGCCTTCCGCTTCCACGCCGAGCGCGTCACCCGCGCCGTCCTCGCCCGGTACGCCGCGCACCCCGCCGTGATCGGCTTCCAGGTGGACAACGAGCCCGGTCTGCGGCTGCCGCACAACCGCGGTGTCTTCCAGCGATTCGTCGACCACCTACGGCAGACCTACGGCGACGTGGAGACCCTCAACCGCGCGTGGGGGCTGGTCTACTGGTCGCACCGGCTGTCCACCTGGGCCGACCTGTGGACGCCCGACGGCAACCAGCAGCCCCAGTACGACGTCGCCTGGCGGGCCTTCCAGGCACGGCAGACCACCGAGTTCGTCGCCTGGCAGGCCGCCATCGCGCGCGAGTACGCCCGCCCCGACCAGTTCGTCACCACCTGCCTCGCCTACGAGCACCCGGCGATGGAGGACGACGAGGTGACCGACGCGCTGGACGTCACCGCGGCCAACCCGTACTACGCCATGCAGGACGGCCTCGCCCTGCCCGACCCCACGCCCGACGACCACGAGCAGCAGTGGATGACCACCGGCGTCTGGGCGCTCTACCGGAGCGCGGACCGGATCTTCTCCTCCCGGCAGGAGCCGTTCCTGGTCACCGAGACCAACGCCCAGGCGATCGGCGGCACCTCGGACAACCGGCCGGCCTTCGACGGCCAGTGGCGGCAGGCCGCCTGGGCACTGGTCTCCCGCGGCGCCCGGATGATCGAGTACTGGCACTGGCACACCCTGCACTTCGGCACCGAGACCTCCTGGCTCGGCATCCTCCCGCACAGCGGCCGGCCGGGCCGGGTGTACGCCGAACTCGCCCGGCTCGGCGCGGAGTTCGAGACGGCGGGCGGGCTGGTCGCCGGCCTCGAGCCGGACGCCGACATCGCCATGGTCTACTCCGTGCCCAGCAAGTGGCTGATGCAGAAGTACCCGCCGCTGGCGCGCGCCGACGGCAGCCCGGACGCCGCCTCCTACCAGCGCATCTTCGACCCGTTCTACCGCGGTGCCTTCGAGGCCGGCCGCCAGGTGCGGATCCTGCACGCCCGTCAGCTCCACGACGCCCGCGGAGAGCGCGAGGGCGTGGCGCCGGAGGAGGCGGCGCGGCGCCACCCGGTGCTGATCGCCCCGGCGCTCTACCTGGCCGAGGACTCGCTGCTCGACTGGCTCGCCGCCTACGCCGAGGCCGGCGGGCACCTGGTGCTGGGCCCGCGCACCGGCTACGCCGACCAGGAGGCCAGGGCGCGCCACGAGCCGGCCCCCGCACGGCTCGTGGGGGCCGCCGGGGTCTGGTACGACGAGTTCAGCAACCTCTCCGCCGACCTGCCGGTCCGCGCCGCGCCCGGCAGCCCGCTGACGCTGCCCCCCGGCAGCACGGCGACCCGCTGGGTGGAGGGCCTGACCGCCGCCGACGCCACCGCGCTGGTCGAGTACGACCACCCGCACTTCGGCCGCTGGCCCGCCGTCACCACCCGCCGCCACGGCGCGGGCCGGGTGACCTGCGTCGGCACCGTGCCCGGCCGCGACCTCGCCCGGGAGCTGGCCGCCTGGCTGGCCCCGGTCGCCGTCGGCGGCTGGCACGGCCTGCCGGAGTCCGTCACCGCGATCACCGGTACCGCCGCCGACGGGCGCCGGGTCCACGTGGTGCACAACTGGAGCCGGCAACCGGCCGAGGTCCGGACACCCGCCGCCCTGACCGACGTCCTCGACGGCAGCGCGCTCGACGCGGGCGCCCCGGTCCGGCTGGGCGCCTGGGACGTACGGCTCCTCACCTCAGGCTGACCTGGTCGCAACGGGTGCCGGCGGGCCCACGGAGCACCGCGGCCGGCCTCGCCACATCTCCTCGGGCAGCCGCCGGGTGAGCAGCGCCCGCCCCGGGGTCGGGCTACTTCCCGCCCGCGTGCGCCGGAGCCGACGATCGCGCGGCCACCCCTTCGTCGTAGACGAACAGCGCCAGTCCCAGCGTGAGGAGGCCGACGAGGGCCCACAGCGTGCGAGCACCCGCGGTTGCCGTCAGCAGGCCGCCTCCGGACGCGCCGGCGAGGAAGGCGGCGATGACGGCGGCGAACTGGCGCGCTCGGCGTGCCGCTTCGCGATCGCGGTCGACGACGGCCTTGTAGGCGCTCTGGGTCGCGGTGCGGAGGTTCCCCGTCGTCATCGTGGTGTTGTACGCGGTGTCCACCAGCTTGCGGAAGGTGGAGACCTGAACCGATGCGGTGAAGGCGATCACGACGGTGACGAGCATGTCCGGAGTGTCCGCGGGGGCCAGCCCGACACCGGCGAGCACCACGATTTCGAGGACGAGGGCCGCGCGGGCCGGCCATCGAACGGCTGCGGCCACCCGGGGTCGTTTGAGAGACTCTGCGACGACCACGCCCATGACGAAGGCGATGATCGCCGGGAGCTGGTTCAGGGCCTGTGCCCACTGCCCCCGCGCGGCCGCGATGCCCAGCAGGACGATGTTCCCGGTCTGCGCGTTGGCGAAGACCCCACCGTGGGCGACGAAGGTGAAGGCGTCGAGCGCACCGCCCACCAGAGCCAGCAGTACGCCCAGCCGTACGGAGTGCGACGTGGGGAGCGGCGGCTCCGGAGCGAGGGTCTGTACCCGGCGGTCCGGTGCCGGCCTGCTCCGCGGTGAGGTCGGTTCGGGCAAGGTCTGGTGCCTCCGATCGGCGCGCCCGGCCGCGTGCCGTCCGGCTCGCCTTCCGAGCACGGACGCCGGATCTGCGGCCTGGTCCGCCGGGTGGTCGAAGATGGAAGAGGGTCGGCCCGGAGCAGGTGCTCCGGGCCGACCGGGTGGCCGTCTGGTTCAGGCGACGGCGGGAACGGCGCCGATTGCGGCCTTCGGGGCCGGTTCGTGGACCGCCGGGGCGGAGGCGGGGACGAAGGGGATCTCGCCTCGCAGCACGGCCCGTGCGCGTTCCTGGTCGAGCTGGCCCTCCCAGCGGGCCACGGCCAGGGTGGCGACGCCGTTGCCGACCAGGCTGGTCAGGGCGCGGGCCGTGGACATGAACCGGTCGATCCCGAAGATCAGCGCGAGGGCGGCCACCGGAACGTGCGGGACGGCGCTCATGGTGGCGGCCAGGGCGATGAAGCCGGAACCGGTCACACCGGCGGCACCCTTGGAGGTGAGCAGCATCACGCCCAGCATGGTCAGCTGCTGGCCGAGGCTCAGGTGCACGCCGACGGCCTGGGCGAGGAAGACCGACCCCATGGTCAGGTAGATCGCGGTCCCGTCGAGGTTGAAGGCGTACCCGGCGGGCAGCGTGATGCCGACGACCGGCTTCGAGGCGCCCGCGTGCTGCATCTTGCCCATCATGCGCGGCAGGACGGGCTCGGTGGACGAGGTGCCCAGGACGATCAGCAGCTCCTCCTTGATGTAGCGCAGGAACGGCAGCAGCCGCAGGCCGTTGAGGCGCATGACCGAGCCGAGAACGATCAGCACGAAGAAGAGCGCGGTCAGCCAGAACGAGCCGACCAGGAGCGCGAGGTGGCGCATCGTCCCCAGGCCGTACTTGCCGATGGTGAACGCCATGGAGCCGAGGGCGCCCACGGGGGCCAGCCTCATGATCCAGTTGATGAGCGCGAAGATCACCTTGGACAGGTTCTCGATGCCGCGGGAGATGGGCGCACCTGCTTCGCCGGCGGCCTGCAGGCCGAAGCCGAAGAAGATCGAGATGAACAGCACCGGCAGGATCTCGTTGCCGGTGAGGGCGCTCACCAGGGTGCCGGGGATGATGGCGAGCAGGAACTGCGCGAAGTCCTGGTGACCCTGCGTCGCGGCCTTGGGCAGTCCGTGCGTGGAGAGCGTCGAGGGGTCGACGTGCAGGCCGCTGCCGGGGTGGACGACGTTGACGACGATCAGGCCGATCAGCAGGGCGAGGGTGGTCAGGACCTCGAAATAGACCAGCGCCTTCAGGCCGACCCGGCCGACCGTCCGCATGCTGTCCATGGAGGCGATGCCGTGGACGACCGTACAGAAGATCACCGGCGCGATCATCATCTTCACCAGGGCGATGAAGCCGTCGCCGAGTGGTTTCAGGTCGGCGCCGACGGACGGCCGGAGCCAGCCGATGAGGGCGCCGACGACGACGCCGATCAGGCACTGGACGTAGAGGGGGGCGAGCAGTCGGCGGGTTCTGGATCGGGTGGTGACGGTACCCGGGGCTGCGGCGTTGCGGCTCATCTGGGACGGCCTTCCAGGACAGGGACGAGGAGTTCTGCTCGGGCGATGCGCCGGGCGGCGCGGTGCAGGAGCACGGTGGGGGACGCGCCGTCCGGGGTGGGGACGGTTCGGGTGGTGATCACGCCTGCGGGGGTGCCCAGGCGCAGGGTGCCGTCGGCGGTCTGCTGGGTGAAGCGGTGGGCCAGCGTGCCGGGGATGGCGGCTGCGGTGGCCAGGGCGACGGCGGAGGTGAGGCCGATCGCCGGGTGCGGGGCGTGCATGGAGACCATTCGGACGGCCAGGTCGTACTCGTCCTGGCCGACCAAGGTGCCATGGGTGGTGCGGTACGGGGCCGGGCTGCCGACGATGCCGACCTTCGGCACCGCGTGGCCGACCGGGTCGTCCTCGCCGACGAGCCCCATCGCGAGAGCCGCCCGGCGGCGCAGAACGGTGAGCGCGGGAACGGCGGCGCCGAAGTCGGCGAGGGGTGTGGCGGCGTCGAGACCGAACGCCTTGGCGTCGAAGAGCGCGGCGGGTGCGCCCGCGTCGACGAGGGACGCCTCGACGGGACCCTGCGGCCCGGTCAGGGTGTCGATGGCGCGGCCGGTGGGCAGCGCGCGGCCGGTGGTCGAGCCTGCCGGTTCCTGGAACCCGAGCAGCACGGGCACGCCGAGCGCGGAGGTGCCTGGAACGGAGGCGGTGCCCTGGTCCGGGGCGGCGAGGCCGGGTGTGGGGATCGTGCCGGTGAGCCGCGCGCCGGTGTTGGTGTTGATCATGCGGACGGTGGTGCTGCCCGAGGTGATCGGGACCAGGCCGTGGTGGACGGCGTAGAGCGCCACGGCGGTGGCGCAGTTGCCGCAGTTGCTGGCCCACTCGACGCGCTCGTCGCCGATGCCGACCTGGGCGAAGACGTACTCGATGTCGACGCCGGGCTCGGACGACGTCCGGACGACGGCGGCCTTGGACGTGGTGGAGGAAGCGCCACCGACTCCGTCGATCTGGCGGGGGTCGGCCGCGTTGAAGGCGGCGAGCAGCAGCGTGTCCAGGTCCACCCCGGTCGCCACCACGTCGTGGTGGTCGAAGATCCAGCACTTGCTGGTCCCCCCGCGGATCATCTCGCCCTGCAGACGCAACACAACCGACTCCTCGTGGAATCCCGACGGCTTCTCCGTGCGGGGTGCGTTCCACAGTGGGTTACGGCAGCATGAAGTACAATCTCGGAAATCTGCATGGGTATTTAGCTGAGGTTAACGGTGGTGGTGGCGTCATGCTGGATGTCCGGCGAATCCTGCTCTTCGCGGAGGTCGCCCGTCGTGGCTCGGTGACCGCGACCGCGCGCGCCCTCAACTACACCCCTTCAGCGGTGTCACAGCAGGTCAGCCGCCTTGAGGCGGAGGCCGGCCAGCCCCTCCTGGAGCGCCACGCGCGGGGCGTGACCCTCACCGATGCCGGGCGCGCCCTGGCCGAGCGCGGAGAGCGGATCGAACGCGAGCTGCGGGCCGCAGACAACGAACTCGCCGACTTCGCGGGACTGCGCGCGGGCACGCTCCGTGTCGGCACCTTCCCCACGGCGGGCGCCTCCCTGCTCCCGTCCGCCGTCATCGCCTTCCGCGAAGCACACCCCGACGTACGGCTGACGGTGCGCAGTGCCCGCATCGCCGGACTGTGGTCGATGCTGGAGAACCGGGAGATCGAGCTCTCCCTCATGTGGGACTACGACTGGTGCCGCATCGACCGCGAGGACGCCGTCGTCACCCCGCTCCTCGACGACCCCCCGGCCCTCCTCGTCAGCGACCGGCATCCGCTCGCGGGCCGCGCCTCGGCCACTCTCGCCGAAGTCGCGGGCGATCCCTGGATCACCCGCGCCGAACAGCACCCGGTCGCCGAGGCCCTCGACCGCAGCTGCCGCGCCGCCGGCTTCGAGCCCCAGATCGCCTACGAGGCCCACGACTACCAGGAGGCCCAGGCCATGGTCGCGGCCGGCATCGGCGTCGCGCTCGCCCCGACCCTGGCCCTGGAAGGCATCCGCCCCGGCGTCAGCGTCCTGCCGCTGCAGCCGCCGGCACCGGTCCGCCGCATCCTGCTGGTACTCATGTCCGACCACTCCCCCACGCCCGCCGCACAAGCCTTCGCCGCACTCCTGCGCGACCACGCCGCCGACAGCACCCTCTGAGCGGTCGCCGATCTCCGGCGACGCTAGGAAGGCATGCGCCGCACGGCCTCGTCCGGTCGGGCGGATCGCACGGGGCCGGTGCTGCCGCGCAGGGACACCGGCGGGGCCAGCAGGATGTTGCGCAGGGGGGTCTCGGGGTCGACCATGCGTTCGAGCAGCAGGTCCATGGCCTGGGTACCGATGTCATCGGCCGGAACATCTGCGGCGGTCAGCGGGGGGCGGAACTCCTCGGCCCAGGTGCGGCCGACGACGCCGGTGATGGAGAAGTCCCTGGGCACGGCGAGGCCGGCCTCCTCCAGGCCGCGCTGGATGCCGGGCAGCGCGGCTTCGTTGATGGTCGCGACCGCGGTGACGTCGGGGTGGTCTTGCAGGAGCCGGGTGACGCACTCCAGGCCCGCGGCGGCGTCGTCCCCGCACTCCAGGTCGACGCCCTCGATGCCTCGCTGGGCGAGAGCGGCGACGAACCCGTCACGGGCCCGGTGTCCGGGCCCGTAACCGGCTGCCATCAGTTCGACGGAGCGGTTGACCAGCGCGATCCGGGTGTGGCCCAGGTCCGCGAGGTGGTGAACGCACCGGTTGATCACGGTGGTGTAGTCGACGTCGATCCAGCACATCTCGTGGGCGCGGGCCGTGTGCCCGATGCCGACGAACGGCAGCTTGGCGTTCTGCAGCCTGCGAACCCGGGAGTCCTCGAGGCGGATCTCCATCAGAATGACTCCGTCGACGCGCCCTCCGGAGAGGAGGCGCTCGAACGATCGGTCGTGGTCGCCCCCGGAGGGGGACAGCAGGACGTCCAGGTCGGCGCGGGCCGCGGCTTCGACCACGCTGGCCACAAAACCCAACTGCATGTGGGTCAGACGCCTGCTGGCGGGAGGGATCACCAGGCCGATGGTCCGGGTCCGGCCTTCCTTGAGGGCGCGGGCAGCGGCATTGGGCCGGTACCCGAGCTCGTCGATGACCTCCTGGATGCGCTTTCGAGTGGCATCCGAGACCGGGCGCTTGCCGCTGAGCGTGTAGGAGACTGTGCTCCGCGAGACGCCCGCCCGTCTGGCGATCTCCCCGATGTTCATCGCTGTCCTCATGGAAATGGGGTGGCCTTGATTCGCTGGTGGCGCGCGTGGCGCGCACGTGTCGCGCCGGTCGTCGAACCGATTCGGTAGACGGTAGTGCGCTTCTCCGCGCGCCGCAAGCGCACGCCACGTGACTCCTCCGCCAGGCGGTGAGTGACTCGACCGCGGCCGCCCTGCGACGAAGTTCACCCGATCTATTGACGCCCCCAGATGCCAGTCCTATGTTCCTGTCGAACCGATTCGCGGAATCGATTCGACACGGGGCTGTAACGCAGGGATGGCATCCTCGCCGCCCGCTCCCCACCTCTCAGCGCCTTCCGTAAGACCGAAGGGTTCAGTGCTATGAACAGATCCACCGGTTGGCGGCTCGCCGCCGCCTCGCTCGCTGCCGTCGTCCTCTCCTCCGCCGGCACCGCGTGCTCCTCCTCGACCGGGACGGCCGGTGCCGACGGGGGCGGTGCCTCCGCCGGCGGGACCTACACCGTCTGGGACCCGTACCCGCAGTTCGACGCCGGCTCGGCCTGGGCCAAGCTGCTGGACACCTGCGGCACCCAGGCCGGTGTGCAGATCAAGCGGACCGCCTTCGACACCAGCGACCTGACCAACAAGGAACTCCTCGCCGCGCAGCAGGGCAACTCCCCGGACGTGCTGATCGTCGACAATCCGGTGGTCTCCACGCTCGCCCAGGCCGGTGTGCTGACCTCGACCAAGGAGAACAAGGTCGACACCTCGGCGGTGTCGCCCAACCTGCTCGCGGCGGGTCAGAGCGGCGGCGAGACCTTCGGCGTCCCGATCGGCGCGAACACCCTGGCGCTGTATTACAACAAGGCGGTCCTGAAGGCCGCCGGCGTGGACGTCGCCTCGGTCAAGGACTGGGCGTCGCTGACCGCGGCCCTGACGAAGGTCAAGGCCGCGGGCAAGAAGGGCATCACCTTCTCCGGGATCGGCACCGAGGAGGGGAGCTTCCAGTTCCTCCCGTGGTTCTGGGGATCGGGTGCGCAGCTCACGCACCTGGACTCCGCCCAGGCCGCTTCCGCGCTGTCGCTGTGGACCGACTGGGTCAAGCAGGGCCTGGCCCCCAACTCGGTCATCAACAACACGCAGACCACCAGCTGGCAGGAGTTCGCCACCGGTGAGTTCGCCTTCGCGGAGAACGGCACCTGGCAGCTGGCCAACGCGAAGAAGGCCGGCTTCGAGTACGGGGTCATCCCGGTCCCCGGCATGAACGGCGGCACCGCCCCGGCCCCGACCGGTGGCGAGTTCGTCACCGTCCCGGTCCAGAAGAAGACCGACCGCTACAGCGTCTCGGACAAGCTGGTGTCCTGCCTGACCAGCGCGGACAACTCCTACGCCACCGACACCACGCTGTCCTACATAGCCGCCACCCCCGCGGTGCAGGACAAGCAGGCCGCCGGCGACCCCGACCTGAAGGCGTGGGTCGACGCGGTCAAGGCCGCCAAGGGCCGCACCAGCGACGACCTGGGCACCAAGTACCCCAAGATCTCGGAGCAGTTGTGGACCTCGGTCCAGGCCGCGCTGACCGGTTCCAAGTCCCCGCAGGCCGCACTGTCCGCAGCGCAGTCGGCCGCCGCCCACTAGCACCACCAGCCGCGAGGACAACAGGACCCGCCGATGAACGACACAGCACAGATACCGGAAGACCGCTCTGTGCGCGACCGGGACGGGGCGGCCGCCACCGCCCCATCCCCCGGCCGCGCCGGCACCGAACGCACCAGGTCTCGCCCCCGCTCCCAGCAGTGGGCCGCCTGGGGATTCCTCACACCGGTGGTGATCTACCTCGGCGTGTTCTACGCCTATCCCCTCTACCGCAACATCGACCTGAGCCTGCGCAACTACACGGTGCGCTCGTTCGTGAACGGCAACGCCACCTTCGCCGGACTGGGGAACTACCGCGCGGTCCTGGACGACCCCACGTTCATGCCCGCGCTGCTGCACACCGTGGTGTTCACCGCCGCCAGCCTGCTCCTGCAGTACGGGATCGGCTTGGCCCTCGCGGTCTTCTTCACCCAGCACTTCCGCCTCGCGGCCACGCTTCGCGCCCTGTTCCTGGTGCCCTGGCTGCTGCCGCTGATCGTGTCCGCCTCCACCTGGTCGTGGATGCTCAACAGCGACTCCGGCGTCGCCAACTCCGTCCTGCACGCGATGGGCATCGGCCCGGTCAACTGGCTCACCTCCCCGAGCTGGTCCCTGGCGTCGGTGGTGATCGCGAACATCTGGATCGGGATCCCGTTCAACCTGGTGGTCCTGTACAGCGGTCTGCAGGGCATTCCGGCCTCCCTCCACGAGGCCGCCGCCCTGGACGGGGCGAACGCCTGGCAGCGCTTCCGCCACGTCACCTTCCCGCTGCTGCGCCCGGTGTCGGCGATCACCCTGCTGCTGGGCCTGATCTACACCCTCAAGGTCTTCGACATCATCTGGATCATGACCAGGGGCGGCCCGGTCAACTCCTCTACCACGCTGGCCACCTGGTCCTACCGGCTCGGCTTCGGGAACGCGCTGCCAGCCTTCGGGCACGGCGCTGCCGTCGGAAACTTGCTGGTCCTGATCGCCCTGGTCTTCGGCATGGTCTACATCCGCGTCCAGCGAAAGCAGCAGGCGTCATGACCGCACGACACACCTCCTGGTGGAAGACCGCGACCGGCGTCCTGCTCACCGCGCTGATGCTGTTCCCGGTCTACTGGATGCTGAACGTGTCCTTCACCCGCGACCAGGACATGCGCAAGTCCCCACCGGACTGGTTCCCGGTGCACGGCACGCTGGAGGGCTACCGGGCCGTCCTGGACCAGCAACTCCCGTATCTGGGTACCAGCCTGGTCATCGCTCTCGGCACCGTCGCTCTCACGGTGGCCCTCGCCGCACCCGCCGGCTACGCGCTGGCGAAGCTGCGCCCGCGAGGCGGCGGAGTGCTCAGTTTCGTGCTGCTGGTCGCGCAGATGGTCCCCGGCATCATCATGGCGATGGGCTTCTACACCGTCTACCTCAAGTTCGGGATGCTGCAGTCGGTGCCGGGCCTGATCATCGCCGACTCCACGATCGCCGTCCCGTTCGCCGTGCTGATCTTCACCGCGTTCATGGACGGCATCCCCGGCGAACTGCTGCAGGCCGCCAGAACCGACGGCGCGGGCAACCTGCGGACCTTCTGGTCGATCGTCCTGCCGATGAGCCGCAACGCGATCGTCACCGTCTCGCTGTTCGCGTTCCTCTGGTCCTGGTCCGACTTCGTCTTCGCCAGCACCCTGGACGGCGGCGGCGCCCACGAGCCGATCACGCTGGGGATCTACCACTACATCGGCAACAACAACCAGCAGTGGAACGCCATCATGGCCACCGCCGTGGTCGCCTCGATCCCCACCGCGCTGATCCTGGTCCTGGCCCAGCGCTACGTCGCTGCCGGCGTCACCGCCGGAGCCGTCAAGGACTGACACCCACCAGCACCTCCCGCCCCGGAAGCCTCTGCCCGTAGGCCGACCGCGTACCGCGGCCGCCACGAGGTCGGCAGAGCACGCCCCGCACCAGAAACGAGCGCCCTGCGATGACCGACGCCCCGACCGGCCCGGCCTTCAACATCCGCGAGATTCCGTTCAGCAGCCACGGCTCCTGGTTCAACATCTCACCCGTGACCTCCGAGCACGTCCGCGCCCAGGACCTGCACCTGGTCTCCCACCAGGGCGGCATGCACCCCGTGCTGCGCCTGGTCCCCGTCCGGGGGGCGGGCGGCGAACGGGTCGAGACGCACTGGAACGCCACCCCGGGGCGGCTGACCTGGGCCGGGCAGGGCGGGCAGATCGAACTGACCTACCAGTCCGCGGACACCCTGCGGCTGCGCGGTACCGGTCTGAGCCTGCGGATCTGCGCCGCGGCCGAACGGCTCACGCCGTTCAGCGGCACGTACTTCATCCACGACCCGCTCGACGGCTCCTACGTGTTCACCTCCTACGAGACCGGCAGGCGCTACCGCGTCACCGTGCTGGCCGGGCAGGAAGCGGACGTCCGCGGTGTGGAATCGCTCGGCGCCGCCGACCGCGGGCTGACCCTGACCGGCGACAACACCGGCTCGTGGGAAGCGGCCGTCGAGGAGCTCGACAGCGCCCGGCCGCCCTACGCACCGTCGGACACCCACGAGAAGACGGCGGACCGGGCCGACCGGACGTTCACCGAGTTCGCCGACGCGGTCACCCCCTGGCGCACTCCGGACACCCCGGCCGCCGAACTGGCCGCCTACGTACTGTGGTCCGCGACGGTGGGACCGGCCGGGTTCCTCGAGCGCCCTGCCGTCCTGATGTCCAAGCACTGGATGGACAAGGTCTGGAGCTGGGACCACTGCTTCAACGCTCTCGCCCTGGCCCCCGGAGCCCCGGAGTTGGCCTGGGACCAGTTCCAGATCATGTTCGACCACCAGGACGGGAGCGGCGCACTGCCCGACTCCGTGACCCACTCCGAGATCCTCTACAACTTCGTCAAGCCCCCCATCCACGGCTGGGCCCTGCGCCACCTGCGACGGCGCCTGCCGCGCCCGCTGAGCCGGACCGAACTCACCGAGGCGTACCACCGCCTGGCACGGTGGAGCAGGTTCTGGCTCGACTCCAGGCGCGCACCCGGACAGACGCTTCCGCACTACCAGCACGGCAACGACAGCGGCTGGGACAACTCCACCGCCTTCGACCCCGGGCGCGTGCGGATCACCGCCGATCTCGCCGCCTTCCTGATCCTGCAACTGCGCGAACTCGCCGATCTGGCCACCGAGCTCGACCGCGCCGACGAAGCCGCCGGCTGGGCGCACTCGGCACAAGCCCTCCAGGCCGCCGTGATCCAGGACCTGTGGACGGGCGAATGCTTCCAGGCCCGGTCCCCCCACACCGGCGCGGGCACCACCAGCCTGAGCCTGCTGGACCTGATGCCCGTCGTCCTCGGCGAGCACCTGCCCGCCGGGATCAGCACCCGGCTGGCCGCCCGCATCGAGACCCACCTGACCGCCCACGGGCTGGCCACCGAGCGGCCCGACTCACCCCACTACCAGCCCGACGGCTACTGGCGCGGACCCATCTGGGCACCCGCCACCGTCCTGATCGAGGACGGCCTGCGCCGCGCCGGGCACGTCGACCTGGCCGACGAGATCAGCGCCCGCTTCCGCTCCCTGTGCGAGAACTCCGGCTTCGCCGAGAACTTCGACGCCCTCACCGGCGAAGGCCTGCGTGACCGCGCCTACACCTGGACCGCCAGCAGCTACCTCCTCCTCGCCGAGGCACACGCACACCGCGACAGCCGCTGACCGGCTGCCTCCGCAGCTCCGGGATCGCTCCGGTCCCGGCACCTTCACCGCACTCCCACCCAGAGGAGCCGCACCATGAGGTCACCCGCCACCCCTCCCAGGCCGACGACCCGCACCGGACGACGAGCGGCCTCGACCGTCGCCGTCATGCTGGCCGCACTGGCCGCGAACCTGGTGTCCGCCGCGCCGTCACCGGCCGCCGACACCTCGGTCGCCGTCGACTTCTCCACCGCCGGAGGCGCCCCCAACTACCGCGCCTCGGGCATGATCTACGGGCTGACTCCCAACGGGTCGCTGCCGCCGGATCACTTCTTCAAGGACATCAAGTGGCACTTCGAGCGGGCCGGCGGCGCGCAGCTCAACGGCGGCGGCTACGCCACCAGCCTCGCCGACTACCAGACCCGCTGGAACGCCACGCTCGCCCAGTACAGGCGCACCGTCGCCCTCGGCGGCACGTTCGTCATCCTGCCGCACGACCTGTGGGGCGCCGACGGCACCACCACCCAGCCCTTCCCCGGTGACAACGGCGACTGGACCAAGTTCGACAGCTTCGTCAGCCAGCTCATCTCCGACGTCAAGGCCAACAACATGACGGTGGAGTGGGACCTGTGGAACGAGCCGGACCTCAGCGGCTTCTGGGGCCGGTCCCAGAGCCAGTACCTGCAGATGTGGTCGCGGTTCTACGCCGCCGTACGGGCCAACGTCCCCGGGCAGCTCATCGTCGGCCCCAGCGTGGCCAACGCGCCCAACTCCTCCAACACCTGGTGGACCACCTACCTGAACCACGTCAAGGCCAACAACGTCGCCCCCGACATCTACAGCTGGCACGCCATCCCGCACGACCCCGTCCAGGCCGTCGGCAACGCCAACGCGATCCTCGCCGCCGCGGGCCTGACCAACACCCGCCCGTACCAGATCAACGAGTACGCCGGGCGCGAGCAGCAGAACCCCGGTGGCGGCGGCTGGTTCATCAGCCGCCTGGAGCGGGCCGGCGCCGACGGCCTGCGCTCCAACTGGGGAGGGGGCCCCAGCCTGCACGACTACGCGGCCGACCTGCTCACCAAGAACAGCTCCGGTCAGTACCTGCCGAAGGGTGAGTGGTTCCTCTACCGGTACTACGGCTCCCAGACCGGAAACATCGTCAACCTCACGCCCGGTACCAACACCGACGGGCTGGCGACCAAGGACAACACCGCGCGCAACGCGAAGATCCTGCTGGGCAGCAACGGCAACACCGGCAACGTCACCGTCAACCTCAGCCGCCTCGACACCACCTCGGTGGTGGAGAACAGCCGGGTGCGCGCGATCGTCCAGCGCATACCGAACAACAGCGGCGGCGCCGTGACGGGGCCGGTGACGGTCTCCGACCAGACCCTGACGGTGAGCAACAACTCGGCCTCGGTGAACGTGCCGTGGACGGACGCCGCGGACGGCTACACCGTCACCCTGCTGCCACCGTCCAACACCACCGTCTCCACGGTCGCGGAGGTGCAGCACAGCGGTCAGTGCCTGGACGACACCAACCTCAGCACCGCCGACGGCACGCAGTACCAGCAGTACTCCTGCGAGGGCGGCTACCAGCAGATGCTCGACCTCAAGCCGGTCGCCGGCCGCGCGAACACCTTCACGGTGGTCAACGAGTACAGCGGTAAGTGCCTTGACGTCTCGGGCGCTTCCACGGCCGACGGCGCAGCCGTCATCCAGTGGACCTGCAGCGGCGGCACGAACCAGATGTTCACCCTCAACCCCGTCACCGCGCTCGGCAACAGCAAGGACTACCAGCTGGTCGCGGTGCACAGCGGCAAGTGCGTGGACGTCAGCGGGATCTCGACCGCACCCGGCGCCCTCGTCCACCAGTGGACCTGCGACCCGGCGAGCAACCTGAACTGGAAGAAGAACCAGATCTGGCGCCTCCAGGGCATGGGCTGAGCCGTCCCCGAGCGGGGACTCCCAGCACCGTAGGGAGCCCCCGCTCGGACCGTCCGGGCTGACGGCGCCGGACGGAGTTCTGGCTCGGCGCCGGAGATTCTGTCGGCCCGTCAGCAACTACCTCCTCTTCGCCCGCGCCCACCACCAGCGCGCGGACGCCATGGCCGTCGCCTGAACCGCGAGCGACACCCCCCACCCGTCCGGCACGGGGGCCGGCGCAGCAACAACCAGTCCTACCCCTGAAGGGACGCAAGGACATGCCAAGAATCGGGCAAAGACTCTCGACCGCGAGACGCCTCCACGGCGTCGCCACGACGCTGCTCCCGCTGGTCGTCATCGCCGGTGTCACCACCGTGACGGCAACGCCGGCGGCCGCGGCCACCGCCACCCTCACCGTCGACCTGGGCACCACTACCGGGTCCTTCCGCGGCGGCGCCTCCGGGGCGCTGTACGGCCTGTACGGCCAGGACCTGCCGACCGACAACCTCATCGAGGGGATGGGGCTGAAGACCACCAACACCAAGTACCAGGACGGCCAGCAGCATCCCGGCTCGGACGCCCTGGAGATCGCGAAGCCCTTCGTGGACAGCGGCGGCGGGGACGTCTTCATCTACATGACGGACGTGTACCGCGCCAACTACGAACGGGCCAGCTACTCGGCCTACCAGGCGGCCATGAAGACGCAGGTCGAGCAGGCGATGGCCAGCCCGTACGCGAGCCACATCGTCTTCGTCCCCTACAACGAGCCCGACGTGAACTGGTTCAGGGGCATGGGCACCAACGCGACGGCGCTGGCCAACTTCAACGCCGAGTGGCTCCAGACCTACAACTTCGTCAAGGGCATCTGGCCCCAGGCGCGGCTGGCAGGGCCCAACACCGCCGGCTACACCGACTTCTCCCTCAGTGGCTTCCTCAAGTTCTGCAAGGCCAACAACTGCCTGCCCGACGTGGTGACCTGGCACACCCTGGGCAGCCCGGCGGGCGTCCGCAGCACCGTCGACGCCTACCGCGCGGTGGAGACCGCCGCGGGGATCACCTCCCCGATCCCGGTCAACCTCAACGAGTACGCCCACCGCTACCACCTGACCGACCCCGGCCAGATGGTCCAGTGGATCGCGGGCATCGAGGACGAGAAGGTCGACGGCAACCTGCCGTACTGGAACATCAACGGCAACCTCGGCGACTCCGCCGCCGCCCAGAACACCCCCAACGCCCAGTGGTGGCTGTACAACTGGTACAGCTCGATGAAGGGCGGCAACACAGTCAAGGTCACCAGCACCGGGGCCAACGCCGCGTACACCCTCCAGGGCCTGGCCAGCTTGGACACGGCCAAGAAGCAGGCGCGCGTCATCCTCGCCGGCGGCGGCACCAGCGGCACCTCCGACACGGTCATCAAGAACATCGACCCCGCGGTCTTCGGCAGCACCGTGCACGTCAGCGTGTTCCAGGACCGCTCCAGCGGCTACATCGGCGCGGCGGCCACCCCGACCCGGCTCTCCGACGCCGACGTGACCGTGGGCTCCGACGGCTCGATCACCGTCCCCATCACCCTCGACGCGATGTCCGCGTACCAGGTGATCGTCTCCCCGGGCGGCACCGGCAGCGCCACCGCCTCCGACAACACCTGGTCGGCCACGTACGAGGCCGAGAACGCCACGCTCAGCGGCACCGGCTACAACGTCAATACCGAGGGCACCACCGGCAACATCAGCAAGTTCGCCACCTCCGGCACCAAGGACGTCGGCGGCCTGCGCACCGGCTCCAGCACGGTGATCGCCTTCCCCGTCTCCGTCCCCACCACCGGCGACTACAACCTGGCGGTGTTCGGCAACAGCTACGCCAAGGACGCCGACGTCAAGGGCCCGACGAACGTGTACGCGCGGGTCGACGGCGGCGCCTCGACCAGGATCGACATACCGGTCGGCTTCCAGTGGGTCGTGTGGGGCCACAGTGACACCGTCGTGCACCTCACCGCGGGCAGCCACACCATCACCCTGGCCACCGCCGGCGACAACGGCGCGGCGACCGTCGGCGACGCCCTCGTCGACAAGATCGACCTCCGGTACCAGGACGCCGCCGTCCAGGGCACCACGCTCTACGAGGCCGAGCAGGCCAACCTCTCCGACAGCGGCACCGTCACCTACACCTCCCAGGGCCAGTCCGGCGCGGGCGCGGTGAACCTCACCGCCGGCAAGTCCGCGACGTTCTGGGTCTACTCCGCGCGGGACGGATACGCGGACCTGACGGCCCGCTACCGCAACACCGGCCAGGCTGCCCTCACCGTCAACGGCAGGACCCTGACCGACCAGACCCTCTCCGGCGCCTCGACCGGCACCTGGTCCACCTCCACCAACCGGGTCTACCTGAACAGCGGCATCAACAAGGTCAGGGTGACCGGCACCAGCGGCACCCTCGCCCTGGACGACCTGGCCGTCACCCCGTTCAGCATCACCGACCCGGTCACCACCGGCAACGTCGTCACCTACCAGGCCGAGAACGGCACCCTCACCGGCACCGCGGCCGTCAACACCACCTACAGCCAGGCCAACGGCGGCGTCGTCACCGGCATCGGCAACGGAAGCGCCAACTCCCTCACCCTCGACGTCAACGCCCCCTCGGCCGGCACCTACGCCATGACCATGCGCTACGCCAACGCCGAGGAGCTGCCCTCCAACCACTACAACCCCGACCTGTACGCCGAGCACGCCGACGTCAGCGTCAACGGCGGCACCGCCACCCGCGTCAACTTCGCCAGCACCCTGCACTGGAACCAATTCCAGAACTACACCGTCCCCGTCACACTCGCCAAGGGCGCCAACACCGTCAAGTTCACCGCCTCGCAGCTCTACAACTGGGACGGCACCACCATCGGCGTCGTCTACTCCGGCGGCGGCAGCGACATCGGACAGCCCATGCGCTCCAGCTCGGCGCCCCACCTCGACCAGGTCTCCTTCGCACCCGCGAGCCTGCACATCGGCGTATCGTCCGGCTTCTCCTCCACGGCCGTCGCCCAGCACAGCCAGCTCTGCCTGGAGGACCCCTCCCAGTCCACCGCCAACGGCACCCAGTACCGGCAGAACACCTGCACAAGCGGCCAGGAGCAGATCTTCGACTTCCACCCCGTCGCCGGCACGCCCGACACCTACACCGTCGTCAACCACGCCAGCGGCAAGTGCCTGGACGTCAGCCGTATCTCGACGGCCGACGGCGCCGCCGTCCAGCAGTGGACCTGCACCGGCGCCAATAACCAGCGGTTCACGCTGAGTCCGGTGACCGCGCTCGGCAACAGCCACGACTACCAGCTGGTCGCCGTCCACAGCGGCAAGTGCGTCGACGTCAGCACCATCTCCACCGCACCCGGCGCCCTCGTCCACCAGTGGACCTGCGACCCGGCAAGCGCCCTGGCCACCAAGAAGAACCAGATCTGGCGCCTGACCGGGAAGGCATGACGTCCCGCGCCTGACACCCGGCCCCCGGCCCCTGGCGGAGCCGGGGGCCGGGGGCCGGGTGTCCGTGCGCTGGAGTGCGCCGACCGGTGCTCGCTGCCCTTGTCCGCAGCCGGCGTCGGCGACCACGACCGGAGGGGCGAGCTTCCACGCTGCGAGCTCGTCGATCATCTCCAGGGCCAGCTGCTACTTCGGCCGGTGGCGGAGCACCACGACGGCTTCTCGATGTGGAACAGCACGGTCAACGAGTGGAACTCGGTGCAGCGGGGACCGAAGCTGAACCTCCTGCAGATCTTCCGCGACGCGATCCGGGGCAAGGGCCTGAAGCTGCTGGTGGCGATGCACCACGCCTACAATTTCAACGGCTACTACGACCACGCGCCGACGCAGCCGACCGCCAGCCTCCGAAAGCTCTTCGGCCAGTTGGGCACCACGGCCGAGAACCAGCTCTGGTACGACAAGCTCAAGGAGGTCATCGACCTGGCCCAACCGGACATCCCGTGGGAGGACTTCGACCTCTCCCAGGTGGACGAGGCGCAGCGCCTGAACTTCCTGTCGTACTACTACAACCAGGCCCTGGGCTGGGGCCGGGAGGTCGTGGCCACGTACAAGGACGGTTACGACAGCCTCGGCGAGGTCTTCGACTACGAACGCGGCGGCCCGGGCGACATCGCCAACCCGTACTGGCTGACCGACGACAGCATCTCCAGCTCCAGCTGGTGCTACACCGTCGGCATCGGCTACTACTCCACCCAGCAGATGCTGCACGCGCTGATCGACCGGATCAGCAAGAACGGCAACATGCTGCTCAACATCGCTCCGATGGCGGACGGGACGATCCCCCAGGGCCAGAAGGACGTCCTGCTGGGCATCGGCGACCACCTCCACCGGTTCGGCGAGTCCCTGTACGCCACCCGGGCCTGGACGGTCTACGGGGAGGGGCCGACCAAGATGGGAGGCGGCTCCTTCACCACCCCCGTAGCGGGCACGAACACGGACTTCCGGTTCACCCGCAGCAAGGACAGCACCGTCCTGTACGCCACGGTCCTGGGCTGGCCCGGGAGTTCCACGACCATCAGCACCCTGGCGAGCGGCCGCATCGACCTCCGCTCCCTGACGTCGGTCCAGTTGCTGAATCCGACCGCGGGCACGTACACCAGCCTGCCCACCCCGACCCAGGCGAGCGACGGCCTGCACATCACCCTGCCGTCGTCCTCGGCCCCGTTCAGTGCCCTCGCCTACGTGCTGAAGTTCACCTTCTCCGGTCAGATCCCCGTCCTCCAGCCCGGGGGCACCGGCGTGGTCACCGCGTACAGCGACGTCTCCTACGCGGGCACGGCGGCCGGCCTGGTGCTGGGCGGCTACACGGCCGGCCAGTTGCAGAGCGCGGGTCTGGCGGCGCGGACCATCTCCTCCGTGCGGGTGCCGGCGGGCTACCAGCTGATCGGCTACTCCGGCGACAACTTCACCGGGACGGCGTGGACCTTCAGCGCGGACAACTCCGACCTGCGCAGCACGGGCAACAACGACGCCATCACGTCGCTGAAGGTGATCTTCAATCCGGCCACCTACTTCCGGATCAGCAACGTCACCGACGGCCTGGCCCTGGACAGCGGCGGCAACGTCGCCTCGGGCAGCAACCTCAAGCAGTGGACCTGGGACGGCAGCCCCAACCTCCAGTGGCAGGCCGTCGACCTCGGCAACGGATACTACAAGCTGGTCAACCGCACCAACGGCATGGTCGCCGACGGCTGGGGCTCCACCTCCAACGGGGCACCCGCGCAGCAAGCTCCCTGGAACGGCGGCAACAACCAGCAGTGGCAGATCACCAACCGTGGCAACGGCCTGTACAGCATCGCCAACCGCACCACGGGTCTGGTCCTGGACGGCGGCGGCCAGGTCGCCTCCGGCTCCGTCACCAAGCAGTGGGGCTGGAACGGCAGTGCCAACCTGCAGTGGTCCTTCATCGCACAATAGGCCGCCGGCCGGGCGGTTCATGACGCGCGGGCCCGGCTCTCACGACCTCGTGAGAACCGGGCCCGCGCTCATGCCTCCAGGAGTGCGATCACCGTGCGACCGGCCGGGTCAGCGCTGCAGGGTGAGCAGGCCCGGTCGGTACGGCAGCTGGATGTACGAGGTGCCCGACGGGATGTTGGGGGACAGGCCCTGGTAGAGCATCTGCAGGTTGCAGGGGTCGACGGTCATGGTCTGGTCGGGGTTGTTGCGGACGAGGTCACCGTGGCTGATGTCGTTGGTCCAGGTGGCGCCGCTGTTGGCCTTGCCAGCGAACGGGTTGGCCTCGGTGGCGGCCTGCGCGGTCCACGGACCGTTCAGGCTGGTGGCGGTGAACGAGCGGAAGTAGCGGTTCTCGGCCGCGCCGCGCGCCTCGACGATCATGAGGTACTGGTTCTGGCCCTGGACCTTGTAGACCTGCGGCGCTTCGAACAGGTTCTTCACCGTGTCACTCATGACCGTCGTGTACGAGGAACCGAAGCTGCCCGGGAAGTTCCCGATCGGCATGGTCGACTTGTAGATGCTGCCGTTGTCACCGGCGAAGAACAGGTACATGTTCTGGTCGTCGGCGATCAGGGTCGGGTCGATCGGGCCGCCCGTGGGGAGGCTACCGGTGAACAGCGGCTGCGGCGCGGACCAGCCGTTGGGGTTGGTCGGGTCGCTGGACGTGCGGTAGGTGAAGGGCCAGGCGGTACCCCACCCCAGCGAGGCCAGCACCCAGGTGTTCTTGGGCGCGAAGTAGAACAGCTGGGGCGCCACCGCGGATGAGGGCATGGCGATCTGAGCGGCCGAGCCCATGTCCGACCAGTTCGTGAAGGGCGAGAACCCCATCGAATGCCACGAGGATCCGTCGGAGTAGGTCGCGTAGACCAGGTGCTTGCCGTTGTAGACGGTGTCGGTGAAGTCCTTCAGCGAGGCCCAGCCGTTGGCCGGCTGCGCCAGCGCGCCCGTCGAGCTCCACCGGTACGTCGACGGCAGAGCACACGTGGTCGGCGTCCCGGACAGACCGGTCCACTGCTGGTTGCCGGCGCCGCTGCAGTTCCAGAGCTGCACCGCCGTGCCGTTGGCCGTGCCGCCGCCCGAGACGTCCAGGCACAGCCCGGACTCCACACCGACCACCGAGCCGTCGGCGTTCACCCGCCACTGCTGGTTCGCGCCGCCGTTGCAGGACCAGATCTCCACCTTGGTCCCGGCCGCGGTGGCGTGGCCCGGAACGTCCAGGCACTTGTTGCCGTACACGGTCAGCTGGCTGGTGGACGTCAACGTCCACTGCTGGTTCGTCCCGCCCGAGCAGTCCCAGATCTGCAGGAACGTGCCGTCGGTCTGGCTGGCGTTCGGCACGTCGAGACAGCGGCCGGAACCCGTACCGCGCAAGGCGCCGGTGGTGGCGGCGTGCGCCGGGTTGGCGACGAGCACCGCCGCCATCGCCACCACGGCCGCAACCACGGCGGTGAGCACCACGGGCAGTGGCCTGCGGTTGGAACTTTGCCTGTGCATTGATATCTCCTACGGGATGGGATGGAGCTGTCACCCGGTGATGCCGGTGGGGCGGGTGACGTTGAGGCGCGCCTCGACGGCGTCGGGTTCGGCGGTCCGAACGTCGAACGCCAGGCGCGGCGAAGCCGGAGAGTGGGGTCAGGAAGAGGACCGCGGGCCGCCGGCGCCGAAGTTGACGTTGCCCTGGGACGGCTCGGTGGTGTCCCACTCCACTCTCGTCCGCCGCGCCGGAATGTTAACGCTCACAATTTAGGCCGAGAGTGAATGCTCCTGGTGGGAGGGAGATGACTTTCCGGGTGTGAGCGGAGTCAATACCCGCCCGGCAAGGCACGTCAAGATGGCTGCAGCGACTTTCCTGGCCGGGGGTGGCACGCCCGGACCCCGGCGATCCGCGGTGGCCTCGGCGTGGGCGGGCACTTGCCCAAGTCACCCGTGGAACGGGGCAGCTGACTGGTCGGCGATCCGACGCGGAATGCAGATCCGGGGCCCGCCATCACGACACTGCCCGATCCCGGCCACAGAATGTTCAGCGCGAGGGCGGACGTGCTATCTCTAGGAGTGCGCTCCGTCGGCGGCTGTGAGAGCGCCGACGGGACTATTGACGGAACCCAGCGGGGCCCAGGGCCTGACGGCCCGTTGACCCCTGCGGTGACCGTATCGCCCTCGCGTCCGGTGGCTGCCGTGCTGCCACGGGGTGCGGCTCGGCCTTCGCCGGGCACCGGACCAGGACCACCCCCGAACGAGGACGAAATGACTGAGGCGAACCTCGTCGTGCTGTCGGCCGGTGACGCGGCCCTCGCGCTCGACACCACCGGACCCGAACTGCCCCGGGTGCTGCACTGGGGCGTCGATCCCGGCTTCCGCGCCGGCGACGCCGCACAGGTGCTCGACGCCATGGGCCGAACCTCGCGCCACCAGGCCGGGAGCCTGATGCCCTCCCAGGGGCGGGGCTGGGGCTGGTTCGGACGCCCGGCTCTGGCCGGGCACCGCGAAGGCCGGGTCCGCCCCCCGCGCTTCGAGCTCGCCGAACCGGTCGCCGTAGACGCCGAGGACGGCCGGGGCGGCACCGTCCGCGTGCGGGCGTCGGACCCTGGTGCGGGGCTCGCGCTGGACACCGAGTTGGAGATGACGGAGCAGAGCGTGGTACGGCTGCGCCACACCCTGACCAACACGGCGACCGACACCTACACCCTGGACGTGCTGACGTGCATGCTGCCGGTCCCCGCCCACGCCGCGGAACTACTGGACTTCGCCGGCCGCTGGGCCCGTGAACGCTCCCCGCAGCGCTCGCCGCTGCGGCAGGGCATCCGGTCGAGGGAGAGCCGCCGCGGCCGGACCGGCTTCGACGCCGGGCTGCTGCTCGCGGGCACCGAAGGCTTCGGCTTCCGGCACGGCGAGGTCTGGGCCGTCCATCCCGCCTGGAGCGGCAATCACGTCCAGTACGCGGAGCGGCTGGCCGACGGGACGACGGTCCTCGGCGGCGGCGAACTGCTGGACGCGGGTGAGATCCGGCTGAAGGAGGGCGAGTCCTACCGAACCCCGTGGGTGTACTTCGCGGCATCCTGCACGGGTCTGGACGGGATCAGCCGAGGATTCCACGACATGCTCCGGGCCCGGCCGCAGCACCCGACCACGGCCCGGCCGGTCACCCTGAACATCTGGGAGGCGGTCTACTTCGACCACGACCCCGAGCGGTTGAGCGCCTTCGCCCGGACCGCGGCGGAGGTCGGCGTGGAACGGTTCGTCGTGGACGACGGCTGGTTCCGGCACCGCCGCCACGACCGGGCCGGCCTGGGTGACTGGTACGCCGACGAGACGGTGTGGCCCGACGGACTCCGCCCGTTCGCCGACCACGTCCACGGGCTGGGCATGCAGTTCGGCCTCTGGTTCGAGCCCGAGATGGTCAACCCCGACTCCGACCTGGCCCGCGCCCACCCGGGCTGGTTCCTCGCCGACCCCGAACGCCTCCCGTTCGAGCAGCGCAGCCAGCACGTCCTGGACGTCGCGCACCCCGACGCCTACGCCTACCTGCTGGAGCGGATCAGCACCCTGGTCGGGGACGTGGGCATCGACTACATCAAGTGGGACCACAACCGCGACCTCGCCGACGCCGTCCACGACGGCCGGCCCGGCGTGCACGCGCAGACGACGGCGGTCTACCGGCTCCTGGACGAACTGCGCGCCCGCCATCCCGGTCTGGAGATCGAGTCCTGCTCCTCCGGCGGCGCCCGCGCCGACCTCGGCATCCTCGAGCGCACCGACCGGATCTGGGGATCGGACAACATCGACCCGATCGAACGCCAGGCCATCCAGCGCTGGACCGGCCTGCTCCTGCCGCTCGAGCTGATCGGCTCCCACGTCGGCTCCGCCCCCGCCCACATCAGCCACCGCGACACCGCACTCGCCTTCCGCTGCGCCACCGCCCTGTTCGGGCACGCCGGTATCGAATCGGACATCTCGACCTGGTCGAAGGACGACCTGAACGCGCTCACCTCGTGGGTCGGCGCCTACAAGCAACTGCGGCCGCTGCTCCACGGCGGCGACGTCGTCCGCACCGACCACCCCGACCCGGCCGCCTGGGTCCACGGCGTCGTCTCCCGGGACCGGGCCCACGCCGTCTTCGCCTACGTCCAGCTGGACACCTCCGTCGCCGAGAACGGCGCGCCCGTACGCCTCCCGGGTCTGGAGCCCGACACCCGCTACTCCCTGCGGGTGCGCCCCGAGCTCTCCTCCCCCGAGCACACCTGGCCCGCCTGGGCGAAGCGGGCGACCGCCCTCACCGTGACCGGCCGGTACCTGGCCCAGGTCGGCCTGGCCGCACCGGACACGGCCAACCGCCCCGGCCACGCGCTGGTGGTCGAAGCCCAGGCGCAACCCCCGGCCGCTCGAACGTCGTGAACCCCGCAGGGCGCCCCGCACCCGTGCCTGCCCCTGCCCCTGCCCCTGCCCCTCACACCCCTCGACTCCGACCAGTTCTTCTCCGCGCTGGAACGCGTCGCGGCCGGCGGGACCGCCATGGACCCGGCAGTCATCGCCAAAATCCAACCAGGCCATCGGCCGCCGCCTCTTCCGTGTCCACCCGACAGTGACACCAGCCCAGCTGTGCTGAGCCGCAAGGCGTTGTCCCCCTGCGCGCAGCGCCGGGTTGTCGACGGTGAGGGCGCGACCGAGCTCGGCGGCCAGGTCGGCCGGGGTGGAGGCGAGCCGGGCGGCGGGGACGATGTCCCCGCCGCCCGGCTGTTCACGGATGGTCGGTCATTCCTCGGTGGGGCCGAGGTCGGGCTGCTTGCGCAGCTCTACTGTGCGGTCGAGGCTCGTGGTATGCAGTTCGAGCACGGTGATCTCGTTCGGCCCCGGGCGCAGGACGGGGCCGGGTACGTACAGGGAGCGCTGGGGGCCACGGGACCAGTGGCGGCCGAGGTGGAAGCCGTTGATCCAGACGTTGCCCTTGGTCCAACCGGGCAGGTGGACGAAGGTGTCGGCCGGTTCCTCGATGTCGAAGGTGCCCCGGTGGAAGACCGGCCCGACGGCGGGCCCCTCGGCGGGTGCGAAGGCGAGGCCGCTGAGGTCGGTCAGGGGCAGCGGGCGGTTGGCCCAGCCCGTCAGTTCGGCGCCGTTGAGCCGGACGGGGCCGAGCAGGCCCTTGCGGTCGTGCATTCCTTGGCCGTAGTTCACGCGGCCCTGGTTCTCCACCAGGACGCGCAGCACGCTGCCGGCCGCGGGGGCGGTGAACACGATGGCCCGCTCGTGGTTCTCCCGTTCGAGCACGCCGATGGGCTGTTCGTCGACGAAGACCTGAGCCCGGTCGCGGACGTCGTCCAGTTCCAGAAGCGCGGGGCCGGCGGTCGGCAGGGTCGCCTCGTAGAGGACGTAGCCGAAGTCCTGCCGCAACTGCTCCATGGTGAGCGGGTGTTCGGACTTCACTGCGCTGCCGAGTGCAGGCAGGCCGGTGAACAGCGGTGCGGTGTCGGTGAGCGTCACCCTGGCCGCGGGGAGCTTCGGCGCGGGGGCCGGTACCGGCTCGGCCGGGACCGGGGCGTACTTGCCGATGACGTCGCGGAGGGCGTGGTACTTCGGGGTCGGGTCGCCGGCCTCGTCGAGCGGGGAGTCGTAGTCGTACGAGCCGACGGTGGGGCGGAAAGTGTGTTTGTCGTTGGCGCCGTTGGTGAAGCCGAAGCTGGTGCCGCCGTGGAACATGTAGAGGTTGACGGAGGCGCCGGTGGCCAGCAGCTCGTCCAACTCCCGGGCGGCGGCGTCCGGTTCGCGGACGACGTGGTGGCCGCCCCAGCGGTCGAACCAGCCGATCCAGAATTCGGTGCACATGAGCGGGCCGCTGGGCTGGTGGGCGCGCAGCGCGGCCAGGCCCTGGCGGGCGCGGCTGCCGAAGTTGGCGGTGGCCAGGACACCGGGCAGGCTGCCGCGGGCGAGGTCGGCGGGCTGGTCGCAGGTGAACAGCGGAACGTCGACGCCAAGGCTGCGCAGCAGTTCGGCGAGGTGGGCGAGGTGGGCGGTGTCGTCACTGTAGGCGCCGAACTCGTTCTCCACCTGCACCGCGAGGACCGGCCCGCCGCGAGTGGCCAGCCGGTCCAGCAGCGGCGGGAGCAACTGCTGGAAGTAGGTTTCCACGGCGGCGAGGTACACCGGGTCCTGGCTGCGCAGCCGGATGTCGGGTTCGGCGAGGAGCCAGGACGGCAGGCCGCCGCCCTCCCACTCGGCGCAAATGTACGGGCCGGGGCGCAGCAGGACGTGGAGGTTCTCGGCGGCGGCCAGGTCGAGGAAGGCCGGGAGGTCCAGCCCGGCATCGAGCCGGAAGACGTCCGGTCGGGGCTGGTGGAGGTTCCAGGGGACGTACGTCTCGACGGTGTTCAGGCCCATCTGTCGGGCCTTGCGCAGGCGGTCGGCCCACTGCTGCGGGTGGACGCGGAAGTAGTGCAGGCCGCCGGAGATGATCCGGAACGGCTCGCCGTCGAGGGTGAAGTCGTCGCCCTCGATCTGCAGGACGGACATGGTGGTGCTCCTGAGGGAGGGTGGCCGCAGCGAGGGGCCGGTTCCCCCGGAGGGCATCCGGGTGAACCGGCCTCGCCGCGTGCCGCGGTCGTCGTGTTTTCGGTGGGGCTGCGGTGGTCTACGGGGTCACGGTCAGCGCGGGCGCCGTGTCGGCGGTGATGTCGCGGCCGTCGATGGCGCTGCCCTGGTGGGTCCCGCCGCCCCCGGGGATGAGGGTCGAACCCGAGCGTCCAGGGCCGTCACAGCCCCACTGGCTGCCATTCCTGGTTGGAGCCGCCGTTGGCGGGCCACTGGATGACCTTGGCGCCGTCGGCGGTGGATCCGCTCTGCACGTCTGCGCACAGTCCGCTCTTGATGTTGACGAGGCGGTAGTAGCCGCTGGTGGCCGCCGGAACGAGCTTCCACCACTGGTTGGTGCCGTTGGTGTCCGACCCCTGGTCCAGGGCTGTGCCGTTGCTGGTGGAGCCGCCCGGGACGTCGAGCACCTTGCCGCTGTTGACGTTGGACAGGCGGTAGGACCCGTCGTAGTCGGGGAGCAGCTTCCACTGCTGGTTGGCGCCGCCGGACCACGTGTTCTGGATGACGGGCCCGCCGTCGGAGGTGGAGGAGCCGGAGACGTCCAGGACCTTGCCGCTCTTGCGGTTGACCAGCTTGAAGGGGCCGGTCAGCAGGCCGATCGTGATCGTGGTGCTCGTTCCTGCGGTCAGCGACACGGTGCGGGCGTGGTTGCCCAGCGACGACGTGGTGACCGTCGCGCCGGTGGTGATGGATGCGATGCCGCGCCGGCAGATGAAGGTGATCTTCTGGTCGATGTCGGAGGTGAGCGTGACGGTGGCCGTGCGGGCCGCCGTGTCCCAGGACAGCGACTGGATGGCGATGCGGTTGCGGCCGCGGACGCCGTTGATGGCGCCCTTCGTGAGCTGGTCGGGGAGGGCGGGGAGGATCTCCAGGACGCCTGGGCGGGTGTAGACGAGTGCTTCGCCGAGGACGGCGGGGATGGTGTTGGCGGCGTCGCAGTTGTAGGTGGTCAGGTCCGGGTTGTGGGAGGTCATCAGGGACCGCCACACCATGTTCTTGCCGTAGATCTTCAGCAGGTTGCCGTAGACGCCGGGGCCGTCCTTCAGGCGGGCGCGGGCCAGCGCCCGGTGGAGGCTGCCATGGGCGGCATAATTCGGGTCGACTCGCTTGTCCAGCGCCTTGGCCGCGTACTTGACCAGCTCGGGCTTCTCCTCGGGGTTGATCTCGTGCAGCGGCCAGGCGCCGTACATGTGCTGGACGTGCCGGTGGTTGTAGTTGTCGGTCAGGCCGGGCCAGGACCACTCGGCGAGCGCCCCGTCGCTGTTGACGGTGTAGTCGGGCAGCTTGGCGAGCAGGGCGGTCCAGCGTTGCACGCCCTGGCCGCTGCCCTGCTCCAGGCCGAGGGTGTTGGCCGCGTCGATCGCGGCCTGGAGCGCGTGCCGGCCGGCCATGATGTCGCCGGTGGCGTTGATGGAGAACGCCTGGCGGGTGTTGGCCGGGCTGTTCTCCATGGAGTAGGAGGGGACGAAGACGGCCTTGCCGCTGGAGTCGGTGCGGGTGAGGAAGTCCTCGTAGAACAGGGCCAGTTCCATCAGGGCCGGGCCGAGCTTGTTCTTCAGGAAGGCGCTGTCGCCGGTGACCTGGTAGTACTCCAGAAGCGGGTAGAGCAGCCAGTCGGCGCCGCCGGTCCAGGCCTCGCCGGGGAAGCTGGTGTTGTTGAAGTGCAGCATGTGCCCGTACTCGCAGTCGGTCCGGGTCGGGGCGAGGAAGCCGCGGGCGCCGTAGAGGTTGGTGGCGTTGTCGCGCCAGTGGGCGAGCTGGCCGAGGATGAGGTCGAAGTAGCCCTGCATGGCATCGGTGAGGTCGAGGATGTTGCCGCCGGCGACCTGCAGGTTGATGTTGGCGTCGGTGGTGAAGTCGTCGGCCCAGGAGCCGTTCCAGGTGCCCGTCCAGATGCCGGTCAGGCGTGGTGGCAGAACACCACTGGAACTGATGAAGAGATAGCGGCCGGAGTCGTACATCCGCTCCAGCAGTGCGACGTCGATGGCGGACGCGTTGCTGTTCTGGCGGGCTATGAGGTCGCTGGTGGCCAGCCGGCGGTCGGCGGCGGAGACGTTCAGGTCGATGCTGGAGCGGTCGTACATGGCCTGGTGCTTCGGGGCATGTCGGCCCAGGAGGGTGGCGTAGTCGGCCGTCAGCGCGGCGAGGGCGGTCTGCAGGGGCTGGCTGTTCCAGCCGGTGGAGGTCTCGTACCGGCCGAGTTTGGTCAGCAGCAGCACCTTGGTGGCCTTGGCGACCACCAGGGTCTGCCCGTCGGCGGTGACGGAGGAGCCGCTGCCGGAGACCACGACGCGGGTGACGCCCTCGTAGCCGTAGGCACCGCCGGAGGGGTACGTGCCGCGCAGGTTCAGGTAACCGTCGCCGCTGGTGACGGTGGCAGTGGTGGAGAAGGACACTTTGGTCGGCACGCCCGTAAGAGCGGTGTTGACGCTGATGGTGGTGTCCACGGTGCGGCCGGTGGCGGGCAGCAGCTCGTGGACGATGACCTGGTCGGCGCGGGAGACGAAGACGTGGCGCTGCCAGGTGCCGTACTGGTCGGTCCAGGTGTGGGTGATCTCGCCGGTGCGGAAGTCGGTGATGCGGGCGAAGTCGTTGACGGTGGTCATGCCCGGGGTGCTGAGCTGGAGTTCGTAGCCGGGGTGGAAGGTCTGGGTCCAGCGCAGGCCCCAGCCGTGGGCGAACGTGGAGGAGGCACCGGAGTAGTCGCCGGCCAGCGCCTGGTCCCGGGCGGTCTCGAGATACGGCGAGATCACGGGGGGCATGACGCTCCGGCTGCCGTTGGGCAGCACGAACCGGTGATGATTGAAGATCATCTTCTCGAGCGTGGGCGCCCCGTAGTAGACGGCCCCGTACTCGCCGTTGCCGCTCAGGAACCCGTCGGTCCAGGCGGAGGCGGTGGCGTTGTCCCAGATACCGCGGTCCGGGAGCGTGACCTGGGGCGGTACGGCCGCGGAGGCCCGGGCGGCGAAGACGAAGCCGGGCAGGGTCGCGGCGGCGGCGGCGAGGGCGGCCGTGGTGAGGAAACGCCGACGGTTGAGCGGAAGGTCGGGCAGTGGCATGGGTGGACTCCGTTGTCGGACGGTGAGCACAACTGGGCACCGTGGGGACGGACCGGCCTCGAGCGTCTACGGGGTCACGGTCACCCCGGGCGCCATCTCGGCGGTCCCATTGGTGAGCTTTCCGGAGCCGGTGGCACCTTCGGAGCTGACGAAGCGCAGCTCGTGGTTGGTGCCCCCCGCGTTGCAGACGGCGAGCAGGAGCGTGGACTGCTTGGCCGCGTAGGCGTTCTGGACGAAGGAGGTGATGTCGACGGTGATGTCGCGGCCGTCGATGACGTTGCCCTGGTGGGTCCCGCCGCCCTCGGGGATGAGGGTCGAACCCAGGGTGAAGGTGGCCGACCTGGCGACGGAGGAGGTCGTGGCGGTGAAGCTCGGCCGGTTCTGCCAGGTCGTCGTGGAGACCGGGCAGGACGTGCCGCCGCCGGTGCAGGCGGTGTCGCTGACGGGCTGGACGAGCAGCTGGTCGGTGTCGGTCGACGGCACCGACGAATAGCGGTGGCCGACGTAGGTGAGATGGAGCGTCGCCTGGCTGGGTGCCCTGGTGAGGCTGCTGAGGGGGAACTGGATATAGGAGAGCTTTCCGTCTCCGGATCCTGTGGTGTACTGCTCGCCCATCAGGCCGACCCCGGTGTTGCGGGTGATGAGGGTCAGGTCCGAGGAGTTGTTCTTGGTCTGGTCGCCGGTCCACGCGCCCACCCAGGTGTCGCCGTTGGTGAGGGCGCCGGGCTTGACGTTCTGGGTCTGGCCGTTCGCGTCCGTGTAGGTGGTGGTCAGCGTGCCGATCCCGCTCGGCGCCAGCGGGAACTGGCTGCTGTATTCGACGGGCTGGCCTGCGACCTGGAGGTTGTTCAGCGTTACGTTCGTGGCGCCGTTCAGCGTGCTGCTGTTCGTCTTCTGCTGCGAGAACCACACGTTGTCGAGGCTGAGGGTGCTGATCGGGGTCTTGGGATACGTGTACGTGGCGCCCGACCCGTCGGGGTTGGGGGCAAGCCCGTAGGTCGCCTGGTCGTCGGCGGTGATGGTCTGGGTGGATCCGTTGCCGCCGTTGAGCCTGATCGGTCCCGACGTGTACCGGGAGGTGTCGAACGAGCTGTTCTTCACCACGATGCTCGAGATGCGCGGGTACGGTTTGGGGCTGTTCTGCGTGAAGATGCCGCCGGCCGGCGCCGCCACGGAGTTGAAGTTGTCGAACGTGTAGTTGTTGAGCCGGTATCCGTAGGAATTCCATCCGATGCGGATCGAGTTGCCGGCACCGACGGACCAGTTCAGCGTGTTGCTGACCGAGATGTTCTTCGAGTCCTCGTTGTCCCAGTGGTAGTTGTCGAACCCGAGCTCGTCGGCGACGGTGTCGTGGGCGCCTACCGCGTTGGCATAGCCCTGGACGTCGGCGCTGGAGGTGCCGAGCTGGAAGTTGTTCCACACGCCGGAGGCCAGCGGGGTGAATCCGTCGCTGGGGTTGTAGTGGCCGGAGGCGAACGCGTCGTCGTTGCCGAGGGTGAAGACGCCGTTGGCGGTGATGTCCTGGCCGCTCGCGAAGTCCGTCCCGTCGATCCACGGCTGGCGGTACGGGGTGAGGGCCTTGATGTTGTTGAACGTCACCCTGTTGGCGCTGTGGGTCTCATAGTTCCACTGCTTCGCGTTGCGCTCGTAGGTGTCGTTGAACGTGATGTCCGACGAGTGCATGACCATGACGCCGCCCTGGTGCTGGCTGCGGTAGGCGTCGTGCGAGTCACCGCTGCTGAAGGCGTTGTAGTTCGCCACGCCGTTGCCGTCGAAGACGCCGCGGCCGTCGATTTCGATGTTGTTCGAGTTGATGATCCCGATCGCCGGCTCGAACGCCTCCATGTACGCCTGGACGCGGTTCTTCAGCAGGGCCCCTTCGTCGGTGTAGATCTTCAGCTTGCCGCCCTTGAGCCTGCTGCCGTCCAGACCGTTGACCAGGAGACCGGACCAGACGTACGTGCCGTTCGGGAAGTAGAGCGTGTTGAGCGCCGTGGGGTTGGCTTTGATGGTGTCGATGGCGGCCTGCAGGGCGTACGTGACGTCGTCGGCGGCCATCACCCGCACCTTCGGGTAGCGCACGTTGACGCTGCTCGCGCTCACCAGGCTGCCGGCCGAGGTCTGCTGGCCCGCGGGGACGGTGGTGCCGCCGACGGTCCGGCCCGCCATCGAACTGGTCGCCGCGGCCGGGGGCGTCTGGGCCGCGCTGTTGGGGTGCGCCGCGAGGTAGGCGGTGGCGAACTGCTGGAAATCGAGGACGCCGGTCTGCAGGTTGACGCCCGAACCGTCGGGGGCGGGCGTGATGTCCGGGTGCTGGGAGGCGTCCTCGAGCGGGTCGTTGACAACCGCCAGGTAGGGCTGGCCCGCGGCGTTGGTCGAGTCCCCGTTGACCATCACGATCGCTTCGTTCAGCCCTGCGGCGGCGGACATCTGGAACGTGAGCGTGTGCTTGTCGCTGCTCACCGAGACGCTGGCGGACGGGTAGTAGCGCGCCGGGTAGACGTTCACCGTGGTGATCGTGGTGCTCGGCAAGGTGATCGTGATCGCCGGCGTGCGCGAGCTCGACGCGAAACGCGCGATGTCGAAGTTGTGGCCGTTCTGGGTGTACTGGACGGCGTCGACGGGTGTGCCGGCGACCTGTACCTGGTACTTGGTGGACGCCACGTCCGGGGATGTCGTCGTGCCGGCCCCGACGCCCGAGGGCGCGTAGCCGTGGACCGTGACGGTCGCGGCGGATGCGGAGACGGGAACGGTGACCGCGAGGCCGGCCGCCGCCAAGGTGGCGGCGGCCATGGTGGCGCTGAGGCGCTTGAGACGCGAGGCGCCTCCTGCGGGGGCGGGGTTCGAATCGGCGTTTCCGCCGGCCGGTCGGATCATGCCTGTCCCTCCTCAGGACGAGACCTTCTGGTCTGTGCAGGCACCTGCCGTCTGCTGGAGGCGGCGAGGAGTGTGCGCGGTGCCGCAGCCGGAGGACGTCCGGTCAGGGTTGCGCGTTGGAGCGGACCACACGGTGCATCGGGCGCGAGAGCTCTGTGCGATGACGGGTGACGGTGTCGTGCGGCAGGCGAGGGGCAGCCTCGCTGCGTTGACCGATCCACGAGACCGGCGTGGCCGGGATGTTAACGAGGCGTTTCCAGTGCCGTCAACGGTTCGCGCGATTCCGGGCGCAGAAACTGCCCCGACGTGCCGAGTTCTCGCCCCGTTTCCATAACGGCTGGATCACGGCCCTCCGGTAACGCCTTGCCCTGGCCCGGCGCACGGACCTACGCTGACGCCACTTGCGTGGATCGATCAATTTTTTTCGGGAGTGGCTCATGGTGACGATGGCTGAGGTGGCCGCCCGGGCCGGAGTCACCAAACAGACCGTCTCGAACGTCGTGTCCGGAAAGAGGGTGCGGCCGGAGACCCTGGCGAAGGTGAACACGGCGATCGCCGAACTCGGCTACAAGCCGAACCTGGTGGCTCGCTCGCTGCGTACGGGCAGCACCTCCACCGTGGGGCTGTTCGTGCCTTCGGTGGCCAATGCGTTCTACTCGGAGGTCGTCGAGGAGGTGGAGAACGTCCTGGTCGGCCACGGCTACAACCTGCTGCTGGCCACCACGCGCGACGACCCCGACTACACCCGGGCCCACCTGGAGAACCTCGCCGCTCGCTCGGTGGACGCGCTGCTGGTCGCCGGCGACAAGGGCGTCGAGCAGCAGCTGCCGATGCTCACCGCGGCCACCTTCCCGGTCGCCCTGTGCGCGTGGGAGGGCGAGCCTCCGACCACGCTCCCGGTGGTGTCCATCGACTACGAGCACGCAGGCTTCCTGGCCGGGCGCCACCTGCGCGAGCTCGGCCACCGGAACGTCGCGGTGATCGCCGACCTGCCCGCCCACACCCTGCGCGTCGGCGGCTTGCGCCGAGCGTTCGCCGCCGACGGACTGGACATCGACGACCGCAAGGTGTTCACCCGTACCAGCGACGACGCCGCGGGCGGCTACGCCGCAGCCTGCGCGGCGCTGGACGCCGACCCTCAGCTGACCGCGATCTTCGCCACCCACGACGTCCTGGCCGTGGGCGCGATCGAGGCGGTGGTCCGGTCCGGGCGGCAGGTCCCCGAAGACGTCAGCGTCGTCGGCTTCGACGACATCGCCCAGGTCGGACGGATCAAACCCGCGCTGACCACCGTCACCTTCCCCAAGCGCGAGATGGCGCAGCAGGCCGTCGAACTGCTGCTGCGCGCCGTCGACTCCGGTCGGCAGCCGACCAACGTCATCTCCCTGCTGCGCCCGACCCTGACCGTCCGCGACAGCAGCGCCCCACCCCGCGCGACCGCTTAGCACCCGGTGCCGCCGGCCTGCACGCGACCGGCTCGCACGCAATTCTTCGGCGTCCCTCCTGCCGCACGGTGTTCCGCTGCCTCGACCAGCTTCGAGAGGAAACAGCCCTCCGATGAACGACCACCACTCCCACGCCTATGTCGAAGACCGGTCGCCGGGCACCGGACGGCTGCGGCCGCGCGCCGCGTTCGCCTCCGACCTGCCCGTGCTCCGGCTCGACGGCGACTGGAGATTCCGGCTGGCGTCCGGGCTGGACGATCTCACTGCGGACTTCGCCGCGCCGGACTTCGACGACGGCGCCTGGGACCTGCTCGCCGTACCGTCCTGCTGGCAGATGACCGGCCTGCCCGGCGAGCCGCGCTACGGGGCCCCGGCCTACACCAACATCCATTACCCGTTCCCCGTCGACCCGCCGCGGGTGCCCAGGCACAACCCGACCGGCGAGTACCGCCGCGAGTTCGACGTCCCGGACGCGTTCCCGGCCGCCGCCGCGGTGCTCCGGTTCGAGGGCGTCGACTCCGCCTTCGCCGTATGGCTCAACGGAATCCGGCTCGGCGACGGCAAGGGCAGCCGGCTGACCACCGAGTTCGACGCGGCCGGCGCCCTGCGGCCGGGCCGCAACGTGCTCGCGGTCCGCGTCCACCAGTGGTCCTCCGGTAGCTACCTGGAGGACCAGGACATGTGGTGGTTGTCCGGGATCTTCCGGTCGGTCAGCGTGGCCGCCCGCGGTATCGAGGACTTCTTCGTCCACGCCGGCTACGACCACGAGTCCGGACGGGGAACCCTGGCCGTCGACGTCACCGGCCCCGGCCAGGTGTCGCTGACGGTGCCCGAGCTCGGCATCACCGGCGCCGATCCGGCCGGACCGCACGTGATCGACGGCGTCCGACCCTGGTCGGACGAGAACCCGCGCCTCTACCAGGGGGAACTCGTCGCCGAGACCGGGGAGCGGATACCGCTGCGGATCGGGTTCCGCACCGTGGCCGTGGTGGACGGGGTGCTGACCGTCAACGGCCGGCCGATCTCCCTGCGGGGCGTCAACCGCCACGAATGGCACCCGCTGACGGGGCGCACCCTGACCGGGGACACCATGCTGGCCGACGTGCTGCTCATGAAGCGGCACAACGTCAACGCGGTGCGCACCAGCCACTACCCGCCCGACCACCGCTTCCTGGACCTGTGCGACGAGCACGGGCTGTGGGTGTTCTGCGAGGGCGACCTCGAGACGCACGGCTTCGAACCCGGCGGCTGGCACCGCAATCCGAGCGACGACCCCGCGTGGCGTGAGGCCTACCTGGACCGGGCCGTCCGGCTCGTGGAGCGCGACAAGAACCACCCCTCGGTCATCGTCTGGTCGCTGGGCAACGAGTCCGGCACCGGAGCCAACCTCGCCGCCGCGGCGGCATGGATCAGGCAGCGCGACGACAGCCGCCTGATCCACTACGAAGGCGACTGGGCGAGCTGCTCCTACGTCGACCTGTACTCCCGGATGTACATCGGCGTGGACGAGCTGGCCGCGGTGGGGCGCGGTCAGGAGGCACCGACCGCCGATCCGGCCGACGACGCCCGCCGCCGCTCGCTGCCCGCCGTGCTGTGCGAGTACGGGCACGCCATGGGAAACGGCCCCGGCGGCCTGTCGGACTACCAGCAGGTCATCGAGGCGCACCGGCGCCTGGCCGGCGGATTCATCTGGGAGTGGATCGACCACGGAATCCTCCGGCACGCCGGGCAGGACGACCACCGGTCGTTCTACGCCTACGGCGGCGACTTCGGGGAGGAGGTCCACGACGGCAACTTCGTCGCCGACGGGCTGCTGTTCCCCGACCGCACGCCGTCGCCGGGCCTGGTCGAGTACAAGAAGGTCATCGAACCGGTCCGCATCCGCATCGACCCGGCGGCGTGTCGGATCACCGTGCTCAACCTGCACCACGTCCGCCACAGCGGCTACCTGGACTTCCGATGGACCGTCGAGGACGGCGGCGAGCCGGTCGGCTCCGGCAGCCTGGCCGTCCCCGCGACCGCACCGGGCGCGACGAGCACCGTCGAGTGGCCCGCCGACCTCACCGCCGCGCTCGATGCCGCACGCAAGGACGGTTCGGGTCACGAGGTGTGGCTGACCGTCACCGCGGTGCTCGCCGCGGACGAGACCTGGGCCGCGGCCGGCCACGAGGTCGCCTGGGGCCAGGGGCTGGTGGTTCCGGCTGCCGCGTCCAGCCCCTTCCCGCCCGCTGCGGCAATCGCCCACGACGGATACGTCGCCCTCGGCTCCGCACGGTTCGACACCCGCAGCGGTCTGCTGGTCCGCCTCGGCGACCTGGAGCTCGACGGCCCGCAGTTGGACGTCTGGCGTGCCCCGACCGACAACGACCTGCTCGGCGCGTTCGCCGAGCCGCAGATCACCGCATGGCGCACCGCCGGACTGGACCGGATGCACCATGAGGTCCTGCGCGTCGCCCCCGACGAATCGGGGCTCACGGTCACCGCCCGGCTCGCCGCCGCCGGTTCCTCCTCCGGGCTCCACGTGGTCTACCGCTGGACGGCCTGCGACGGACCGGACGCGGGCCAGGCCCGGCTGCGGCTCGAGACGACCGTCACCCCTGACGGCGCCTGGCCAGTGCCGCTGCCCCGCCTGGGAGTCGCGATGTCGCTGCCCGGCACCGACGCCGAGGTCGAGTGGTTCGGCCCCGGTCCCGGCGAGGCCTACCGCGACTCCCGCACCGCGGCGCGGGTCGGCCGCTACCGGTCGACCGTCGCGGCGATGCAGACCCCCTACGTCCGCCCGCAGGAGAACGGCAACCGCCACCGCGTCCGCAGCGCCAGGATCACAGCCCCGGGCGGCACCCTGCTCATCACCGGCGCGCCGGTCATCGACCTGACCGTACGTCCGTGGAGCACCCGAGCCCTCGCCGCAGCGGCCCACCAGCACGACCTTGCCCCTGACGGCAGGCTCCACCTCCACCTGGACCACGCACACCACGGCCTGGGCAGTGCGGCCTGCGGACCGGGCCCGTCGGCACCGGACGTACTGGCCGCGGTCACCGCCGCATTCGCCGTGGAGTTCAGCACCACCCGGTAGCCGGGCCTCGCCCGCCCGCCCACCGGCCGTCCAGCAGCTTCCCCCACCTACGAAGGGTTCCTCCTATGGACCGCACCATCGTACCCACCCGCAGATTCCTGGCGTTCGCCACCGTGGCGGTCCTCGCGGCCGGAGTCAGCGCGTGCAGCAGCACCACGAGCACCTCCGACACCGCGGAGAAGACCCAGGCCGGGCCGGTGACCATGGAGTTCTGGGGCTGGGCTCCCTACGAGAAGATCGTCGACCAGTGGAACGCGGCCCACCCGGACAGCAAGGTCACCTTCAAGAAGATCCCGTCGGGCGGCAAGGGCGGCTACACCCAGATCAGCAACGCGATCACCGCCGGCAAGGGCCCGTGCCTGGCCCAGATCGAGTACCAGACCATCCCGTCGATGCTCGTGAAGAACACGGTCATGGACATCACGAAGTACGCGAGCGCCGACATGGCCAAGTACCTCCCGTCCGCCGTCTCGGCCACCAGCATCGGCGGCAAGATCTACGGCGTCCCGGTGGACGTCGGCCCGACGGTCCTCTTCTACCGCAGCGACCTGTTCGCCAAGTACGGCATCACCACGCCGCCGGCCACCTGGGCGGAGTACAAGGCCGACGCAGAGAAGGTCACCGCCGCCGATCCGAGCGTGAAGTTCGGCACCAGCGGGCCCGGCGACGGCAACGATATGGCGGCCTTGAGCCTGCAGACCGGCCAGTCCTGGTACTCGACCCAGGGGAACAGCTGGACCGTCAGCATCGACAACCCCGGCACCCGGAAGGTCGCCGCCTACTGGCAGGAGATGAAGGACAAGGAGCTGGTGACGAAGACCGGCAACGCCTGGGACCCGCAGTTCGACAAGGCCTCCGAAGAGGACAAGGTGCTGACGTTCGTCGGCGCGTCCTGGTCCTCCGGCGGCCTGAAGTCGGACCTGAAGGACCAGGCCGGCAAGTGGGCGGTCGCCCCGATGCCGACCTGGGAGGCCGGGGACGGCAAAAGCTCCTTCAACGGCGGCTCGGCCACCTCGGTGATGACCGGGTGCAAGACGCCCCGCGAAGCGGCGCAGTTCGCCGCGTTCCTGTCCAGCGACCCGCAGGCCGTGAAGACGGGCATCGACGCCGGGCTGTACCCGGCGTCGAAGGCCGGACAGGACGACCCGTTGCTCGCGGAGGGTGACCCGTTCTTCGGCGGCCAGAAGGTCGGCGACCTGTACAAGGTCTCCGCCGCGCAGGTCCCCACCACCTGGACCAACGGCCCGACCTATCAGCAGGTCGAGACGGACTTCACCACTGCCATCGGCTCCGGCACCTACCCGGACGCGGTCGCCAAGGTCCAGGCCTCGACGGTCGCCGCGATCAAGCAGCTCGGACTGTCGGTGACCAACGGCTGAGGCGGCGGGACTCGAGCCGCCCCGAAGGGTTCCCGCGGCCGCCCGTACCCGGCGCCGCGGGGGCCCGCTCCCTGACGACGAACCGCCCAGCGAGGTTTCCATGAGCAGTCCCAGCAGCGCCCGGACCGCGTCGCCGCCGCGGTCGGTGCCCGCGGTCACCCCCCGTGTCTCCCCTGCCGGACGGCCTCGGCGCGCCGGCCGCCGTACCGCGTTGACCGCGTCGGGTTTCCTGGCGCCGTTCGCGGTGCTCTTCCTGACCATGATGGTCGCGCCGATCTGTTACGCGATCTACCAGAGCTTCTTCACCGTCCACCGCGCCGGGCTGTTCGGCGGTACGCAGTCCACGGAGTTCGCGGGACTGTCCAACTACGCCGCCGCCTTCGGTGACCACGACTTCATCGCGTCGATCGTCCGGGTCGTGCTGCTGGGCTGCGTCCAGGTCCCGGTCATGCTCGGCCTAGCCCTCCTGCTCGCGCTCCTGCTGGACTCCCGATCGGCCCGGCTGCGGAAGAGCTTCCGGCTCGCGTTCTTCGTGCCCTACGCGCTGCCGGGTGCGATCGCCGCGGTGATGTGGTCCTTCCTCCTGGCGAAGAGCCTGTCGCCGTTCACCGGACCGCTGTCGCACATCGGGATCGACGTCGACTTCCTGTCGCCGTCGTGGGTCCCGGTCTCGATCGGGAACATGATCACGTGGGGCTGGACCGGCTACAACATGCTGATCATCTACTCCGCGCTGCAGACGATCCCCGCCGAGGTGCTGGAGGCCGCCGCGCTCGACGGCTGCACCGGATGGCGCCTGGCGTGGGCGGTGAAGATCCCGCTGGTGCGTCCCGCGCTGGTGCTGACCACGGTCTTCTCCATCATCGGGACGGCGCAGATGTACACCGAGCCGGCGGTGCTGGTCGGCGCGCGCGTCCCAGGCGTCTCGCCGAAGTTCTCCCCGATCATGAACACGACCCTGGGCATGGACCTGGGCGGCCAGAACCTGGCCGCCGCCGAGTCCGTCGTGCTCGCACTGCTCACCCTCGTGCTCTCGTTCGGGTTCCTCAAGTACACCCAGCGCAAGGGAGCGATGGCATGAGCGTGATCTACGCCGGCCGGCCGACCCGACGGGCCCCCCGCGGCACCGAGATCGCGAGCAAGGTCGCCGTCAACGGGGTGCTGGGCCTGATGGCCCTGTACACGCTGATCCCGCTGTGGTGGCTGTTCGTCTCCGCGACCAAGAAGTCGGGCTACCTCTACACCGGTGCGCCGCTGTGGTTCTCCCATTTCGACCTGGTCGCCAACGTCAGGACCGTGTTCAGCTTCGAGGGCGGCATATTCTCCACCTGGCTCGCCAACAGCGCGCTGTACAGCCTCGTCGGCGCGACCGTCAGCACCCTGCTGTCCGCGATGGCCGGCTACGCGCTGTCCAAGTTCAGCTTCCGCGGCCGGGAGAGCGTCTTCAACGTCATCCTCGCCTCGGTTCTCATTCCGGCGCCGATGTTCGCCCTGCCGTTGTTCCTGCTCATGGCCAAGCTCGACCTCACCAACTCCTACTGGTCGGTGCTGCTGCCCAGCTGTGTCAGCCCGTTCGGCGTCTACCTGTGCCGGATCTTCGCCGCGGCGTCCGTCCCGGACGAACTGCTGGAGGCCGCACGGCTCGACGGAGCAGGCGAAGGGCGCACCTTCTTCCAGGTCGCCCTGCCGCTGATGGCCCCGGCACTGGTGACCGTCTTCCTGTTCCAGTTCGTCGGCATCTGGAACAACTACCTGCTGCCCTCGCTCATGCTCAACTCCTCCTCACTCCAGCCCGTCACGGTGGGACTGGTGCAGTGGCGCTCGGAGTTCGCCAACGGCGTGCCGCCGCTGGTGCCGATCACCGGTGCGGCCCTGTCGCTGCTCCCCCTGCTCGTCGCCTTCGTCAGCCTCCAGCGGTTCTGGCGCAACGGCCTGACCGCCGGCGCAGTCAAGTAGTCCGTCCACCACCCGACTCCGCACCTCACAGCAAAGGACCACCGCATTGCACCGCGCTCACATCGTTCTGGACCGGCAGGCCGTCATCGCCCCGGTCCGGCGCCGCACCTTCGGCTCCTTCGTCGAGCACCTCGGCCGCTGCGTCTACACCGGGATCTACGAACCGGAGCACCCGAGCGCGAACAAGGACGGCTTCCGGATGGACGTCGTCGACCTCGTCCGGGAGCTCGGCAGCACCACGATCCGCTACCCCGGCGGCAACTTCGTCTCCGGCTTCCGCTGGGAGGACTCGATCGGCCCGCGCGACAAGCGCCCGGTCCGCCGCGACCTGGCCTGGCACTCCCTGGAGTCGAACCAGATCGGCCTGGACGAGTTCGCGGCCTGGCTCAAGCTCACCGGCTCGGAGCTGATGCTGGCGGTCAACCTCGGTACCCGTGGCATCCTGAGCGCCCTCGACCTGCTGGAGTACGCCAACCACCCGTCCGGCACCGCGCTCTCGGACCTGCGCATCGCCAACGGCACGCCGGAGCCGCACAACATCCGCATGTGGTGCCTCGGCAACGAGATGGACGGGCCCTGGCAGACCGGCTTCCTGAACGCCGAGGACTACGGCAAGCTCGCCGCCCGCACCGCCTCCGCCATGAAGATGGCCGACAAGGACCTCGAACTGGTCGTCTGCGGCTCCTCCTCGGCCGGCATGCCGACCTTCGGCGACTGGGAACGCACCGTCCTGGAGCACAGCTTCGAGCACGTCGACTACATCTCCTGCCACGCGTACTACCAGGAGCACGACGGCGACCTGGGCTCCTTCCTCGCCTCGGCCCTCGACATGGACTTCTTCATCGACGGCGTCGCCGCGACCGTCGACCACGTGGCCGCCAAGAAACACTCGTCCAAGAAGATCGGCATCTCCTTCGACGAGTGGAACGTCTGGTACCAGAAGGAACACCAGGAGTCCGACGAGGTCAACGACGAGTGGCGCCACGCCCCCCGGCAGCTCGAGGACGTCTACAGCGCGGCCGACGCCGTGGTCGTGGGCAACCTGCTGATGACCCTCCTCAAGCGCAGCGACCGCGTCACCTCGGCGTCGCTCGCGCAACTCGTCAACGTCATCGCGCCGATCATGACCGAGCCCGGCGGCCCGGCCTGGCGGCAGACCTCCTTCTACCCGTTCTCGATCACCAGCCGGCTCGCCGCCGGCGAGGTGATCCGCCCCGCGATCGAGTCGCCGACGTACACCACGGCACGCTACGGCGAGGCCTCCGTCATCGACGCCGTCGCCACCGTCGAGGAGGACCGGTCCGCGCTCTTCCTCGTCAACCGCGGCCTCTCGCAACCCGCCCAGGTCACCGTCGACGTCCGCAGCCTGGGCTCCTCACGCATCCTCGAGGCGCTCACGCTCGCCGATCAGGACGTGTACGCGAAGAACACCCTCGCCGAACCCAACCGCGTGGTCCCCCACACCAACCCGAACGCCACCATGACCGACGGCGTGCTCACCATCGAACTGCCGCCGGTGTCCTGGACCGCAGTCGCACTCCACTGACATCCCCGAATGCAACGGGAGAGCGCGTGGTGCCGGGGGACACGTCACTCTCCCCCATACCTGTCACTCTGCAGGTCCTCGGCCGCCTGCCACAATGAGTTGCTCGCCCTCCGAAGAAGAAGCGCTCGCCCGACCTGAGGACGTGACCAGGACGTGCTCGCCCGGCTGTGGAACCTGTGGCAGCCCGGCACGGCGCTGGTCGGCGGGTTCGCGGAATCCTGGAGGAGTCCCACAGGCGCTCGTACGCAACGCTCTGGATGAGGCGGAGGATCTGGAGACGATCGAGACCGGCTGCGGCCCGCCCGCTCCGACCAGGCCCGGTCCGCTCGCTGCTGCGCGAGTACTACTCCGCCACCCTGGTAGCACTTCGTCACTTTGGGCGATTTTTCCTCTTGGGGGGGCATCTTCTGGGTGTGAAGTTGGGGGATGTGAAGCGGCTCCGTGGTGAGTTGGCGGAGTTCGTAGGTGATGTGTTCGGGTCGTTGCCGCGGCAAGGAGCAGCGGCGGCGGGTCGCGCGGCGGCTGTCGGAGGTGATCGCGCCGCAGGGGCCAGGGTGCGCAGGCGGACGCCAGGTCGGCCGGGGACGGCGAAGCCGCGGGCGGCGAGCAGCGGGCGGATCTCGTGGATGGCGCGGGTGACGGTGGGGCGGGTCACGCCGTACAGCTCGGCGAGTGCCGCGTGCGGCAGTTGCAGGCGCAGATAGACCACGGTGACCAGGAACTGGTCGGTGAAGACCAGTTCCTGGTCCGGCCCCGCGCCAGCCGCCTGCTTGCGTTCTCCGCCTCTGCGCTCGCGCAGTGCGGACTCGCACCGGGCCATCCACGGGTCTGCCAACTCCTCGATCAAATCGCCGAGATGTGCACGATCAAGGCCGCAGAAGGCAGGATGGGACAAGGCCGCACGGGCTCGGTAATGCGTCACAACATCACCAACTCGTGCGGTCCGCCTCACGTCACAATGCGCCGGCGGCCCGAGCGGCGTAGGACTTCGCGACCAGCTCCTCCACCTGGGCGCTCTTCGCCGCCGAGTAGGCCGCCCTGCCCTCGCTGTCGGCAGGGAACCGCTGCGCCAGGGCCACCTTCAAGGCGCTGTAGCGCTGGACTTCATCGGGCCGCTGACGCAAGTAATCACGGAGTAGGACGTGATCAAGGTGGGGCTTCGAGCCCGCGACCACGGCGTACAGATGATGACCGGGAACGGCAGGAGGGCCCTGGAATGCCTCCCGCCCCCCGATCCCCAGATCGCCTTCGTGCCGGTAGCCCCGCCCGGCGAGCCGGGAGATCAACTCGGGCATGACGGCCTCTTCGGACACCACGATGTCGAGGTCGATGATCGGCTTGGCGGCACACCCGGGCACGGCCGTACTGCCGACGTGCTCGATAGACACAGCCAGATCCGCGACGTGGGGTGCCAGTCGCTGCCGCAGATCCTCGAACCGCTCGGGCCATCGGGGGTCGTAGTTGACCACGATCATGTCAGTCATGCCGGCAGTCTCGCAGGACCGCCAGGGCCCATCGCACCCCTCGGAGATCCCTGGCTATCGCGTACCGAGTCGGAAGAGTCCCGCTCCACCGGTCCAGGTCCAGCGGCGCCCTTGCCTGCTCGGACACCTTGGGGGCTACCAGCTCGGCCAGCGAGCGCAGGACGGACCGGCACTCGTACGTAGCCTCATCGGTGTGGACGACGGCCTCCCCGGCGTAGTGGCGTACTTCCATACGAGATTGCCGCCCCGGCTGCCGTCATCAGCATGTTGCTGCGGTTGTGCCCCCGCTGGAGTCGGAGCGGGCGCGTGGCCTCAGTACCAGACGGAGAACGTGGCGTCGGCTCTGCCGGTGGCGGTGGAGATCGGGTCGATGCGCAGCCCGTAGTTGAAGTGGCGGATGTAGCGGTCAGGGAAGTTGTATGACTGGAACGACGACCAGGACGGGTCGGCGAGCCCGGCGGTCCTGTGGAATGTGGCGTCCTGGGCGAACCTCGTGGTGCCGTCGTTGGCGTCCAGCCGCAGTTGGTAGTAGGCGTGCCGCAGGTAGCGGGTCGGGTCGGTGACGGACTGGAAGGAGACGCCGGAGGAGTCGGCCAGGCCCGGCACCAGCTTCCACTGCGAGTCGGTGTAGGGGTCGAACGGGTACGGGTCGATGCGGCCGAGGGAATCGACCTGCCGCCAGTATCTGTCCGGGAAGTTGTAGGACTTCAGCCGGTTCCAGGCCGGCTTTCCCCACTTGGCGACCATGTTGTCGTACACCGTCTGGGGGATCGGCTTGATGTCGGCGTGCTTGGAGTTCAGCGGCTGGGTGTAGACGCGCCGGTCGGTGGCGGTCCAGGTGCCGGTGGAGAGGTCGCTGGTCTGCCAGGTGTAGAAGAGCGCGTTGGCGTCGCCCCACAGGTACCAGGTGCCGGCGGCTTGGGCGAGGATCGGGCCCTCGATGCCTCCCTGGGGTGCCAGGCCCGAGGTGAACTGGGTGAAGCTGCCGGGGGCGAGGGAGGTGGACTTCGCACCCGTGAGGCTGTTGTGGCCTTTGTAGTACAGGTAGTTGACGCCGTTCACGTCCTTCGCCAGGGTGCCGTCGATGATGTCGTAGCCGGGGTCGAAGAAGACCTGCGGCGACGTCACGGTCTGGAAGTCCGTGGTGTAGTTGACCATGATCACGTTGTGGCCGCTGCTGTTGACGGCCGAGTAGATGATGGCGTACTGGCCGCGGGAGGGGTCCCAGAAGGCGTCGGGCGCCCAGGTGTGGGTGGCCATGTCGTGCAGTTTCAGGAGGCGGTAGTTGTCGAAGGAGCGCAGGTCGGCGGAGTCCCAGACGTGGATGTACGGGCTCTTCCTGGTCCAGTCGGTGCCCTTCAGGTTGGTCGCCATGACGACGTAGGTGCCGTCCTGCTTGGGCAGGATGACGGGGTCGCGCAGACCGCCGTCGCCCGCGGTCGGGGTGACGACGGGGTTGTTCTGGTTCAGCGGCATCCACTGCAGCGCGTCGGTGCTGACCGCGAGGTGCAGGCCGTAGTCCGTGCCGAGGTTTCTCGGTGACTGGGTGAAGTAGGCCATGACGAACGGGGAGGTCGTCGCGGCGCTCGCGGACCGGCTGCCGAGGGTCAGCACGCCGGTGGTGGACAGCGGCACGGCCGCGGCCATGCCGAGGAAGAGCCGGCGCGACGGGAGGGGTGTTGCGCTCATCTGGTGCCTCCGGGGCGTAGGAAGGTGCGGGCGGATCCAGACCCGTGGGCGGCACGGACCCCGAGCCGCCCACGTCGGATGCAGGGAGCCGCGGTGAGCCGGCTGGTGTCCCGGGCCCGCGCGCTGGTGTTGTCCCAGTCCTTGGTGCCGTCATGAGGGCCGTGCGGACCCGGGGAGTTGGGGTGACGCATCCGTGCCGGCGCCGCCTGGAGGCGCCGGCACTTCTGGCTGCCGGGCCGGTTCAGCTCGTCACGCGGAAGGTGGCGTCGCTGCGGCCGGTCGCGGTGGTGATCGGGTCGAGCTTCAACTCGTAGGCGTAGTGGCGGATGTAGCGGTCAGGGAAGTTGTACGACTGGAACGACGACCAGGTCGGGTCGGCGAGGCCGGCGACCTGACGGAACGTCGCGTCCTCGGCGAACCGGCTGGTGCCGTCGTTGCGGACAAGCTGGAAGTCGAAGTTCGCGTGGCGCAGGAAGTAGCCGGGGAAGTTCACCGACTCGAAGGAGACCGTTCCGGTGCCCGCAAGACCCGGCCGCAGCCGGAACCGGGAGTCGTCCAGCGGGCTGACATTCGCGTCGATCCGCACGTCGAAGTTGCTCTGACGGACGTACCGGTCCTGGAAGTTGAAGGACTGGAGCCGCTGGGCGGGGGTGTTGGGCCAGCGGGAGAGCACGCGGCTCTCCTCGGCGGCGGTGAGGGTCATGATCGCGCCGTGGCGCTTCGGGGTGCCGCCCATGTCGTAGCTGGCCGCATCCTGGAGCCGGTAGGTGCTGACGTCGAACGGGTTGGTCGTCAGGATCGGCCTGTACTCGCGTACGCCCTGCGGGTTGTTGTAGTCGATGTAGAGGGCCCACTCGTCGCGATCCCTGAACTTCATCCAGACCGGGCCTTCGACCACGTTGCCGGTGAGGCCGATGCTGGAGAGGTTGCCGAGGTTGGTCCACGTCCCCAGGATCGAGTTGCTGCCCTCGACGTTGTTCTGGCCGTCGCCGGAGACCCTCAGGTAACGGTAGGGGCCGGTGCCGGCGGGCACCTCGGTCATCTGGGTGTCGACGACCGGCGTGGTACCGGGCGGGTCGATCCAGATCTGCGGGGTGGTGATGGTGCGGAAGTCCGTGGTGCGGGCGGAGTAGATGCGGTACTTGAGGATGCCGTTCACGGTGGCGTTCGTCGCCCAGTACAGGACGTAGTCGTTGGTCTCGGGGTTCCAGATCGCCTCCGGTGCCCACGCGTTCTTTCCGCCGGGGATCAGTCCGGCGGCGCCGAGCAGCCACGGATTCGACCAGGTCACCAGGTCGGTCGACTCCCACACCACGAAGCTGGGGCTGCCGTTCTGGTAGGTCGAGCCGCAGCGGATGCACAGGTCGGTCGCGATGATCCAGTACCGGCTGCCGTCGGGAGAGCGCACCAGTGCGGGGTCGCGCACCCCCTTCGTGCCGATCATGGAGTTCAGGACCGGTTCCCCGCCATTGAGGTCGTTCCAGTGCAGGCCGTCCGCGCTGTGCGCGAGGTACAGCATCTGACCGGTCGCGGAATCGCCGGTGAAGTGGACCATCAGGTAGCCGGGATCGGCGGCAGCCGCCCGCTGGGCTGCGGACAGGGCTTGGCCTGTGAAGAGGAGGCAGACGGCGAGCAGCATCACCGACAGCCGGGCGCGAAGCGCGGACATGGACATCTCCTGATCGTTCTGTACATGCACCAGGGCGAAGGGAGGAACTGGGGTGGCGGGCGGGCTCGGTCTCAGTGGGGCGGGACACGGTCAGTGCCGCACGACGCAGCGGGAACAAGGCCGCCCGACTGACTGTCTCTTTCCGAGTGCGGCACCTGACGGCGGGGGTGCGCAGCCCGGTTTCGCGAGTGGTCGGGCGGCGCCGCTCCCAGGTCACTCGTGTGAACCGGAGGTGACGCCGCTGTTTCGCTCGAATGAGATTGTTAGCGCTAACAATTGGCGCGACAAGAGGAAGCACTCGCTGTTACCCAATCTTGATCTGCGGGGCCCTGCTCAACCGCCGCCGCAGCAGGCGCTGTTGAGGGCAGGACGCCTCAACCGCCGTCCGCACGGTCAGGATCTTCGTGGTCGGCGGCCGCCGAACCGATCACCTCCTGCGAAATTCCCCGAGGCGAGCAGCCTGATGGGGAACACCTCGAACGGAAGGTCCGCCGGCTCGAACAGGACCGGGGCGACCGGATGGGTAAGCATGACAAGGTGATGGAGAGGAACAAGCAGTTGGAACACGAGATGGAGGAGGTGGTGAAGACCGTCGAGAACCTGTGACCCGTGCGGCCGGCCCTGCGCCCGGCGCCGCAGCACCGATCCTCGCCCGCCCTGCGGCACAGCCGTACGCACGCCTCGTACCTCCGGACGAGCGGGCGCCTCCTGCAGTGCCAGGTCGCAGCCTTCGGCGTCGCAGACCGCGAAGATTGGCCGGATCATCTGCCGGGGCTGGCGCAGCCACGGCTTGCTGTAGCCGTTCTCGGCCGCGAACGCCGCCGTGGCCGACATGAGTTCTTCGTATCCGCGCAGGCCTGGCCCGCCTGGGCGCAGCGGCCGGCCTCCCCCGCCCGGCACGACCCCCGGCCGCGCAGGCCTCGTGATCCCCCGCGCGCCGCGGGGTTCCCCGCTTCGCCGAGGAAGCGAGGAGCCCTGCGGTCGGCCCGGGTGGAGGCGGCCCGCCGGAGCTGCGCCGGGGCTGCTTCCTTCGCGGACCGGGTCAGTCCACGTTGACCACCTTCCACACCTGGCTGTCGCCGTTCGTGTCCGTCGCCTGGGCGAGCTGAGTGCCTCCCGAGGACACGTCGAGCACCTTGCCGCTGTTGACGTTCTTGATCTTGTAGTAGCCGTTTCCGGTGGCGACCAGTGTCCAGTGCTGGTCCGCGGCGTTGGTGTCGGACGACTGGATGACGGACGCGCCGTCCGCGGTGGAGGCACCACTGACGTCCATGACCAGGGCACTGTTCCGGCTGACGACCTTGTAACTGCCGTCACCCACCGGGACGAAGCGCCAGTTCTGGTTCCCGGCACCGGAGTCGGTCCACTGGATGACGTTGGCTCCGGCGGACAGCGATCCGCCTGACACGTCGACCGCCTTGTTGCTGCCCTTGTTGACCAGCTTGTAGTTGGCGTTCGTCGCGGGGAACTGGATGGAGGCGAAGGCGTCCACCGCGCAGACGGCGGAGGAGGCGGCGGTGTTCTTCGTCCCGGTGCACACCACCCTGATCTTGTGCGGGCCCGCGGCCAGATTTGTCTTCTCGAACAGCGGCACCTGCTTCGTCACCGTCGGGGCGTAGGCGTCGATGCCCGCCTGGGTCAGGGTGCCGTCGATGTAGACGTCCACCTTGCCCATGTTCGGCTGCGTCATGCTGAGGTACCGCACGCCCGTGCCGGTGAACGAGAACTCGGCGTAGTTGCCCGCGGTGCTCGTGACCTTCTCGGACCCGTTCACGTCCTTCGAGTCGTTCCAGTTCGACCAGGTCCCGGAGTACGTCACGCCCGCGGCCTTGTCGTCGACGTGGCTCCAGCGCTGCCGCACGAGGGCCTTCGACGCGGGAGACGCGTTGCCCTGGGCGTCCACGACGTAGAGCCGGTAGTCACCCGCCGTCTGCGGGACACGGATGCTCGTCGCGGTGCCGCTCGCGCTGGTCATGGTGGGACCGGCGGCGAACGTCGTCGTACCGGCCGGAGCCAGCCACAGCGTCTTCGTCGCGTCCTTGGGGCTGCGCACCGGGATGGTCATCACGCCCGTGCCGGCGAACGTGCTCGCGGGCAGCGCGTAGTCCTGCGCAGCCGTGACCGCGGCGGGCAGGAGGTTCTTGTAGGCCTCCTCCAGACCCGCGTTCAGGGCGATGCTGTACGCCTGCGACGGCCACACGTTGTCCCCGTAGCCCCGCACGTCCGTGATCGTGCTGTTCGGGACGTTCCTGCCGGCGATCTTGTTGACGGTGCCGTAGTTGTTGGTGAGGCTCAGGTCGTGCTGCCGGCCCCAGGTACCGGAGTTGATGGCGAAGTACACGCCCGGGTCGACGTCGAGCACGTTGTCGTGCTCGTTGATGAAGGCGGAGCCTTCATCGGGGTGCAGGCCGTACTTGTGGCCGGCAGGGACGCCCTTGATGTAGTTGCCGCTGATATCCGTTCCCGGCTGGCTGCCCAGCGTGTAGATGGGACCGGAGTCGCCGAGCACCAACATCGTGTCGAAGATCTCGTTGTACTTGATGGTGTTGTTCTTGGCCGTGGTGGTCGGGTTCCCGGGATTGACGGAGTTCGTCGAGCCGTCGAAGTTCCACCACCCCCAGCCGAGCGTGATGCCCGCCCACGGGGACTTCTCGATCCGGTTGTGCTGCACGGACAGGGAATCGACGAAGTACGCCGACACGGGGCTGGAGCCCTGGAACAGCACCGCGCTGTCGTAGAGGTAGTTGTCCGTGATCGAGATGTTCTTGCAGAGTCCCTCGGCGTTCACCGGGTACTTCTCGTGGTTGGTCGAGGTGTAGTCACCGATGTACACGTGCTGGGGGTGTCCCACGGTGATGGCGGACCCGGCGATGTCGTTCGTGACGTTGCCGGTCAACTGCGAGTCCGTCACATCGTTGGCCAGGGTGATCCCGTCGGCGCCGGTGTGCTGCACCGTGTTGCCCTGCAGGACGATCCCGTCGGCGTTCTCGATCTGGACGGCCGCGGGCGGCAGGTCGACGTTGCGGTAGGTGTACGCGTGGAAGTTCTTCCTGGCGTACACGTTGGTGCTGGCGTTGCCCTGCTGGCCCTGCCGGAAGACGGAGCCCGCGACGTTGACCAGGTTCCAGTCGGAGTGCTCGATCGTGAGCCCGGAGAACGTGATGTTCCGCGCGTGGTCGGTCGTGGACGTGCCGGTGACGTGGATGAGGGTGGAGAGGTTGTTCGGCGCGAAGACCTGCGCCGTCGTCATGTCATCGGAGCCGGACTTGTAGTAGTAGACCGTGTGCGTGCTCTTGTCGAAGTAGAACTCGCCCGGCTGGTCCAGGAACTCGAACGCGTTCATGATCGTGTGGCTGCCGCTGCCGGCGACGAAGGCAGCGTACGCCGATCCCTGGGCCATGGCCGCGCCAGGTTGCTGGAACAGAGCCACCCGATTGGCGCCGTCCGAGCTCGTGGTGATCTGGCGGACTCCGACGATGGCCGTGTTCCAGGTGCTCATCGACTTGATCTCGACGTCGTCCTGGTTGGAGGCGATGGCGGGCAGATCGGAGAGGCTGTACTTGGCTCCGTCGCACTGCGAACCCGACTCCCAGGCCCAGGGAGCCTGGCCTGCCGTGACGCTGTAGGTCCCGTAGCATCCGGCCGAGTTGATCGTCTTCGACGCTATCTGAGCGCGCTTGTCGTTGACGTAGAGCGCGCGGAGCTTGTCGTCCCGGTTGAGGGTGGCCTTCCAGATGTTCCCGCCGTGCTGCGTCCAGCCGGTCACCTGAACGCCTCCGTCCAGGACCGGCTTCTCGCCCGGGAAGGCGGCGTAGACGACACGGTGCCCGTTCGTGCCGGAGTCGGCCGAGGTGAAGTCGACGGTGCTGCTCACCGGGTAGGTGCCGCCCCGGAGAAAGACGTTGATGTCCCCGGTCATGTTGCTGTCGACCGTGCGCACGACGTCCCGCGCGTGCTGGAGGGTCTTGAACGGCGCCGTGATGCTGCCGGGGTTGGCGTCGTCACCGCCGGGGGCGACGTAGTACGTCGCCTGGGTCGCGGCCGCGGCCGGGGGCGGCGCGGCGAGGGAGGCCAGCAACGTGGCGGAGACGGCCGCCGCAAGCGCCACTGGCGCCTTGCGGACGACGGAGGTGAGGGGTTTCATCCTGATCCATCCTGGTGGGTCGGACGGTCGAGCGGACGCTCATCGCGGCTCGGCGAGTTCTGGGTGAAATTAGCCGCCCTATCGTCAGCTACGTCAAGGGTTTACGCACGCTTCATTTCGATAACACAGTGCATCGATACTCTCCAGGGTGGGATTATGTCCGGTATCTCCCTATAGGCCCCTTCTCTCCTCGGTGTCGTTGACACGCAATCTCACCGGCAAATGAGTACTACTCATTTCTGGAGTGCGAACGAGCCGGCCCCGCTGCCCATCGGGCAGCGGGGCCGGTGCGGGAACGTCGAACCACCGCCTAGCCGGTGACGCGCTGGAAGGTCCACCGCTGGTTGGTGCTGCCCCGGTCGGAGTACTGGATCAGCACGGCGCCGTCGGCCGTACCGCCCCCGCTGACATCGAGCACCTTGCCGCTGTTGCGGTTGACCAGGGCGAACTGGCCGCCGGCCTGCGGGCGCAGCTGCCACTGCTGGCTCGCCCGGCCGTCGGCGGTGGCCTGCACGACCCGTGCGCCGTCCGCCGTCGAGGAGGCCGCCACGTCGAGGACCTTGCCGCTGTTGACGCACATGATGGTGTGGTAGCCGTCCGCCGTGGACTGGAAGGTCCACTGCTGGTTCGGCACGCCCTTGTCGGTCCACTGGACCAGGCCCGCGCCGTCCGCCTTCGATGCGCCGCCCACGTCGGCGACCTTGCCGCTGCGTACACTGACGATCTTGTACGCCTTGGCGTCCCCGAGGGTGTACTGCACCGAGTCGAAGTCGACATAGCCGGTGCCGTTCGGGTTGTAGGTGTAGAGGCCGACCCGGTCGCCCCGGTAACCGCCCCAGGTGAGCTGGTAGGTGCCGCCGAACGAGGTGAAGGTGTTGCCGTCGAGGCTGTAGGAGAACCGGCTGACTCCGCTCACGTCCCACGAGGTGCGCAGCCACACGGCGTTCTGTGTGAGCACCGGACCGTCGGTGAGGGTGCCGTTGACGTTCTGCGAGATCGTGGTGGTGGTCCCGGCGCACCGCACCCCCAACCCGGCGTAGGTGGACGCGTAGTGGCACAGCCCGGCGAACTGCCCGTCGGCGAGGCCGGCCAGTTCGATGCGGACGGTCACCGTCGCGCCGCCGGCCGTGCGCAGCACGCGTTGTGTGAGGGTGTTGCCCACCTTGGTCAGGTTGTTGGCCGCCAGCGGTGCGAACGCCTTCAGCCGCAGGTAGCCGGGGCGTTCGGTCAACGACCAGTGGTCGGCGCGCGGCTGGTAGTACCACTCCCACTGCGGTTTGAGCCGGGTGTCGGTGAACAGGTCGCCGGTGACCACGGGGGGCAGCGCGTCGACCGGTAGACCGGGCGTGCCGCCGGCGGGCACCTGGCCCGTCCACACCATGCTGCCGATGCCGTCCGCACCCACCTGGCCCAGGATCGGCCAGCCGTCCACCCAGGTCACCGGCAGCAGGGACAGCGGCCGCCCCTCCCAGTCGCCGTGGCCGTGGTGCGTCACGAAGTACCAGGTGCCGTCCGGGGCCTGGACCAGCCCGCCCTGGTTGGGCTCGCGGTCCACCGCGGCGTTGACGTGCTCCAGCTGCCGGGTCTCGAACGGGCCGTAGAGACTGGAGCCGCGGTTCATCATGAGGACCCGGCCCTCGGGCTTCACCTCGCTGTACAGGTGGTAGTAGCGCCCGTTGATCTTGTAGAGCTTGTTGGCCTCGCTGCCCGGCGACTGGTGGATCACCGTGGACGGGCCGACCAGCGACTTGCCGTCCTCCGACAGCTTGAACAGGTGGATCTTGTAGCCGTCCGAGTAGTGCGTGGTGACCAGGTAGCCCTGCCCGTCGTCGTCCCAGAAGGGGCACGGGTCGTCCCAGCCGGAGGTCCGCCACACCGCTGTCAGCGGATCCCACGGCCCGGCCGGCGAGGGGGCCGAAGACATGAAGAAGCCCTCGTCGGGGGTGTTGAAGTACACCCAGTACCGCCCCGCGTGGTAGCGGATGGACCCGGCCCACACGCCGCGGCCGAAGCGTCCCATCCGGTCCCAGTTCAGCAGCGGACCGATGGCGGTGACGTCGTCGACCACGCCGCCGAGCGTCCGCCAGTTGACCAGGTCCGTCGAATGCAGCACGGCCACGCCGGGCGAGTACCCGAACGTGCTGGTGATGCCGTAGTAGTCGGCGCCGACCCGGATGCAGTCCCAGTCGCTGAAGTCGCCCGGGAGGACCGGGTTGACGTAGGTGCCGTCGCCCTGGTCGCCCCACGTCCCGGCCGGAGGCACGGCTGCCGCCGCCCGGCCCGGTGGCAGCAGCCCCGGCAGCAGGAGCGCCCCCGCGCCGACCGCCGCGAGCCGGCCGAGCTGACGTCTGGTGATGTCCACGAATCCCGTCCTTGGTCAAGGGAGAGCCCGCCGGGCATCCCGAGGAAATGGCGGTCTCTTCGAACGAAACATGACACGGCGGCCCGGGCGGTCGGGCAGAGGCCTGTTGGAACCGCTGGAGGGGAACGGCCCTCCGAACCCGGGACCGACGACGATGACCCCCTACCGGGTCCCCGGACCGCACACAGCTGTTAACGCTCACAATTCGGGCACCGGGGCGACCGCCATGGGGTCGGCCGGGTCAGGCCCTCACTTTTGACGAACTCCGGGCCCGCGTCAAGACATCACGCACGAACAGGGGTCGGAGCGGCCGGGGCCGCAGGCCGTTGCGCCTGCGGCCCCGTACCGGTGGTGGCCGGTGACTACACCGCCGTGATGGTCCACAGCAGGTTGGAGCTGGTGTTGTACCCCCACTGCTTGGTCACGGAGCCCGACGCCACGCTGCCGCCGCCGTCGAGGACCAGACCGGTGGCGCGGTTGGCGATCGAGTAGCCGTAGCCGGTCCGGAGGGTGATCTTCCACTGCTGGTTGGTGCTGCCGTTCCACGCGGCCTGCCGGGCCGCGGAGCCGGCCGTGGTGGCGCCCCAGCCGTCGGCGACCATGCCGTTGGTGCGGTTGACCAGCTTGTAGTAGCCGCCGCCCACGTCGACCGCCTGCCACTGCAGGTTGGTGCTGCCGTTCCAGGTCCACTGCTTGAGGTTGGACCCGGAGGCGACGTTGCCGCCGCTGTCCAGGGCGAGGCCGTCGGTGACGTTGATGATCCGGAAGTACGTCGCCGGGTTGAACTGGACCTTCAGCGAGGTGATCTGGTCGTTGTTGCCGGTGGCCCTGAGGTCGGGGTTGTCGGCGGTGAAGGTCCAGGCGGTGCCGGTGAAGTTGTCCGCCGAGTAGCCGATGACCTGGAAGCCGGGGGAGGTACGGATGGAGGAGATGGCGGCCGCGCCCACGCCGGCCGTGGCGAGGTCGGCCGCGGTGTACTCGCCCACGGCGAGTGCGGCGGAGGCGCCGGTGTAGTTGACGTCCTTGAAGGCGACGGCGCCGGGCGGCGGCAGCAGGTCCGGGATGGTGCCCGAGAAGGAGAGCTTCAGGACGTACGCGTTGGCGCTGTACGGCGCGGAGGAGGGCAGCGCGACCGTGAGGCCGGAGGCGCTCTGCACCGGTGCGGCCAGGTCGATGGTGGTTCCGGCGGTGGAGCCGAGCAGCTTCACCGAGGTCAGCGACGAGAGGTTGATCCGGTCCGAGCTGAGGGTCCTGATCGTGACTGAACTACCGGGCCAGCCAAGGACGGTGGCGTACAGGACGTTCCCGGCCTTGTTGCGGGTGAAGCGGATGTCCTGCGGCGTGCCTGCCGTCGGGTTGGTGAAGGAGCCGCCGCCCATCTTCGTCGGGCCCTCGCCGTACACCGTCCAGGCGCGGGTCGAGTAGATCGACTCGCCGAAGCGCTTCAGGTGGTCGCCGATGCCGAGCAGGACGTCCTTCTGCCCCTGGGGGATGGTGCCGTCGGCCATCGGCGCGATGTTCAGCAGGACGTTGCCGTTCTTGCTGACCCGGTCGATCAACGAGTGCAGCATCTGCTGGATGCTGTAGTAGCCGATGCCCTGCGTGTAGCACCAGCTGCTACTGGAGATGCTGTCGTCGGTCAGCCAGTACGGGCTGGTGAGGTCCGCCGGGCCGCCGCGCTCGTAGTCGAAGACCTCGCCCTTGTTGTCGAGGCCGTCCTTGAAGGTGGCGACGACCTCGCGGCCCCAGGAATTGGCCTGGTTGTAGTAGTACGACAGGAAGTTCAGACGCTGTGTCTCGTCGACCTTGTTCAGGTCGAAGTCCTGCCAGAGGATGTCCGGCTGGGCGCGGTCGACGACCTCCTTCAGCTTGTCGTACCAGAGCTGGTTCTCCGCGGCCGAACCCAGCTGCCCGTAGAGCTTCTTCAGGCTCGGGTCCGTCTGGGCGGGGGCGCTCTCGTAGAAGCCGTTGAAGTTGAACGCGTGGTGCATGGCCACCAGCAGCTTGAGGTTCTTGGCACGGATCGCCGTGGCGAACAGCTGCAGCAGGTTCAGCTTCGGGCCCTTGGCGACCGAGTTCCACTCGTTGACCTGGCTGTCCCACATGGAGAAGCCGTCGTGGTGCTCGGCGACCGGTCCGGCGTACTTGGCGCCGGCGTCGACGAACAGCTGCGCCCACTCGTCGGGGTCGAAGTTCCCGCCGGCCGACTTCAGCTTCGGCGCGAACTGCACGGTGTTGCCCGCGAGGTCCTGCGCTCCGTTGATGAAGTTGTGGTACGGCCAGGCCGACGGCTGACCGTAGGTCGCGATGTGGTGCTGGTTGGCCCTGCTGCCGGACTTGTACATGTTCCGCGGGTACCACTCGTTGTCGTACGCGGGAACGCTGAAGACCCCCCAGTGGAAGTAGATCCCGAACTTGGCGTCCTGGAACCACTCCGGGGCCGGCGGGTGCTGGTCGACCGAGGTCCAGTCGGGAGTGTAGGTGCTCGGTGCCGCGTGCGCGACGCCGGCCGCGAGGCTGCCGCCGGCGATGGCTGCCGCGGCCACACCTGCGGCCGCGGACAGGAACTGACGTCGATTCAGAGAACTCGCCATGAGACACATCCCTGGGGTGGGGGACAGCGGAGACGGGCTCGACCGAGGAGACGTGCGACGCGCACGCCCTGGGAGCTCCGGAGGTTACGCACGAAGCTCGTTCATGTGACGCCCTGATGTCAACGGTCGTGCAGGATATTGATGGGATTGATTTGGCTCGGCAAGTCGCCCGACCGCACTCAACAGGCCGACTTTCCCGTTGTTTTGATCGACCGCTGGACACACTCCCCGGCTTCCGCCTATACATACATCCCATCTCTCCGATGCGGCGGCGCACGACAGCCGTCGCCCGGCACAAGCTCTCTCCCGCTCAAGGGACCAGCGCGAGGAAGTACCGATGAGACTCAGGACCGCACTCTGCTCCATCACCTCGGCCATGTCCGCCCTGGCACTGCTCAGCGCCTGCAGCGGCGGCTCCGGCACCGCGACGTCAGGTGGCGCGCCGCTGGTCGGCGTGGACTACCCGCGTTCCGACACCGACTTCTGGAACTCGTACATCAAGTACACGCCCCAGTACGCCAAGGAGCTGGGGCTGGACCTGAAGACCACCAACTCGCAGAACGACGTCGCCAAGCTGACCGCCAACGCGCAGACGTTCATCAGCCAGGGCGTCAAGGGCCTCGCGATGGCTCCGCAGGACACCGCCGCCATCGCGCCGACGCTGGCGCAGTTGGAGGCGAAGAAGATCCCGGTCGTCACCGTCGACACCCGCCCGGACACCGGCAAGGTGTTCATGGTCGTGCGCGCCGACAACCGCGCCTACGGCGAGAAGGCCTGTCAGTTCCTCGGCACGAAGCTGAGCGGCCAGGGCAAGGTCGTCATGCTGGAGGGCGGCCTGGACTCCATCAACGGCCGTGACCGCACCGAGGCGTTCAACGACTGCATGAAGAAGAACTACCCCGGCATCAAGGTGTTCGGCGAGGCCACCAACTGGGACGGCGCGGTCGCCGCGCAGAAGCTGCAGACCGACCTGACTGCCAACCCGGACATCAAGGGCGTCTACATGGAGTCCAGCTTCGCCCTGTCCGGCACGCTCCAGGTCCTCAAGCAGAAGGGTCTGCTGGTCGACCCGAAGGACCCCAAGCACGTGTTCGTCGTGTCCAACGACGGCATCCCGGAGGAGCTGAAGTCCATCGGCGAGGGCAAGATCGACGCCACCGTCTCCCAGCCTGCCGACCTGTACGCCAAGTACGCCCTGGACTACCTGAAGGCGGCGATCGACGGGAAGACGTTCAAGCCCGGCAGGACCGACCACGACAGCACGATCATCCAGGTCCGCGAGGGTCTGCTGGAGGACCAGCTCTCCGCTCCCCTGGTCACCGCCGACGGCGGCACCTACGGCGGCGTGGCCAGCGTCAAGAGCGACGACAAGTCGCTGTGGGGCAACAACCTCGGCTGATTCTTCCTACGGAACCAACGGCTCACGAGCACAAGGTGGTTGAGATGAGCGACGGGGAGCGAGCAGTCACCCCCGCGCCCGCCCCGGCGGACGACGGGCAGGTCCCCGCAGCCCCGCCCGTCGTCGAGGCGACGGGCATAGTCAAACGATTCGGTCCGACGGTGGCCCTCAACGGCGCCCGGATCACCATCAGGCCCGGCGAGACCCACGCGCTCGTCGGCCGCAACGGAGCGGGCAAGTCGACCCTGGTGTCGGTCCTCACCGGCCTGCAGGCCCCCGACGAGGGAACAGTCACTTTCGGCGGCGGCCCCGCACCGCGCCTCGCGGACCGCGACGCCTGGCGACAGCGCGTGGCCTGCGTCTACCAGAAGTCGACGATCATCCCCACCCTGACCGTCGCCGAGAACCTCTTCCTCAACCGGCACGACCACGGCCGCAGCCGGCTCATCAGCTGGCAGGGTGTGCGCCGGCGGGCGCAGGAGCTCCTGTCGACGTGGTCGGTGGACGTCGACCCGCAGACAGCGGCCGGCGAACTGAGCGTGGAGCAGCGGCAGTTCGTGGAGATCGCCCGGGCGCTGTCCTTCGGGGCGCGGTTCATCATCCTGGACGAGCCGACCGCCCAGCTCGACGGTGCGGCCATCAGCCGGCTCTTCGAGCGCATCCGCGAGCTGCAGCGCCAGGGCGTGACCTTCCTGTTCATCAGCCACCATCTCCAGGAGGTCTACGACATCTGCGACATGGTGACGGTGTTCCGCGACGCGGCGCACATCGTGACCGCGCCGGTCGCGGAGCTCCCCCGCGCCAAGCTGGTCGCCGCGATGACCGGTGAGGCTGCGGTCGACCGGCTGCAGGTGCGGTCGAGCAGCCTCGACCGCACCGCACCGCCTGCGCTGTCCGTGCAGGCGCTGGGCAGTGACGGCTCTTACCATGACGTCTCCTTCCAGGTGGGCTCCGGGGAGATCGTCGGACTCGCGGGCGCCGCCGGCAGCGGTCGCACCGAGGTCGCCGAGACCGTCGTGGGGCTGCGGGCGGCCCAGGCGGGCGAGGTGGAGATCGCCGGGCGGCGGCCCCGGCCGGGCAGCGTGCCCGCCGCGCTCGCCGCGGGCGCCGGGTTCGTCCCGCAGGACCGGCACCATCAGGGTTTCGTGCCCGACATGTCGATCGCGGACAACGCCACGCTGTCCGTTCCTCACCGGCTCGGCAAGAACGGCTTCCTCAGCCGTGACCGACGGGACCGGCTCGCCGACAACATGATCGACAAGCTGGCGATCAAGACGCCGGGACCCGAGCTGCCCGTCTCCGCGCTCTCGGGCGGCAACCAGCAGAAGGTCGTCATGGCCCGCGCTCTGGCGGACGGTCCGCGTCTGCTGGTGCTGATCAACCCGACCGCCGGTGTGGACGTGCGCTCCAAGGAGTTCCTCCTCGGCAAGGTCGAGGAGACCGCGGAGTCCGGCACCGGAGTGCTCATCGCCTCCGACGAACTCGACGACCTGCGCATGTGCGACCGGGTCCTGGTGATGTTCCAGGGCCGGGTGACCTCGGAGACAGCCCGCGGCTGGCACGACCACGAACTCGTGGCCGCGATGGAAGGAGTGGACCTCAATGCCTGAAACCGTCCTCGCGGACACAGCCGCCCGGGCCGGTGAACCCAGGCCCCCGCGCACCGCGCTGCTCGGCGGCCGGATCCCCCTGGCCCGGCTGCGCGACCTCGCCCTCGTCCCCGCGATCGTCGTCATCGCGATCGTCGGCCAGATCGTCAACCCCGTCTTCCTGCAGGCCGACAACCTCATCAACGTCCTGCAGACCATGTCCGAGATGGCCCTGCTGGTCCTCGCCCAGACGATGATCCTGATCGTCAAGAAGATGGACCTGTCGCTGGAGTCCACGATGGGCCTGGCGCCCGGTGTCGCGGCCTGGCTGGTCGTCCCGGTCGGCGCCGGACACGGACTCGGTCTGCTCTCCGGCGCCTGGGCAATCCCTGTCACCCTGGCCGTGGGCGCGCTCGTCGGCGTGATCAACTCACTGCTGATCATCCGCTTCGGCCTCAACGGCTTCATCGTCACCCTCGGCATGCTGATCGTGCTGCGCGGCATCCTCACCGGCATCTCCGGCGGCCAGACCTTCTTCCAACTGCCGGACTCGATGCTCTACCTCGGCACCGCCCAGTGGTTCGGCATGCCGGCCTCCATCTGGATCTGCCTGGCCCTGTTCGCCATCGCCATCATGGTGCTCGGCTGGACCAGCTTCGGCCGCTCGCTGTACGCCATCGGTGGCAACGTGGACGCGGCGAAGGCGGGCGGCATCCGTACCGACCGGGTGCTGTGGATCGTCATCGTGACGGGCAGCGTGCTCGCCGCCCTCGCCGGCCTGATGCTGTCCGGGCGCCTGGCCTCGGTCGCCTCCGCGCAGGGCAACGGCTACATCTTCACCGTCTTCGCCGCCGCCGTCATCGGCGGGATCAGCCTGAACGGCGGCAGGGGGACCATGTTCGGCGCGTTCTGCGGCATCCTCCTGCTCTTCATGATCCAGAACGTGCTCACGCTGGCGGGCGTCCCCGCCCAGTGGATCGGTGCTCTCAACGGCCTGATCATCCTGATCGCGCTCGCCATCTCCCGCATCACCGGGGGCAAGGTCCAGGAGTGACCCGGGCGGCTGCCGACCGCCGCCCGTCCTCCGCCGCGTTCACGTCACGCCACGAGGGGATCGCCCCCCGTGTTCCTCACAGGAGTTGCCGCATGTCCTCGCCCGCATCCGCCCGCATCACCGCCCTGGACGTCCTGGACGTGCGGTTCCCCACCTCCGAACACCTCGACGGCTCGGACGCCATGAACCCCGAGCCCGACTACTCCGCCGCCTACGTGGTGCTGCGCACCGACGCCGGCGACGGACTGGAGGGCCACGCGCTCGCCTTCACCACCGGACGCGGCAACGACGTGCAGGCCGCGGCCATCGCGGCCCTCGCCCCGTACGTGGTCGGCCGGTCCGTCGAGGACGTCTGCGGCGACCTGGGGTCCTTCTCCCGCTCGCTCGTGCACGATCCGCAACTGCGCTGGCTGGGCCCGGAGAAGGGTGCCATCCACATGGCCACCGGAGCCGTCGTCAACGCCGCCTGGGACCTCGCCGCCAAGCGCGCGGGCCGGCCCGTCTGGCAGTTCCTCGGCGAGATGTCCCCCGAGGAGCTGGTCGCCCAGGTCGACTTCCGCTGGCTCAGCGACGCGCTCACCCCCGAGGAGGCGCTGGACATCCTGCGCCGTGCCGAACCGGGCCGCCAGGAACGCATCGCCCGTCTTCTGGAGCGCGGCTACCCCGCCTACACCACCACGCCCGGCTGGCTCGGCTACTCCGACGAGAAGCTGGCCCGCCTGGCCCGCGAGGCCGTCGCCGACGGCTTCACCCAGATCAAGCTGAAGGTCGGCGCGGACCTGGAGGACGACGTACGGCGCATGCGGGTCGCCCGCGAGGCGGTCGGCCCGGACGTCCGCATCGCCGTCGACGCCAACCAGAGGTGGGACGTCGCACCCGCGATCGACTGGATGCGTACCCTCGCCCCCTACGACCCGTACTGGATCGAGGAGCCCACCTCCCCCGACGACATCCTCGGCCACGCCGCCGTCCGCAAGGCGCTCGGCCCCATCAAGGTCGCCACCGGCGAGCACATCGCAAACCGGGTCGTCTTCAAGCAGCTGCTGCAGGCCGGCGCGGTGGACATCGTGCAGATCGACTCCGCACGGGTCGGCGGTGTCAACGAGAACCTCGCGATCCTGCTGCTCGCCGCGAAGTTCGGCGTCCCCGTGTGCCCGCACGCCGGCGGTGTGGGGCTGTGCGAGATGGTCCAGCACCTGTCGATGTTCGACTACGTCGCCGTCTCCGGCACCACCGAGGACCGGGTCATCGAGTACGTCGACCACCTGCACGAGCACTTCGTCGACCCCGTCCGCATCGCCGACGGCCACTACCTGGCACCGACCCTGCCCGGGCTGAGCGCACAGATGCACCCGGCCTCGCTCAAGGAGTACACCTACCCCGACGGCCCGGTCTGGACCGCCCGTGTCTGACGCCCGGATCCTCGAGGAAGGCACCTCGTGCTGCTGACCGAACTGCTGCACCCGGGCATCCTCGAAGCCCTGGCGGGCGCCGGGCACGGAGCCCGGGTCCTGCTCGCCGACGGCCACTATCCGGCGAGCACGGCCACCGGCCCGCGAACCAGGACCGTCCATCTCAACCTGGCGCCGGGTCTGCTGGATGTCACCACCGTGCTCGACGTCCTGCTGCGGGCTCTGCCCGTCGAGGCGGCGCACGTGATGGTGCCGCCCGAGGGCGAGCCGGAGCCGCCGGCCATCGCCGAGTACCGCTCGATGCTGGCGCCCGTCCCCGTCGGGACGCTCGGCCGTTACGAGTTCTACGACGCCGCCCGGTCACCCGACCTGGCCCTCGCCGTCGTCACGGCCGACATCCGCACCTACGCCAACCTGCTGCTGACCATCGGCGTCCGCGCTGAAGAGACTCTGGAATCACGATGACGCTTGCTGTCCGTTACACGGCTGCCCGGACGTTGGACACGGCTCCGGTGGAGCCGTCCGAGCCCGGTCCGGGCGAGGTGCTGCTGGCTCCCGCGTATGTGGGGATCTGCGGCACCGATCTGCACATCTTCCACGGCGACATGGATGCCCGGGTGGCCGCGCCGGCGGTGCTGGGCCATGAGATGGCCGGGCGGGTGGTGAAGGTCGGTGCCGGGGTGGAGGGTTGGCGGCCCGGGGACGCGGTGACGGTGATGCCGCTGGCCTGGGACGGCACCTGCCCGGCCTGCCGGGCCGGCAACTCGCACATCTGCCAGAACCTGAACTTCATCGGCATCGACTCGCCGGGCGCGATGCAGCAGCGCTGGACCGTCCCCGCCGACACGCTGATCCGCCTGCCGGACTCGCTGGCGCTGGACAAGGCCGCGCTGGTGGAGCCCACCGCGGTGGCCGTGCACGACGTCGCACGCGCCGGGGTGCGGGCGGGCGAGCGGGTCGTCGTGGTGGGCGGCGGACCGGTCGGCATCCTGATCGCGCTGGTCGCCCGGGCGGCCGGGGCCGAGGTGAGGGTGGTCGAGCTGAGCGCCCACCGGCGCAAGCTCGCCGAGGAGTCGGGCCTTGTCACCTGGGACCCGGCGGCCGAGGACGTCGTCGAGGCGGCGTGGGAGTGGACCGGCGGCGCGGGCGCGGACGTCGCGTTCGAGGTCTCCGGCGCGGCGGCCGGCGTCGACACCGCCGTCGAGGTGCTGGGCGTGCGCGGCCGGCTGTGCCTGGTGGCGATCCACCCGAGGCCCCGCGAGATCAACCTGCACCGCTTCTTCTGGCGCGAACTCACCCTGGTCGGCGCCCGCCTGTACGACCGGACGGACTTCGAGCGGGCGGTGGAGCTGGTCGCCGACGGCACCATCCCGGCCGAGCGGCTGATCAGCAAGGTGGTGCCGCTCACCGAGGCCCAGGCGGCGTTCGAGGCCCTGGAGGGCGGCGGCGACGTGATGAAGATCCTCGTGGACTGCACCAGCGACACCGAGGGAGCGAGCGCGTGAACGCCTTCGACCTGACCGGCCGGCTCGCCGTCGTCACCGGAGCCCGGCGCGGCATCGGCCGGGCCATGGCCCGCGCCCTGGCCGAGGCCGGCGCGGACGTGATCGGCGTCAGCGCCAACCTGGAGGAGACCGGCAGCGACGTCGAGCAGGACGTGCTCGCCGCGGGCCGCACCTTCGAGGCGATCCGCACCGACTTCGCCGACCCGCACGCCGTCCGCGCCCTGGGCACGGACCTCGCCGGCCGCGAACGGCCGGTGGACATCCTGGTCAACAACGCCGGCACCATCCGCCGCGCACCCGCCGCCCAACACCCCGACGACGACTGGGACCAGGTACTCCAGGTCAACCTGAGCGCCCAGTTTCGCACTGTCCCGCGCGGTCGGCGCGGCCATGCTGGCCCGCGGCCACGGCAAGATCATCTTCACCGCGTCGCTGCTCAGCTTCCAGGGCGGCATCACGGTGCCCGGCTACACCGCGGCCAAGCACGGCGTCGCCGGGCTGACCAAGGCCCTGGCCAACGAGTGGGCCGGGCACGGCGTCAACGTCAACGCCATCGCGCCCGGCTACATCGCCACCGACAACACCCAGGCGCTGCAGGCCGATCCGGCGCGCAGCAAGGCGATCCCGGAACGGATCCCGGCCGGACGCTGGGGCCGCGCCGACGACCTCGCCGGCGCCACCGTCTTCCTCGCCTCCGACGCCGCCGCCTACATCCACGGCACCGTCCTACCCGTCGACGGCGGCTGGCTCGGCCGATGACCACCGATCCGGCCGTCGGTGCCGCGTCGCCTCCGCCACCGAGCTGACGCATGCCCCGCGCCGGGTCCCTCGGCCGTCGCACCGAACCGCACACCAGGAGGAACGCAGTTGACACAACGGACCATGGCCCGCCGGAAGATCATGAACACTTCCGTCGAGCTCACCGAACTGGGCTTCGGGGCCTCCGTGATAGGCAACCTCTACCGCGTCACCCCTCCTCACGACGCACAGGCCGCGATCGAGGCGGCCTGGGAGTCCGGCATCCGGTACTTCGACACGGCGCCGCACTACGGGCTCGGCCTGTCCGAGCGACGTCTGGGAGCCGTCCTGCGGGACCGTCCGCGCGACGCGTACGTCGTCTCCTCCAAGGTCGGCCGCCTGCTCGTCCCCAACGAGCGGCCGCACGGGCTCGACAGCGAAGGTTTCGTGGTGCCGGACGACCTTCGCAGGCAGTGGGACTTCAGCCGTGACGGAGTGCTCCGCTCCATCGAGGCGACCTTGGAACGCACTGGCCTGGACCGCCTGGACGTCGTCTACCTGCACGACCCCGACGACCACTGGAGGCAGGCCGCCGACGAGGCCATGCCGGCCCTGGCGGAGCTGCGTGATCAGGGAGTGGTCGGCGCGATCGGCGCAGGAATGAACCAGTCGGCCATGCTCGCCCGCTTCCTGCGCGAGACCCCGGCCGACGTGGTGATGCTCGCGGGTCGCTACACCCTCCTCGACCAGTCCGCCCTCGACGACGTCCTGCCCGCCGCGCGGGCACTCGGCAAGAGCGTGGTGGCCGTCGGTGTGTTCAACTCGGGACTGCTCTCCCGCGACCGGCCGGCGCAGGGCATGACGTACGACTACCGGGAAGCTCCCCCGGCCGTCGTCGCCCGCGCCCTGGCGATCGCCGAGGTCTGCGCGGCGCACGGAACGACGTTGCCCGCTGCAGCGGTCGCGTTCCCGTACAGCCATCCCAGTATCATCAACGTCACCCTCGGCATGCGGACGGCGGAACAGGTCGGACGGAACGTGGATCTCCACCGTCAGCACATCCCCGAGGCTCTCTGGGAGGATCTCCGCGCCCGGGAACTCATCAGGTCGGACGTGCCCGTCACGAACAGGACCGGAAGGAGTGCGCGGTGTCTCTGACGGACAAGGCGATCACGCAGATCCGGGAGCTGATCCGCAGCGGAGCGCTGCCACCGGGCTCGAAGCTCCCCCCGGAGCCGGAGCTGGCCGCCCAGCTCGGCCTCTCCCGCAATCTCGCCCGGGAGGCCGTGAAGGCGTTGGCCGTCGCCCGGATCCTGGAGGTCCGACGGGGCGACGGCACCTACGTGACCAGCCTCCAGCCGAGCCTGCTCCTCGAGGGGCTCGGCGGCGCGGTGGAGCTGCTGCAGGGCGATTCCGCCGCGGTGCAGGATCTCATCGAGGTACGGCGACTCCTGGAACCGGTCGCCACGTCTCTGGCCGCAACCCGGATCTCCGACGAGCAGCTGGCCGAGGTAGAGCGGCACCTGGAGGCCATGCGCGAAGCGCATGACGACGTGGAACTGCTCAACGCCCACGACGCCGCGTTCCACCGTGCCGTCATCGCGGCCACGGGCAACGAGACCCTGCTCACCCTCCTGGAGGGCATCTCCGGGCGCACGCTGCGCGCCCGCACCTGGCGCGGTCTGGTCGACGCCCAGGCCTCGGACCGGACCATCGCCGAGCACGAGGCGATCTTCCGAGCGCTGTCGATCCGCGACGCCTCCCTCAGCCAGGCCGCCGCGTTGATGCACGTCAGCAACACCGCGCTGTGGCTGAGCGAGCACTTGCATTCGGGAGAAGCCCTCCCGTGGGCGTGAAAGCCCGGGCACGGAGCAGTCGAGCGAAGCGCTTCGGGGTTCTCGGCCGCCGTCGGCGCAGGTGGTCGCGGTAGGGCTGACCCATCGCACGTCATGCCACCTCGGCGATGCGGGCTTGGCAGGTGCGTTCTCTTGTGCTTCGTGACTCAACATCTCGAAGCCAACTCTCCGTCGTGCGCGACATCTTGACGTCGTCTCGAACTCTGGCCATATTGATGGGCGTTGCAGCGCGATGGCGGTGTCCATTTCAACCCTGCGCGCACCCTTCCGAGGCCAAAATTGTTAGCGTTAACATTATTGGCCGCGATCTTCCTTCCCCACCCTGCGAAGGAGTTCCACCCATGTCCATGCGATCGTGGCTGCGCCGCATCCGGCGGGCGCTGCCGGCTGCGGGGACGACAGCCGTGCTGGTCGCCGGCCTACTCGTCGGCGGGGCCACCGCCTCCCAGGCCGCCACCCAGGGCCCGTGCGACATCTACGCCGCAGGCGGAACGCCGTGCGTCGCGGCGCACAGCACCACCCGTGCGCTGTTCGCCTCCTACAGCGGGCCGCTGTACCAGGTGCAGCGGACCTCGGACGGCAGGTTGCAGGACATCGGGATGCTCGCCGCCGGAGGCGTCGCCGACGCCGGGGCGCAGGACTCCTTCTGTGCGGGTACCGCCTGCACCATCACCCGGGTCTACGACCAGACAGGCGGCGGCAACACCTTGGTCTACCAAGGACCCGGCGGGACCGGCGGCGCCGACTCGGCGGCCGTTGCGAACACGGAGGCGCTGAGCGTGGGCGGCCGGAAGGCGTACGCGCTCTACATCAACCCCGGCAACAGCTACTTCGCCTACAACCCCGCCGGGGGCGTGCCCACGGGCAGCTCGCCCGAGGGCGAGTACATGGTCACCAGCGGCACCCACGTCAACGGCGGCTGCTGCTTCGACTACGGCAACACGGAGATCGACCACAAGGCCGACGGCAACGGCGCCATGGACGCGATCAACTTCGGCACGGAGTGCTGGTTCGGCGGTTGCAGCGGGACCGGGCCGTGGGTGCAGGCGGATCTGGAGAACGGCCTGTTCTCCGGCGGCAGCAAGACGTGGAACACCGCCCAGGTCTCGCAGACCAGCCGCTTCGTCACCGCGATGCTCAAGAACGACGGCACCGCCCGGATGGCGCTCAAGGGCGCCGACGCCCGCTCCGGTGGCCTGACCCAGCTCTACAGTGGCACGCTGCCCGGCGGGTGGAGCCCGATGCACAAGCAGGGTGCCGTCATCCTCGGCAGCGGCGGCGACTGCTGCCAGACCAACCGCAACGCGAGCGCCGGCACCTTCTACGAGGGCGCGATGGTCAAGGGCTACCCTTCCGACGCCACCGACGCCGCAGTCCAGGCCAACATTGCCGCAGCCGGCTACAGCACCGACACCACGAACCCCTTCGTCCCGGGCGCGAAGGTGTCGCTGCAGGCCACCACCTCCTGCTGCACCGGCGACTACCTGCGGCACGACACGGGCGACGACAGGGTCGTGATCGCGCCGGTGACCTCCGGCAGTTCCGCCGTCGACAAGGGCAACGCCACCTGGATCGTCCGCGCCGGCCTGGCCGACAGCAGCTGTGTCTCCTTCGAGTCCGCCGACACGCCCGGCCGCTACCTCAGGCACTACGCCTTCCAGCTCCACCTCCAGGCCGATGCCGGCACAGGCCAGTTCGCCGCCGACGCCACCTTCTGTGCGAAGCCGGGAAACAGCGGCACGGGCTACTCCCTGCAGTCCTTCAACTTCCCGGCCAAGTACATCCGCCACTACCGCCTCGTCGGCTACATCGCCGGCAACGGCGGCACCAACGCCTGGGACAACCCGTCGTCGTGGGCCCAGGACACCAGCTGGCTCGCCGCCGCCCCCTGGAGCTGACGAACAGTCCGTGCCGAGTCGGTGCCGAATTCGGCCGAAGCCGAACCGCACTCGGACGCGTCGGCGGAGCCCGCACCGTCCGCACAGCAGGACGCCGGGAGGTCCGCGGACGCCCACCCCACCCCCACCCTGTGAAGGAGTCCTTCATGGTCAAACCGTCGATCCGTAGGCTCGGGCGAGCTCTCCTCGCAACGGGCGCGACCGCCGCACTCGCCGTCGGCCTGCTCACCGCCACGGCCGCGACCTCGCAGGCGGCCACCCAGGGGCCCTGCGACATCTACGCCGCCGGCGCCACCCCCTGCGTCGCCGCGCACAGCACCACCCGGGCCCTGTACGGGACGTACAACGGCTCGCTCTACCAGGTCAAGCGCGCCTCCGACGGCGCGACGAGGGACATCGGCCTGCTGAGCGCCGGCGGATACGCCAACGCCGCCGCGCAGGACGACTTCTGTGCCGGCACCAGCTGCGTCATCACCGTCATCTACGACCAGTCCGGCAAGGGCAACCACCTCACCCAGGCGCCCGCCGGCGGCGCGGCCGGCGGGCCGGACAACCTCGCCAACGCCTTCGAGGCGCCGGTCACCGTGGCCGGCCACAAGGCGTACGGCGTCTACGTGGCCCCGGGCACCGGCTACCGGAACAACAACACCAACGGCATCGCCACCGGCGACCAGCCCGAGGGCATGTACGCCATCTTCGACGGCACGCACTTCAACGACGGCTGCTGCTTCGACTACGGCAACGCCGAGACCAACAGCCTGGACACCGGCAACGGCCACATGGAGGCCCTCTACTTCGGCAACAACAAGGCCTGGGGTTCGGGCAGCGGCAACGGCCCCTGGGTGATGGCCGACCTGGAGAACGGCCTGTTCTCCGGGGTCAACCGCGGGTTCAACGCGGGCGACCCCAGCGTCAACAGCCGGTTCCTGACCGCCATGCTCAAGGGCGGCCCGAACCAGTGGGCCCTCCGCGGCGGCGACACCCGGTCGGGCGGCCTGTCCACCTTCTACAACGGCGTGCGCCCCAATGCCACGGGTTACAACCCGATGCACAAGGAAGGCGCGATCATCCTCGGCATCGGCGGCGACAACAGCAAGTGGGCCCAAGGCACCTTCTACGAAGGAGTCATGACCTCGGGCTACCCCACGGACGCCACCGAGAACGCCGTCCAGGCCAACATCACCGCCGCCGGCTACAACAGCGGCTCGACCAGCACCGGCACGCTGACCCCCGGCTCCCGCATCTCCCTCCGGGCCACCACCGCGCCCTGCTGCACCTCGCACTACCTCCGCCACGACGACGCCGACACCAAGGTCGTCATCTCCGCCACCAACTCCTCCAGCTCGGCCACCGACAAGGCCGACGCCACCTGGATCGTCCGGGCCGGCCTGGCCCACAGCTCCTGTGTGTCCTTCGAGTCCGCCAACAGCCCCGGCCAGTTCCTGCGCCACTACAACTACCAGCTCTACTTGAACACCGACAACGGCGGCGGCGCGTTCGCCCAGGACGCCACCTTCTGCCCCACCGCGGGCAACAGCGGGACCGGCACCTCCTTCCGGTCCGTCAACTTCCCGACGAAGTACCTCCGCCACTACAACTACACGGCCTACATCGCCAGTAACGGCGGCTCCAACAGCTGGGACAGCACCACCAGTTGGGCCGCCGACACCAGCTGGCTGGTCGACCAGCCCTGGGGCTGAGCCACCGGCCCACCATTCCCTTCACCCAGGCGCGCCACCGCTGCTCCAGCGGTGGCGCGCCCGCGCCGGGGACGTCAGCGCAGCACGGGCGCGACGGCGGCTCCCTCCCGTACGAAGACGGGAATGCGCCCCAGCGGGGCGTCGGCGTCGAGCGTCGTACCGCCTTCGGACACCTGTCCGGTCACCGGGTCGAGCCAGCGGGCACCGGTCGGCAGGTACACCTGGCGGGTGCGCGCGCCTGCCCGGTACACGGGTGCCACCAGGATGTCGGGGCCGAGCAGGAACTGATCGTCGATGTCCCAGGCGTGCCAGTCCTCGGGGAAGTCGAAGAACAGCGGGCGCATGGGCGGGGCGCCGGTGCGGTGGGCCTCCTCGGACAGCGCGTGCAGATAGGGGCGCAGCCGCTCGCGCAGCAGCAGGTGGTCCTGGAGGATGCCGTACGCCTGCTCGCCGTAGGACCAGACCTCGTTCGGCCCGCCGGTCATATCCGTGGAGAAGGCCGGGTGATTGGGCGCGCGGTCGCCGTGCAGCCGCATGACGGGGCTGAAGGTGCCGTACTGGAACCAGCGGATCAGCAGTTCCCGGTACGCGGGGTCGTCGGGGTGGCCGCCGAAGAAGCCGCCGATGTCGGTGTTCCACCACGGGATGCCGCTCATCGCGACGTTCAGCCCGGCCCTGATCTGGCGCGCGAGGGAGTCGAAGGTGGTCGGGATGTCGCCGGACCACAGCAGGGCCCCGTGAGCCTGGCTGCCCGCCCACGCGGAGCGGATCAGCGACAGCGGCCGGTCCTCCCCCGCCGCGCGCAGGCCGTCGGCCACCGCGCGGGCGTGCTCCAGCGGGTAGAGGTTCGCGGCCTCGGCGGCCGGCCCGGCGGCGTAGACGGCGCGCGCGGCGAGGTCCGGGGGAAGGTCGGGCTCACAGGCGTCCAGCCAGAAGCAGGCCACACCGTGGACACGGTAGTTGTCGTTCAGCCGCTGCCACAGGGCGGCGCGTGCCGCGGGGCTGGTGGCGTCGTAATACGCCATCGGGCGGATCAGCGCATCGCCGCTGTATCGGGACGGCCACGGGAAGGTGAGCAGGCCGCCGGCCTCGTCCTGGACGAGGTGTCCGGCCGAGCGAAGCTCGTCGTAGGTGTCGCTGCCGGGTTCGACGGTGGGCCACACCGAGACGGCGAGCTTCACCCCGAGTCCCTCCAACTCCTCCACCATGGCGGTCGGATCGGGCCACTCGCTCTCCTCGAAGCGCCAGTCGCCCATCCGGGGCCAGTGGAAGAAGTCGCAGACGATGACGGAAAGCGGCAGTCCACGCTTCTTGTACTCCCGTGCCACGGTCAGGAGTTCGTCCTGGGTGCGGTAGCGCAGCTTCGACTGCCAGAAGCCGGACGCCCACTCGGGGAGGAGCGGCGGCCGCCCGGTGGCCAGGGTGTAGGCGTCCAGGATCTGGGCCGGGGTGTCGCCGGCGGTGATCCAGTAGTCGATGCGCCCGCCGCCGTCGGCGGTCCACCGGGTGATGTCGGCGCCCAGTTCGACCCGCCCGGTGGCGGGGTTGTTCCACAGCAGCCCGTAGCCGCGTGAGGAGTGCAGAAAGGGAATGGCCGCGACGGTGTTGGCCTGGACCAGGTCGACCGCACAGCCCTTCTGGTCCAGGCGCCCGTGCGGGTGCTGCCCGAGGCCGTGCAGCCGTTCACCGTCGTACGCCTCGAAGGACTGTTCCGTCCGGCCGCCCGCCCCGTGGAGCCGAGAGCCGGCCTGGTGCGCGTACAGGCTCTTCTCGGACAGGAGTTCGCGTCCCGAGCCGGCCCGGCAGAACCTCAGTCGGCCGTCCGCAGAGGCCTCGACCACGATGCGGCCGTTGACCAGACGGGCGCATCCGTCGTCCGAAACGGACAGTTCGGCTCGGGGAGAGGGCGAGGGGGTCGCCAGCGCGCCAGGGGCGGCGGGGTCGACGGTCCCGGACGAGGCCCTGACCCGCACGGCATGCGCTCCCCAAGGCTCGATGCGGAGGACCTCTTCGGCGGTGTGGCGCTCGAGACCGCCCGCGCGGATGCCGTAGGACAAGACAACTCCCCTGTTCTTCTCGATTTCCGCAACAGGAGCACCGACCCGGATCCACAGCTGTCCGTCCCGTCCACCCGCAGCCGGGCGTTGGAGTCGGCGAGCATCCGGCGGCAGAACGCGAGGCGGCCCTGTCCGTAGCCGAGCGGGGTGGACTCCACGACCAGGAGCAGGGGGGCGGGTAGGGCTGGTGGAGCGCCGCTCGGCGCGGCAGGGCCGGGGCTGAAGTCGCTTCTGCTGCAGTGTAACCAGCCGCCGGGTCACTGTCCGGTCCGATGTGGCCGCCGAAGGCCGTCAAGACCGGTTCGGCGGCGGGGCCGCCCCAGAACACCCGCTCGTGGTCGATCCGTCCGGCGGTCCAGGCCTGCCGTGTGCCACCAGGTCGAATGAGGGTGTTGCCGGGCCACAGGTCAGAGTGGACCGGCTTCGGTTCAGCGACCTCGGCGAGGGCCTGGCCACCTTCGGCCACCGTCGGGCGCCACTGGGGACATGCTCCCCGGGATGTTGAGGATTGACAAGGGCGGGTGATACGGGACATGAGTCGCACTCATCTGCATTGGCATGCGCATCCCACTACAACAGGGCACGCACAATAGCCGTTCTACCTGCAACTTCTCAGCCTCGACCTGACGGATCCTCATGTCGACGGTGTTTCGGTGATGAAAAATAGGGATGTCTATCGTCTTGACATGGGACTCATCGGGCTTGATAAATGCAACTCATAAGCCACCGGGGCTTGGAGGAGGGACACCACAGATGAGACCCCGACGGATCGGTGCGGTGACGGTCAAGGCGATGGCAGCGGCAGCCGTCGCCCTCGCCGCCACGCTGCCCGCCCAACCCGCCTACGCGGCCGCGACGAACTTCTACGTCGACCCCGTCAACGGCAACGACAGCAACTCCGGTACCAGCACCGCCTCCGCGTTCAGGACCGTCCAGGCCGCGCAGAACGCGGTCCGGGCGATCAACGCGAACATGGCCGACGACATCGTCGTGAACCTGCGCGGGGGCACCTACACCCTCACCGGTCCGATCGCCTTCGGTACCACCGACTCGGGCACCAACGGCCACACGGTCGTCTACCAGGCGTACAACGGTGAGACGCCCGTGATCAGCGGCGGCAAGTCGATCACCGGCTGGACCGCGGCCGCCAACGGCGAGTACAAGGCGTCCATCGGCACCACCAACTTCCGGCAGCTGTACGTCAACGGGGTCCGCGCCACCCGGGCCCGCTACCCCGACGCCGGCACCGACTTCAACCTGCAGGGCAGCGACAAGACCAACAAGCTGCTGAAGGTGCTCGCCTCGCAGACCTCGAACTGGGGCAATCTGAACCAGGTCGAGATGATGCTGGAGACCCAGTGGGGCGAGAGCTACCTTCGGCTGAAGTCGATCAGCACCTCCGGCAGCACCGCCAACATCTCGATCCAGGACCACGAGGCCGGCATCCTCTTCCAGCGCCCGTGGCCGCAGCTCGCCGACGGCTCGCCGTTCCACTTCGAGAACGCCCACGAGTTCCTCAACGAGCCGGGCGAGTTCTACGTCGACACGGCCGCGCAGACCGTCTACTACAAGCCCCGCCCGGGCGAGGACATGTCCACGGCCGCCGCGCAGGCGCCGACCGTCCAGACGCTCTTCGACGTCAAGGGCATCAGCCTCAACAGCCCCGCCCACGACTTGCGGTTCTCCGGGATCACCTTCGCCCGGACCACCTGGATGGAGCCGACCAACAACGGCTACCTCAACGGCCAGGGCGGCAACTACAACATCTCGGCCGACAACAACAACAATCAGTACGTCGGTCGTCCGCCGGCCGGTGTCCAGGCCGCCTACGCCGATCGTGTCTCCTTCACCAACAACACCTTCACGCAGATGGGCTCCACCGCCCTCGACCTGTCCCACGGCGTCCACGACAGCAGCGCCATCGGCAACTACCTCTACGACATCGCCGGCAACGGCATCATGGTCGGCAAGTTCTCCGACCCGACCGTGGAGTACCACACCGTCTACAACCCGCCCACCACGCCGGCCGGTGAGGACGCCCGCGAGGTGGTCAAGAACGTCGCCGTCAAGAACAACCTGATCACCCGGACCGGTCAGGACTACCTCGGAACGGCGGGCGTCAACGCGGGCTTCGTCAACGGCACCGCCATCGACCACAACGACATCTCCGACACTCCGTGGGCCGGCATCTCGCTCGGCTGGGGCTGGCAGTCGGCGGCCAACGCCGAAGGCAACAACAGCGTCAGCTACAACCGGATCGGCAACGTGATGAACCGGCTGTGCGACTCCGCCGCCATCTACCACCTCTCGAACGACCCGGGCACGGTCTTCAACGGCAACTACATCCACGACGTGGTGCGAGGCCCGGCCGCCTGCGGCTCGGCCGTGGCCGGCCTCTACACGGACGAGGGGTCGGACAACATGACCCTCTCGAACAACGTCCTGTCGCACACCGACGGATTCATCAACCAGAACCGCAACGGCTCCAACGTCACGCTCACCAACAACACCACGTCCGGCGACACGGTCATCAAGGCCTCCGGCCTCGAGTCCGCGTACCAGTGGATGACCGCCCGGCCCAACCTCGCCTACAACAAGCCGGCGTCCTCATCGTCGGTCTACGGCACCGGTACGGAGCCCTCGAAGGCCGTCGACAACAACGGCGCGACCGGCTGGTCCCCGACCGGCAGCGACACCTCGGCCTGGTGGCAGGTCGACCTGGGCCAGTCCTACCAGCTCGGCCAGTTTGCACTGACCACCCGTCAGGACCTTGACCAGTCCGAGACCCGCGGCAACTTCGAGGTCCGGGGCTCCAACGACCCGAACTTCGGCAGCTACACCGTCCTGGGACGCCAGACGAGCACCCTGCCGCTCGCCTCGACGCTCACCGGCGACATCGACGTCCGTCAGGCCTTCCGCTACGTGCGGGTCGCCAAGACGGACGGCGCGTACTTCTACATCACCGACTTCAGCGTCCAGCAGACCGGCGGCGCGCAGGCGGCCTCGACCGGCACCCCGAACACCAACCCGTCGACGTACTACACGATCAAGAACGTGAACAGCGGGCAGGCGATGGACGTTTACGGCGGGTCGACCGCGGACGGCACGAGCATCGTCCAGTGGCCGAGCAGCGGCGGCGCCAACCAGCAGTGGAACATCGTTCCGGTCAGCGGCCAGCTCTTCAAGATCGTGAGCCGGAACAGCGGCAAGGTCCTCGACATGAACTTCTCCAGCCACTGGAGGGGGACCGCGGTCCTGCAGTACAGCTACAACGGTGGCAACAACCAGCTGTGGTACTTCGAGCAGACCAGTGGTGGCTACCTCATCCGCAACTACGAGAGCCGGCAGGCCCTGGAGGTGAGCGGCGCGTCGACCGCGAACGCAGCCGTCATCGACCAGTGGATGCCCCTGAACCAGTCCCACCAGGCCTGGACCATCCAGTAACCAGGGTGACAACCCCCTGAGCCGCAGACCGTGAGGCCGGAAACTGCTGCTTTCCGGCCTCACCGTTCAGCTGCTGCGACACGGAGAAGAGGAAACCTGCATGCGCACGTTACGGGTACTGATCGCGCTCGTCACCGCCGTTCTCGGGGTGACGGCGACCGGCGTGACCCCCGCCTCCGCTGCCACCGATACGCCCCTACGGGTCATGCCGCTGGGCGACTCGATCACCTGGGGTTTGGGGAGCAGCGCGGGCAACGGCTACCGCGGCGCGCTGTGGGACGCGCTCGCGGCTGACGGCCATCCGGTGGACTTCGTCGGCTCGGTGCGGGGCGGTTCGATGTCCGACGCCGACAACGAGGGCCACTCCGGCTACCGCATCGATCAGATCGCCGCACTCGCCGACGCTTCGCTGACCCGCTACCGGCCCAACGTCGTGACGCTGGAGATCGGCACCAACGACCTCAGCGGGAACTACCAGCCGTCCACCGCCGCCGACCGGCTGAAGTCACTGGTCGACCAGATCACCGCCGACGTCCCCGACGCGACCGTCGTCGTGGCCTCCCTGGTGGTGTCCACCAACAGCACGGAGGAGCAGTACCGGGCCGCGTACAACCAGGCCATCCCCCAGATCGTGAGCGATGCACGGGCAGCCGGCAAGCACGTCGCGTACGTCGACATGAGCAGCCTCACCTCGGCCGACCTGGCGGACTCCGTGCACCCCAACGACGCGGGCTACCGGAAGATGGCCGACGTCTTCCATCGCGGTATCCAGGCCGCGGACAGCGCCGGGTGGCTGAGGAACCCGGCCCCTGCCGCCGCACTCGTGCGGTCGGGCCTCGCCGGGAAGTGCATGGACGTCGACGGCGCCGGCACCGCCGACGGGACCGCCGTCCAGACCTGGGGCTGCGGCGGCAGCGCCAACCAGCTGTGGTCCGCCTATACCGACGGCACCCTTCGCTCGATGGGCAAGTGCCTCGACGCCGCGGGCTGGGGCACGGCCAACGGCACCAAGGTGCAGCTCTGGGCCTGCACCGGCGGTGCCAACCAGGTCTGGCAGCCCTACAACGGCGGCTACCGCAACCCGCTCTCCGGCCGGTGCCTGGACGTTCCGGGCGCCTCCACGGCCGACGGGACGCAGCTCCAGTTGTGGGACTGCAACGGCGGCTCCAACCAGCGCTGGACCGCCCTGACCGCCGGATGACGCCCGTTCCCACGAGCTGACCCTTCCAGGGCGTCCTGAAACGCACAGCGGCCCCGCGCGACCGTCCGCCGAAAGCGGTGGGTGCCGGGGCCGCCGGTTCGGTCGGCGACCCGGAGCGGACGCGTCACTGCCCGGACAGTCCGAGGGCCGAGTCTGCCTCGCCGAGGGTGCCGCGGAGCCACTGTTCGACGCCGGCGATGTGCACGGTGGCCCAGGCGTGGGCCAGGTCCGGGCGGCGGCCGGCGATGGCGTCGAGGATGGCGCGGTGCTGCTGGCGGGTGCGCTCCACCGCACCCTCCTCGGTCAGTCCGCGCCAGACCCGGGCCCGCCGGGTCGGGCCGTACAGGCCGTCGATGAGCGAGGACAGCACGGTGTTGCCGGACCCGGCCGCGATCCTGCGGTGGAACTCCAGGTCGTTGTCGATCAGTTGCTCGAGCGACGCGTCCCCGCTCAGACCCGAGAGCAGTTCCTCGAGGGCGGCGACCTCCTCGTCGGACATCCGGCCGGCGGCCATCGCGGTGGCGGCGGGCTCCAGGACGCGGCGGACCTCCAGGAACTCCAGGACCTTGTCGTCCCGGTGGAAGTCGACGATGAACCCCAGCGTGTCCAGCAGGACGTCGGGTTCCAGGCTGGTCACGTAGGTGCCGTCACCCTGGCGGACGTCGAGGACCCGGATGACCGAGAGCGCCTTGACGGCCTCCCGCAGGGAGTTGCGCGAGAGGCCGAGCCGCTCTGCGAGGTCGGCCTCCTTCGGGAGCCTTTCACCGGGCCGCAGTTCGCCGCTCACGATCATGGCCTTGATCTTCTCGATCGCTTCGTCGGTGACTGGCACGGCTTCCCTCCCGGTCATGCGGTTCTTGCAGCATCGAGGCCGGACTCGACGACGATGACGTCCAGGGTACGGGGGCCGTGCACTCCTTCCACCCGGTCGAGTTCGATGTCGCTGGTCGCGGACGGGCCGGAGACGAAGGTGAGGGGCCGGGCGGGGTCGAGGCGGGCGAGGGCGTCCGGGACGTCGTCGGCGATCTGCTCGGCGTCCACGATGCACAGGTGGTAGTCGGGTACCAGGGTGAGGGCCCGTCGGCCCTGACCGGCGCCGGTGTCGAGCACGATGGTGCCGGTGACGGCGATGCCGGCGGCGGCCAGCGTGATCGCGCCGTCCAGACCGTCCAGCGCGGGGACGTCCAGCGGTTCCGGGTGCCACTCCCAGCCGCCGGTCGGCAGCAGCTCGGTCGGGAAGCCGGCGGGCACCGCGAGGTGTCGGGCCTCGCGCCGGGTGAGGGCGGCGGCGATGGCGTCGGTCAGGCCGGCCCGGTCGGTGCGGGTGACGTTCGCGCGGTAGTCGGCGACGCGTTCGGCGAACAGGGTAACGGTGTCCTCGCCGGGCCGGACGTGGCTGCGCCGGTAGTCGCGCGGCACGGGGACGTCCTGCGGTGCCTCCTCGGCGGGGACGTCGGCGAGGGCGGCCCGAATCCGGGCGAGGACGGTCTCGCGGCTGCTCATCGGCTCTCCCCGTTCTCCTTGTTCTTGCGCCACCAGGTACGGAAGGACTCGGTCGCCGGTGCAGGCGTGTCGCGGCTGTCGGACCAGCCGTGCAGCGGTCCGGGCAGTCGGCCGATCCGCCCGTCGCGGGACAGCACCCGCCCGCCGAGCGCGGCGGCCTTCTGCGCGGCGCCCAGCAGGCGCGGGGAGTCGAGCACGACACCGGCCGCCTTCATCGCCAGCGCCTCGGCGGAGCGGCCCTTGGCCTCGACGACCTCGGCCCGCAGGTGGGTGAGCACCTCGGGGATGTTGATCTTCACTGGGCAGGCGTCGTAGCAGGCCCCGCACAGCGTGGAGGCGAACGGCAGCGAGGCGGCCGTCTCGACGCCGACCAGTTGCGGGGTGAGGACGGCGCCGATCGGACCGGGGTAGACCGAGCCGTAGGCGTGGCCGCCGGTGCGCTCGTACACCGGGCAGACGTTGAGGCACGCCGAGCAGCGGATGCAGGCGAGGGCCTGGCGGCCGACGGTGTCGGCGAGGGTGTCGGTGCGGCCGTTGTCCAGCAGCACCAGGTGGAACGCCGACGGTCCGTCACCCTCCGTGGTGCCGGTCCAGGTGGAGGTGTAGGGGTTCATCCGCTCACCGGTGGAGGAGCGCGGCAGCAGCTGCAGGAACACCTCCAGGTCGGACCAGGTGGGGACGACCTTCTCGATGCCCATCACGGTGATCAGGGTCTCCGGCAGGGTCAGGCACATCCGGCCGTTCCCCTCCGATTCGACCACCACGACCGTCCCCGTCTCTGCGCAGGCGAAGTTGGCGCCCGAGACGGCGACCTTGGCACGCAGGAACTTCTCCCGCAGGTGCTGCCGGGCGGCTTCGGCCAGGGCGGCGGGCTCGTCGGTCAGCCCGTCGGGGGCGGGGCGGCCCCAGCTGCCCATCTCGGCGGTGAACAGGTCGCGGATCTCGCCGCGGTTCTTGTGGATGGCGGGGACCAGGATGTGCGAGGGCCGGTCGTCGCCGAGCTGGACGATCAGCTCGGCGAGGTCGGTCTCGTAAGCGGTGATCCCGGCCTCGGCCAGGTGTTCGTTGAGGCCGATCTCCTGGGTGGCCATCGACTTGATCTTGACCACCTCGCGTTCGCCGGTGGCGCGGACCAGCTCGGTGACGATGCGGTTGGCCTCGGCCGCGTCGGCGGCCCAGTGCACGGTGCCGCCGGCCACGGTGACCGACTCCTCCAACTGGAGCAGGTACCGGTCGAGGTGGCGCGCGGTGCGGCGCTTGATCGCGGCGGCGGACTCGCGCAGCGCCTCCCAGTCGTCCAGTTCCGAGGCGACCGCGAGGCGCTTGTCCCGGATGGTGGTTGTGGCGCGCTTCAGGTTGGCCCGCAGCTGGTCGTTCTTCAGCGCCTCGCGGGCGGCCTTCGGGAACGGCGGGGAGCCGAGCCAGACCACACCTTGTCCGGTCATCGCGGTCCTCCCTCGGTCGCGGCCAGGATCTCGGCCAGATGCATGGTGCGGACGGCGCTGCCCTGCCGGGAGAGGCCGCCGCCGATGTGCAGCAGGCAGGAGTTGTCGGCGGCGCAGAGCACGTCGGCGCCGCTGTCGAGCACGCTGCGCATCTTGTCGGCGAGCATCGCGGTGGAGGTGTCGGCGTTCTTGACGGCGAACGTCCCGCCGAAGCCGCAGCAGGAGTCTGCCGCCGGGATGTCGACCAGGTCGAGGTCCTTGACTGCCTTCAGCAGCCGCTGCGGACGGTCGCCGAGCCGCAGGCCGCGCAGCGAGTGGCAGGTCGGGTGGTAGGCGACCCGGTGCGGGAAGGCGGCGCCGACGTCGCTCACCCCCAGCACGTCGACCAGGAACTCGGTGAACTCGTGGACCCGGGGCACCAGCTGCGCCACATCGGCCTGGAGCCGGGCGCTGCTGTGCTCCTCGGCCAGCACCGGGTGGTTCTCGCGCACCATGCCGGCGCAGGACGCCGACGGGGTGACCACCGCGTCGTACTCGCCGAAGACCCGGGCGAAGCGGTCCACCAGCGGGACGGCGTCGGGCCGGTAGCCGGTGTTGAAGTGCATCTGCCCGCAGCAGGTCTGCTCCTGCGGGAAGTCGACCGTGTGGCCGAGCCGTTCGAGGACGTCGACCACGGCCCGGCCGGTGCCGGGGAACATGGTGTCGTTGAAGCAGGTGATGAACAGGGCGATCCGCATCAGCCCGCCTCCCTGGGGGTCGGTACGTCCTCGGGCAGCAGCCCGCGCTCCTTGAGCTCCGCCCACAGGAGGTCGGGGACGGGGTGGTGGAGCATCGCCGCGGCGTCCCGCACCTCGCCCGCGGTCCGGGTGCCGACCAGCACGCTCGCGACGGCCGGGTGGCCGAACGGGAACTGCAGCGCGGCGGCCCGCAGCGGCACCCCGTGGCGCTCGCAGACCTCCTTCAACTCCAGTGCTCGGCTGAGCAGTTCGTCGGGTGCTGCGGCGTAGTCGAAGGTGGCGCCGGGTTTCGGGTCGGCCAGCAGGCCGGAGTTGAAGGCCCCGCCGACCACCACGGACACGCCGTGCCGCTCGGCGAGCGGCAGTAGCTCGACGAGGCCACGCTGGTCGAGCAGCGTGTAGCGGCCGGCCAGCAGGACCACGTCGAGGTCGGTCTCGCGGACGAAGCGCGCGGGCGCCTCTGCCTGGTTCATGCCGACGCCGATCGCGCCGACCAGTCCCTCGGCGCGCATCCGCGCCAGCTCCGGGTAGGCCTCGCCGATGGCCTGGTCCAGATGGTCGTCGGGGTCGTGCAGGTAGGCGATGTCGATCCGGTCCAGGCCGAGCCGGTCGAGGCTGTCCTCGATGGAGCGGCGCACGCCCTCGGCGCTGAAGTCCCAGCGCCGGCGGTGGGTGGCTGGGACGGCGAAGCCGTTGGCGAGGTCGTCGCCGCCGAGGTCGGACGGCTCCAGCAGCCGGCCGACCTTGGTGGAGATCGTGTACTCCTCGCGGGGCAGGCCGCGCAGCACGGTGCCGAGCCGGCGTTCGGACAGGCCGAGGCCGTAGTGCGGGGCGGTGTCGAAGTAGCGGACACCGGCCTCCCAGGCGGCGGTGACGGCCTGCTCGGCCTCGGTGTCGGTGACCTGGGTGAACAGGTTGCCGATGGCCGCCGCGCCGAAGGCGAGTGCGCTGACCCGCACCGGCCCCCGCCCGAGGGTGTTCTGGTGCATTGTCAGGCCTTCGTCTCGGCGGGTCGCAGGCGCAGGCCCGCCATGCCGCCGTCGACCGCGAGGGCGGTGCCGGTGACCGAGGCGGCCGCGGGGGAGGCCAGGTAGGCGATGGCGGCGGCCACCTCCTCGGCGGTGACCATGCGGCCGGTGGGCTGCCGGGCGTTCAGCGCGGCGCGCTCGGCGGCCGGGTCGGCGGCGGCGTCGAGCAGCCGGCCGACCCACGGGGTGTCGACGGTGCCGGGGTTGACGCAGTTGAACCGGATGCCCTCGCGGACGTGGTCGGCGGCCATCGACAGCGTCAGCGACATCACGGCGCCCTTGCCGGCCGCGTACAGCGCGCGCTGCGGCAGGCCGGTGGTGACGACGATGGAGCCGATGTTGACCACCGAGGCGTTCTCGGACCGGCGCAGGTACGGCAGGGCGGCCCGGATGGTCCGGACGACCCCGACCAGGTTGACGTCGAGGACCCGGCCCCACTGCTCGTCCGGGTTGTCCTCCACCGTGCCGATCGCGCTGATGCCCGCGCAGTTGACCACGACGTCGATTCCGCCGAAGGCGTCGGCCGCCGCGTCGACCGCGGCACGGACCGAGGCGTCGTCGCTGACATCGGCGGTGAAGCCGACCAGCGGCTCCTTCAACGATGCGGGGTCGAGATCCAGAACGGCCACCCGGGCGCCGCGCTCCGCGAGCAGGGACGCGGTGGCGAGGCCTATCCCGGAGGCGCCGCCGGTAACCACCGCCGTCAGTCCCGCAAAATCGGTGGCCGTCATGCGTCCGCCCTCCGGTCGTACCGGCGGGTGTCGGTTGGCGCCTGGAGCGCGGTGGTTGCGGACAACGGGGTGCCTTTCACGCGTTGCGGAACGTCTGGCGCTGGGTGCCCAGGCCGTCGATGGACAGCTCGACGGCGTCGCCCTCACGCAGGTAGGGGGTGCCGGGCAGACCGAGGGCCACGCCGGCGGGGGTGCCGGTGTTGATCACGTCGCCGGGGTTGAGCACCATGTACTGGCTCAGGTACCAGACCAGGTGGGCGATGTCGAAGATCATGTTCTTCGTGTTGCCGTCCTGGCGAGGCTCGCCGTTGACGGCCAGGCGCAGGCCGAGCGCCTGCGGGTCGCCCACCTCGTCCGCGGTGACCAGCCAGGGGCCCATCGGGTTGAAGGTCTCGCAGGACTTGCCGAGGTCCCACTGCGCGGAGTACTCGAGCTGGAACTCCCGCTCGGAGACGTCGTTGCTGATCGTGTAGCCCGCGATGCAGTCCACCGCGTCGGTGGGGTCGGCGAGGTAGCGGGCCTGACGGCCGATCACGACGGCGAGTTCCACCTCCCAGTCGGTCTTCACCGAGCCGCGCGGGATCAGCACCTCGTCGTACGGGCCGACCACGGTCGCCGGGTCCTTCATGAAGACCACCGGCCGGGCGGGGATGGCCGCCCCGGTCTCCTCCGCGTGGTCACGGTAGTTGAGACCGACGCACACCACCTTGCCCGGCCGCGCCACCGGCGCACCGACCCGCAGACCGGTGGCGTCGACCTCGGGCAGCTCACCGGCAGCCAGCGCCGCCCGGGCCCGCTGGACCCCGTCCGAGGCGAGGAAAGCCCCGTCGACGTCCCCGGTCAGCCCCGAGAGGGCGAACACGCGTCCGTCCTCGCCGCGGACTGCCGGGACTTCCTCGCCCGGTGCCCCGATCCGAAGCAACTTCATGTCGAACTCCTATCAACACATCGGATGAATTCCCTGGCCGGGAGCTGTCAGTCGGCGTCGGAGCCCGAACCCGGCACGTCCGCTCTGATCAGGCCTTCGGCGCGCAGATGGTCCCAGAGGCCTGCGGGGACGGGCCGGCGGTGGAGCTCCGCGTTGCGTTCGACCTGGTCGGCGGTCCGCATGCCCAGGGTGACGTTGACGACGGCGGGGTGGGTGAACGGGAAGGCGATGGCGGCGGCGGGCAGGGTGGTGCCGTGCTGCTCACAGACGTCGGCGATGGCCTGCGCCTGCTGGACCAGGTCCGTCGAGGCGTCCTGGTAGTCGTACTTCATGCCGGACGCGGGCCTGTCCTGGGAGAGCAGTCCGGAGTTGAACACGCCGACCGCGACGACGCTCTTGCCCAGCTCCTGCGCCGCGGGAAGGACATCGTCCAACGCGGACTGGTCGAGGAGGGTGTAGCGCCCGGCGGTCATCACCACGTCGGCGGCGGTCTCGCGCAGGAAGCGGGTGAGCATGGCCGACTGGTTCATGCCGGCGCCGATGGCGCCGATGACACCCTGGTCGCGCAGGTCGGCCAGCGCGGGTATGGCCTCCTCGGCGGCCTGCTGCCAGTGGTCGTCGGGGTCGTGCAGGTAGACGACGTCCAGGCGGTCCAGGCCCGTGCGCCCCAGCGTCTCCTCGATGGAGCGGTGCACTCCGTCACGGCTGAAGTCCCACTGGCGGCGCAGGTCCTCGCGGACGGCGAAGCCCTCGGTGTCGGCCCCGCACGGCCGCTCGTTGGGGACGAGCAGCCTGCCCACCTTCGAGGAGATGACGTATTCCTCCCGCGGGCGCACCTGGAGAGCGTCACCGAGCCGTCGCTCGGAGAGGCCGAGGCCGTAGTGCGGTGCGGTGTCGAAGTAGCGGATGCTGGCGTCCCAGGCCGCGTCGATCGCGGCCGCCGCGTCGAAGCTCGGGGTGACGCGGTACAGGTTGCCGATCACCGAGGCACCGAAGCCGAGCTCGGTGACCCCGACCGGTGTGTTCTTGATCTTCCGGAGGCGCAAGAGGTGCTCCCTGGTGGTACGGGCGGGGACGCCGGTCAGCGTCTGACGGCGGCGGAGGCACCCGCGATCAGCGCCTCGACCTCGGCGGCCGAGGCCATCGCGACGTCACCGGGCGTCGTCATGGTGAGGGCGCCGAGGGCGGTGCCGTAGGCGAGGGCGCGCTCCAGACCGGCACTGGCGAGCAGGCCGTGGATCAGGCCGGTGGCGAAGCCGTCGCCGGAGCCGATGCGGTCCAGGACGTGCAGGCCGGGCATCGAGGGGCCGAGGACGTAACCGGTCTTGGCCGACCAGGCGGCCGAGGACCAGTCGTTCACGCCGGCCGAGGGGACCTCGCGCAGGGTGGTGGCCAGCACTTGGGCGCCGGGGAGCCGGCCGGCCACCGAGGTGAGTGCGTCCAGCACCTGGTCGGCGGTGAAGCGGTCGGCGCCGGGGCGGCTGCCCGCCAGGCCCAGGGCGCCGACCACCACGTCCGCGTACGGGGCGAGCCGCAGGTCGGTCTCGCGGGCCCGCTCGGGTCCGCCCCGGTCGGCCCACAGGCTCGGGCGGTAGTTGGGGTCGTACGAGACGGTGAGGCCGTGGCGGCGCGCGGCGGCCATCGCCTCCTCGGCGACGTCGGCGGTGGTGTCGGACAGGCCGGCGAAGATGCCGCCGGTGTGGAACCAGCGCACCCCGCCCGCGAAGACGGTGTCCCAGTCGACGTCTCCCGCACGCAGTTGGGAGACGGCCGTGTGGGCGCGGTCGCTCACCCCGAGGGCGCCGCGGATGCCGAAGCCGCGCTCGACGAAGTTGAGGCCGTTGCGTGCGCTGCGGCCGATGCCGTGGTCGGCCGTCCAGCGGATCAGCGAGGTGTCCACGCCGCCTTGCAGCACCAGGTCCTCGACGAGCCGGCCCACCGCGTTGTCGGCGAGCGCGGTGACCACGGCCGTCCGGCGGCCGAAGCAGCGGCGCAGCCCGCGCACCACGTTGTACTCACCGCCGCCTTCCCAGACCTGGAAGGTGCGGGCGGTGCTGATCCGGCCCTCCCCCGGGTCGAAGCGCAGCATGACCTCGCCCAGGGCCACCACCTCGGTCACCGCGCACCCGCTTCCACGGCCTCGGCCGTCAGGCGGCGGATCTCCGCGTACGCACCGGCGTCCAGGTGCGCGGGCGTGGCCAGCCAGCTGCCGCCGACGGCCAGCACCGCGGGCTCGGCGAGGTAGCCGGCCAGCTGCTCGGGGCCGATCCCGCCGGTCGGCATGAAGCGCATCTGCGGGAAGGGCGCCGCGAGCGCGCGCAGTGCCCGCAGACCGCCCACGGCCTCGGCGGGGAAGAGCTTGACGGTGGTCAGGCCGGCCCGCAGGGCGCGCATCAGCTCGGTGGCGGTGGCGATGCCGGGCACCACGGGCACACCCAACTCCCGGCACTTGTCCACCACTTCGGCGTCGAAGCCGGGCGAGACGACGAACCGCGCCCCGGCCGCGACCGCCCGCTCGGCCTGCTCGGGGGTCAGGACGGTACCGGCTCCGACCGCCAGGCCGCCGTGCGCGGCCATGGTCTTGAGCACCTGCTCGGCGTCGGGGGTGCGGAAGGTGACCTCGGCACACCGAGCGCCACCCGCCGCGAGCGCCTCGGCCAGCGGTCCGGCCGCAGCGAGTTGACGGACCGTCAGCACCGGGACCACCCGGGCACCGTCCAGCACAGCGGCAGCTTCGGCGGTCATCGGCCCAGCCATCCGCCGTCGACGGGCAGGACGGTGCCGTGGACGTACGCGGCGGCGTCCGAGGCCAGGAAGACGGTGGCGCCCGCCAGGTCCTCGGCCCGGCCCCAGCGTCCGGCCGGGATGCGCTCGAGGATCGCCTTGCTGCGCACCGGATCGTCCTGCAGCGCCTGGGTGTTGTCGGTGGCGATGTAGCCGGGCGCGATGGCGTTGACGTTGACGCCGCGGCCGGCCCACTCGTTGGCCAGCGCCTTGGTCAGGCCGGCCACGCCGTGCTTGGCGGCGGTGTAGCCGGGGACGGTGATGCCGCCCTGGTAGCTGAGCAGCGAGGCCGTAAAGATGATCTTCCCCTGGCCGCGCGCGACCATCGCCCCGCCGACCGCCCGGGCCAGCGCGAACTGCGCGCTGAGGTTGACCTGGAGCACGAAGTCCCAGTCACTGTCCGGGTGTTCGGCGGCCGGTGCGCGGCGGATGGTGCCGGCGTTGTTGACCAGGATGTCCACCGGCCGCTCCCGCCCGGCGAGTTGCTCGCCCAGCGCCCGCACCGCCGCCGGATCGGCGAAGTCGGTGCGGAGCGCCTCGAAGGTGCGGCCCGCGGCCAGCACGTCCTTCTCGACGTCGCTGCCGGTCTCCTCCAGGTTGGCGCTGACGCCGATCACGTCCGCGCCCGCCTCGGCCAGGGCGCGGGCCATGGCCCGGCCGATGCCGCGCCGGGCTCCGGTGACGACGGCGAGCCGCCCGGTCAGGTCGAAGGCGTTCACGCGCTCGCTCCCTCGGTGTCGCTGGTGCAGTCCACGAGGATCTTCATCACGTCGCCGCCGCCCTCCAGGGCCTCGAACGCCGCGGGTGCCTCGGTGAGCGGCACCACCTTGCTGATCAGCCGCTCGGCCGGGATGGTGCCGTCGGCGACCAGCTCCACCGCCCGCTCGAAGTCCGTCCGGTCGTACAGGCGGGCGCCGACCAGGGTGAGTTCGCGCCAGAAGAAGCGGTGCAGGTTGATCTCGCGGGGCCTCGGGTGGATCGCCACCAGGCACAGCCGGCCGCGCACGCCCAGCACCTCGACGGCGGTGTCGACGCCGGCCGCCGCGCCGGAGACCTCGAACGCGACGTCCGCGCCCGCGCCGCCGGTCCACTCCCACGCCGCCTCGACGACGTCCTCGGCCGCCGGGTCCCAGGTGACAAGGCCCGACTCCTCGGCGAGCTTGCGCCGGTGGGCGCTCAGCTCGACCACCCTCACCTCGGCCCCGGCCGCCCGGGCGACCAGCGCGATCAGGATGCCGACCGGACCGCCGCCCACCACGACGACCCGCTCGCCCGCCCGCACCCCGGCCCGGCCGACGTCGTGCACGGCCACCGCGGTGGGCTCCACCAGCGCGGCCTTGTCCAGCGCCAGCGAGTCCGGCAGCCGGATCAGCGTGTCGGCGGGGACGGTCCAGCGCTGCTGCATCGCGCCCGGCGAGTCGATGCCGATGAAGTCCAGGTTCTGGCAGATGTGCGAGTTGCCGGCCCGGCAGGCCGGGCAGGTACCGTCCCAGGCCAGCGGCATCACCGTCACCGCGTCCCCGGGCCGCCAACCCTCCACCCCGGCACCGACCTTCACCACCCGCCCGGCCATCTCATGCCCCAGCACCGCCGGCGCGGCCACCCGGGCATCCATGTCGCCGTGGAAGATGTGCAGATCGGTGCCGCAGATCCCCACATACGCGGGAGCCAGCAGCACCTCGCCCGGACCGGGCTCGGACGGCTCCACCGGAGCCGTGTCCAACGTCCGGGCAGCCGTGTAACGGACAGCAAGCGTCATCGTGATTCCAGAGTCTCTTCGGTACGGGTGAGGCGGTAGAAGGCGGTCGCGGTGCCCGCGAGGATCGCCGACGTCTCGTCGGCGGAGAACCCGTCGAGCAGGACGTCCACGGTGGCGGCCCAGCAGTTCCAGCCTCCGGCGAGGTTCGCCACCGGCCAGTCCGAGCCGAACATCAGCCGGTCGGGGCCGAAGGCGTCCAGCAGGACGTCCCACACCGGCCGCATGTCGGCGATGGTCCAGTTCTGGTGGTCGGCCTCGGTGATCAGGCCGGACACCTTGCAGACCACCTGGGGGTGCCCGGCCAGCCGGCGCAGCCGGCGCTCCCACTCCCCCAGTTCGCCGCCGGCGATGTCCGGCTTGCCGGCGTGGTCGAGCACCTGGGGCAGCTCGGGGAAGCGCTCGGCCAGCTTGGCGGCCTGGTCGAGCTGGTGGCTGCGGACGAGCACGTCGTAGCCCAGCCCGCGCTTCTCGACCTCCGCCAGGCCGCGTTCGACCTCGGCCCGCTGCAGCCACTCCAGGTCCGGCTCGCCCTGGACCAGGCTGCGCAGCGACCGCAGGTAGCTGCCGCCCGGCCCGGCGAGCAGCAGGTCGAGGTCGTCACCGACCCCGGGGGACGTGAGGTCCACCCAGCCGACCACGGCATCGATCAGCGGCTCCTGTGCGGCGAGCGCGAGCAGGTCCTCGGTCTCGGGCACGTCCGGGATGCACTGCACGACCACCGTGCTGTGCAGCCGGCGGCCCGCCACCTCCTGGGTGGCGGTGGCGCGCAGGTCGTCCGGGGTGAAGGTGCGGCGGATCGATTCCAGGCCGGGCTCGTCGAGCCACGACTGCGGGCGCTGGGCAAGGTCCCACAGGTGGTGGTGGGCGTCGATGAGCACGGGCGGCTGGGTGGAGGTCACGGGAGGCTCCGGGTGGGGTCGGTCTGGAGTGAGCGGGTCAGTCGGCGGTGGGCTGCTCGCCGGGTTCGCTCAGGTGCCAGATCTCGGGGAGGTTCGTCCACTGGCGGGAGTCGCCCCGGTCCGGGAAGGGCTCCTGGCAGGGGTCGGTGTGCGTCCACCACTCCTGGGTCACCGGGTCGGCCTCCAGCTCCGCGATGTCGGCGTCGAAGTCCTCGCCGTGGTACTCGTAGTACGCGAACAGCACGTCGCCGTGGAGGTAGATGCTGTAGTTGCGGATGTTCGCCCGGATCAGGGCCGCCTCGACCCCGGGCCACACGGCGGAGTGGAGCTTCAGGTACTCCTCGCGGTGCTCGGGCCGGAGCTTGATGGTCTGAGCGAAGCGCTTCATGCGGATTCCTCCGACGTTTCGGCGTTCGGCGCGTCGGCCGAGGTGCCGAAGGGCGAACGGTAGCTGGGGGTACGGGTGCGGAGCTCCAGCCGGAGGGTCATCCGGATCCGGGTGGACGCGGGGAGCTGCACCGTCAGGTACGCGCCGTCGCAGGCCGTCTCCACCTCGCCGACCACCGGCTCGGTGTGGCCGTAGTCGTACATGTCACCGATCCAGCCCTCGTCCGTACAGGTCGTGTACCGGACGGAGCTGATGGTGTGCTCGGCGAGAGCACCCGCCTGAAGGATAATCGTCCGATCTTTGTCTGGCGAGAGGTTGACCAGTTCGACCGTGGTCGCCTCGGGGTCGATGGAGGTGACCAGGGCGGCCACGTCCTGCGGAAGCCCCGCGCGGCGGGCCTGGGCGTCGTGGTAGCGCAGCCGGGCCTGCTGGATGCTGCCGTTGTAGAGCACCTGGGGGCCGCCCCAGGTCAGCTGGACCAGGGCCTCGGTGGCCACCGGGTTGCACTGCTGCCACACGTGGATGTCCGCCTCGTCCACGTCCAGGTCGCGGTAGCGGTCGATCCGCCGCAGCCGGTGGCGTACCTGAGCCTGCGCGGCGGCGAGGATCCGCTCGGGGTAGCCGGGGTCGTCGCCGGCGAGGAAGGCGAACCAGGCCTTCTCGTGCCCGGACTCCTCCTTGGCCCGGAACGAGCGCACGGTGCTCCAGTCGAGCGGGTCCGCCTCGCGCAGCTTCTCGATGCGGACGCGGTCCTCCTCGGAGGCGCTGTGGTGCCAGAGCGCGATCGGCACCGGCAGGGTGACGGGGTTGTAGTCGAACCAGCCCGAGTCGTTGTGCCGGAACGGGAGGTGCAGCGTCGGCTTGTCGAAGTCCCCGGCGAGTTCGACCGCCCACTTGGCCGGGAGGCTGGAGTCCGCCTCGCTGTGCGGCATCAGCTTGGCCCGGGAGATCATCTCGTCGAGCGTGGTCCCGACCATCGAGAGGTAGTCGTCCTCGCCGGCGGACACCGCCGCGGCGAGGGCCGCCACGCAGGCCGCGTGGCCCACGCTGTGCCAGCCGTGCGGCCAGGACCAGCCGTAGTGGCCGCCGTACCAGCGGCCTTCGAGCCGGCTGCCGACCACGCCGTCCAGGCCGACGTTGTCCGGGATGACGCCGCCGTTCGCCTCGGTGCGCTCCCGCCAGGCGCCGACGTACTCGACGATCCAGTCGCGGTAGCGCTGCTCACCGGACAGGATCCAGGCGTTGAGCACCAGGCCGGCCACCGCGAGGTTGACCGCGGTGTCGCCGAAGCCCATCCGCTCGCGCATCTGCGCGCCGAGCCGCGGGTCCGAGTCGAGCGGGTACGGGCCGTCCTGCGCCTCAGGGAGCCACTCGAGCGGGTAGCCATAGGTGTCGGCCTCCTTCTGCAGCCACGGGTAGACCTCGCCGTCGGACAGGCCCTGCCGGTCGGGGTCGCTGCCGTTGTGCGGACGGGTGACGATGCGGTGCCCGGGGTCGTAGTTGCCGTGGACCGGGTCGACGTACAGCTCGGCGAACCGCAGGGCGCGCTCGGACCAGCGCTCGGGGTCGGCCATGCACAGGAAGTAGAGCAGCAGCAGGCTCTCGCCCTGGTGGAACCAGTCGTAGCCGCGCTCGTACTCGTCCTTGAGCATGTCCAGCTCGGTGAGGTGCCTGGTCACGCCCTCCCAGTGCTTCTCACTGGCGGCCAACAGGTCGTCGGCGCCGCCGAGCAGGTAGAGCTGGGGCCAGTTGAAGAAGACCTCGTAGAAGTCGTCCACACCGTCACGGGTGGTCAGCCGGCCGTTGTAGTTCAGTCGGCCGTCGGGGCCGGTGAAGTCCCGGGCGAACTTGCGCCAGCTGTGGTCGAGCAGGTCGAACAGCGCTCGCTGCGCCACCGCCCACCCGGGCGGTTCGAGCAGCGGCACCCCGGCCTGGATCTCGGGGAGGGGCGCCGTGGCGTCCTCGCCCGACGAGGGCTCGGTGGAGCTGTGAGACATGGGACGATCTCCGATCGGGGTGGCGCGAGCACTATTCCTTGGTGGCGCCGGCGAGCATGCCGCTGACCAGGAAGCGCTGGGCGAAGAGGAAGACCACGAGCACCGGGGTGATGGCGACCAGGGTCGCGAGAGCCAACTCCGGGCGCTCGACCGCGGCCGTGCCGGCGGCCGGGTTGAACTGCGGCACGCTGCTGAGGAGGTTGCCGACGCCGACCTGGACCGGCATCTGGTCGCTCTCGGGGAGCATCACGTACGGCAGGAAGTAGTTCGTCCAGTTGGCGACGAAGCTGAAGAAGCCCACCAGCGCGATGACCGGGGTCGCCAGCGGCAGGGCGATCAGACGGAAGACGCCGAACTCGGAGCAGCCGTCCATCCGGGCCGCCGCCAGCAGGTCCTTCGGTACGGCGGTGGTGAAGTAGATGTACGTCAGGTACACGCCGAACGGGTAGAACGAGTACGGCAGGACGATCGACCACATGGTGCCGATCAGGCGCGCCGCGTTGATCTCCAGGAACAGCGGCACCACCAGCGTGGCGGTCGGCATCAGCATGACGATCAGCGTGGTGACCAGCAGGGTCTTGCGGCCGCGGAACTCGGTCATGGCCAGCGCGTACCCGGCGGGCACCGACACGCAGAGCGTGATGACCAGCGAGACGACGGCGTACAGGGCGGAGTTGCCCAGCCAGAGCAGGATCGCGCCGTCCTGGAACCCGCTCAGCGCGTGCCAGTTGTCCGCGAGCGTGCCGAAGGAGCCGAAGGAGAGCGGGTGGTCGTGGACCAGCTGCTGGTCGGTCTTGGTCGCCGCCAGGAGCAGCCAGAGCACCGGCAGGACGAAGAACACCACGAACACCGTCAGGACCGCGCCGGCCAGCAGCCGGTACGACGTCTGACCCACGGACCGGGGGGCCCGCCGCGACGTCCGGGGTGCGGTTCGGCTCATGGCGCTTGGTTCCCGTTCGGTACGTGGCGCGGTGGCGGTCGGGGTGGCGGAAGTCTCAGTCGGCATCGAAGAACCTCGATCGTGCGACGAAGACGCCGGCGACCGACACGCTCACGACCAGGAGCTCCATCGAGACCGCGGCGGCGCCGTTGATGTTGTTCATCTGGAAGGCGAAGGCGTAGGTCAGCTGGTTGAGCGAGTAGTCGCGACCGGCCACGCCCACGCTGGCCAGGGAGAGCAGCTGCGGCTCGACGAAGAGCTGGGCGCCGCCCGCGAAGGCGAGGATCACCATGTAGACGATCCACTTGCGCAGCATCGGGATCTGCACGTGCCAGGCGGTCTGCCAGGCACCCGCGCCGTCGATCCGAGCGGCTTCCAGGACGTCGCTGGGGATGTTGTTCAGCGCGCCGTACATGACGACGATCCAGCCGCCCGCGCCGGTCCAGAACGCGATGACGGTGAACAGCACCGGCAGGTTGTCCGGGGCGATCACCTGGCCGAAGGTGTCGAACCCGAGGTCCTCCAGCAGCGAACTGACCGGGCTCACCGTCGGGTCGAGCATGAACAGCCACACCAGCACGCTGGCGGCGCCCGCCAGCGCCCCGGGGATGTAGTACAGGAAGCGCAGCGCCTGGCTGACCCGTCCGACGGACACCCGGTGCAGCAGCAGCGCCAGCCCCACCACGAAGACGACCAGCGAGAGCAGCCAGAACAGCAGGTAGAGCGCCACGTGGCCGAGCGCGTCCACGAACCGGAAGTCCTGCGCCGTGGTCACGAAGTTGCTGAAGCCGGTGAACGTGCCGCCCGCGTCGGTGAACGCGAAGTAGATCGCGTAGCCGATCGGGAGGACGCCGAAGGCGATCAGGAGGAGTACGTAGCCGGCGACGAAGGCCGGGCCGGCCCAGCTCCGGCCGACGCCGCGGGGGCGCCGGCCGGAGCTGACCGAGGAGACGGTGGCGGTCACTTCGAGACCTTGTAACCGAACGACTCGGCGTGCTTGACGATCGAGTCCTGCCAGGCCGGCAGCAGGGACTCGATGGTCTGGCCCTGGGTCAGGCCCGGCTTGACCGTGGCGGCCCAGATGGCCTCCTGGCTGAACTGGCCCGAGCCCCAGCCCGGCCACACCTGGGAGGAGGCGTCCTTCAGGGCACCGAGGTCACCGGCGAAGTACCCGGAGGCGGCCTGGGCCTTCAGCCAGTTCTCCGCGGCGGGCGCGTACGCCGGGAAGCCGGGGGCCTTCTCGCCCTGGTAGGCGTTGTCGGTGGTGACCCACTTCAGGAAGTCGGTGGCCGCCTTGAGGTGGGTGGAGTGCTGGGACAGCAGCCAGGTGCCGCCGCCGACGTTGCCGGTGGACGGCGCGGTGTCGCCCTGCCACTGGGGTATCGGGGCCGCCCCGATCGTCTTGTCCGGGGTCTTCAGGGTGTCCTTGAACACCGCGCCGCCGTACCACGCCGGGCCGGGCATGAGCAGGACCTTGTCGGCCTCGTTCTTGGCGAAGTCGGTGCTGAAGACACCGGTGATGGACATGGACTTGTTCTTGATCAGCCCGTCCATGAGCTTGGCCATCTTGGTGCAGTTCTCACCGCTGGTGTTCGCCGTGACGGCCTTGGGGCCGGTGATGTGGTTGGCCTCGCACTTGCTCGCCCAGAGGTAGATCTCGGGGGTGAAGGAGTCGCCGGCGTCGCCGACCAGGTAGCCCGGGTGCTCGGCGGCCACCTTCTCGCCGAGCTGCTGGTACTCCTCCCAGGTCTTCGGGACGGTGTAGCCGAACTGCTTCATCAGCGGAGCGTTGTACCAGAGCACCGCCTGCGAGAGGTCGTTGCGCAGGCAGTAGACGGTGCCGTTGACCGTGCAGACGTCGTTGGCGCCCTTGGCGAACTGGCCCAGGGTGTCGGCCGGGATCAGGCCCTTGTCGAGCGGCGCCGCGAACCCGGCGTCGACCGCCCAGGAGGCCTCGTTGTTCTGAGAGCTGAAGACGACGTCCGGCCAGCCCTTGCCGGTCCGGTTGAAGAGCTGGACCTTGGTCTGCAGGTAGTTCGACCCGTTGGCGTCACCGTCGTAGCTGACGATGTCCAACTTCACCTCGGGGTGCAGCTCCTGGTACTGCTTCGCGGCGGGCAGGCGGGTCGCGTCGACCCAGACCGTCACCGCCCCGTCGGTCTGGGCGGCCTGGGCGAAGCCGTCCTTGGTGGTGGTCTTGTCGGAAGCCGCGCCGCTACACGCGGACACGGTCACCGCCAGGGTGGCCGCGCAGGCGGCCAGCAACACCGCTCGTCTCTTGCTGGGCACTGCCTTCTCGCCGGCCAGAGGCTTGTTGACGGTCATGAGCGACTCCACTGCAGAGGCCCCGAACGGGGTCGGGAGGTGGGGGTGGGGCGGCGCCTGGCCATCCCGGTCAGGCGTCGGGTACCGAGGGCCGGCGCTCCGCTGCCGCCCTCGGGGATAAATTAGCCGCCCTATCGAGAGCCCCGTCAAGGGCTTCTACATCTCCATTCAGAAGAGCTTCGAAGCAATGAACCGCAATCACCGTGCACTTATGCAAGGTTTCTCGCTCTTTGCACCATTTCGCCCACCGCCATACAGTGCCACGTCCCAGCGAATGAGTATGACTCATTGCCTGTCTGCGCTACGATGAGCCAGCTCCACTGCGATCAGTCGCGCTCGCGCACGTCATTCCCGGAGGCAGGAAAGATGAACGACATGCCCACGACGGAAGCCGCATCGCCGGCACAGGCCTCTCCCGGTCGCGCGGCATCGGTGGACGGCTCGGGCGAGGAGCGGGGGGACTACCGGCCCGGGTACGAGATCGTGTCGGAGCAGATCCTGGAGTTCATCGCCGAGCAGCGTCTGGTGGCCGGCGACCGCCTGCCCACCGAGCACGACCTGGCCAAGACCCTCAACACCAGCCGGGCGGTGGTGCGGGAGGCCGTGAAGATCCTCTCGGCGCTCGGCCGGGTCCGGGCGCACAAGGGGCGCGGCCTGTTCGTCGCCGACGACGAGGGCATGCTGATCACCAGCCGCTGGGGCGGCTTCTTCCGGCCGGTCGACCTCGACCACGTCCTGATGCTCTTCGAGTTCCGCAAGGTGCAGGAGACGGCCGCCGCCAGTTTCGCGGCCACCCGGGCCACACCGGCCGAGCTGCGCACCATCGAGGTCGCCATGCAGCAGTGCCGGCACGGCGTGGTCCACGGCCAGGTCGACGTGTTCAACCAGGCGGACGAGGACTTCCACACGGCCGTGGCCACCGCCGCGCACAACGCCTTCCTGCTCAGCGCCGTGCGCGACGCCCGCCGGCTGCAGCGGCAGTCCAGCGCCATCGGCATCCACGACATGCTCGGCGCGGCCGCGGAGGCCGCGGTCGAGGAGCACGAGGCGATCTACCGGGCCATTCGCGACGGCCGCCCCGAGGAGGCGGCCGCGGCTACGGTGGTGCACCTCGACCGGACGCTGGAGGACTACCGGCGGGAGATCCAGCGCCGGCTGTTCGGCTGACGGGTCGTCAGCGCCGCGTGCAGCCGTACGGGGCCGCAGGCGCAACGGCCTGCGGCCCCGATCGCTTGCGGGCCGTGCACGAGGGACACGAGGGAGGAGCGGATCCCGGCACCGGATTCGGCCGGGATCCGCTTCCTGGTCCGGTCGGGTCAGCGCTGGAGGGTGAGGAGGCCAGGTCGCCACGGCAGCTGGTCGTACGGGCCGCTCGCGGTCGGGGACTTGCCCTGGTAGAGGAGTTGCAGGTTGCAGGGGTCGATGGTCATGGTCTGGTCCGGGTTGTTGCGGACGAGGTCACCGTGGGAGATGTCGTTGGTCCAGGAGGCGCCGCTGTTGGCCTTGCCGGCGAAGGGGTTGCTCTCGGTGGCGGCCTGCGGGGTCCAGGTGCCGTTGAGGCTGGTGGCGGTGAACGAGCGGAAGTAGCGCTGCTCGCTCGCGCCGCGCGCCTCGACGATCATGAGGTACTGGTTCTGGCCCTTGACCTTGTAGACCTGCGGGGCCTCGAACAGGTTCTTCACGGTGTCGGTCATGACCGTGGTGTAGGACGACCCGAAGCTGCCGGGGAAGTTCCCGATCGGCATGCTGGCCCGGTAGATGGAGCCGTTGTCACCGGCGAAGAACAGGTACATGTTCTGGTCGTCGGCGATCAGCGTCTGGTCGATCGGGCCGGTGCCGGAACCCGGGATGCTGCCGGTGAACAGGGTCTGCGGCGCGGACCAGCCGTTGGGGTTGGTCGGGTCGCTGGAGGTGCGGTAGACGAACGGCGACTGGCCCCACTGGTAGGCCAGCACCCAGATGTTCTTGGGCGCGAAGTAGAACAGCGTGGGCGCCACCGCGGCCTGGCCCATCCCGGTCTGACCGGCCGACGCCATGTCCGACCAGTTGGCGAACGGGCTGAACATCATCGAGCCGTACTTCGACCCGTTCACGTTCGACGCGTAGACCAGGTGCTTGCCGTTGTAGACCACGTCCGTGAAGTCCTTCACGGCCGCCCAGCCGTTGGCCGGCTGCGCCAGCACGCCGCTGGAGCTCCACCGGTAGGTCGACGGGAGCGGGCAGGTTGCGCTGGTCGTGGTGGGCGCCGGACTCGGCGTGCCGGACAGGCCGGTCCACTTCTGGTTGCTGCCGCCGGACCAGCAGGCGTACAGCTGGATCTTGGTGCCGTTGGCGGTGCCGGCGCCGACGGCGTCGAGGCACAGCCCGGACTGGACGCCGGCGATCGAGCCGTCCGCATTGACGGTCCACTGCTGCTCGGCACCGCCGGTGCAGTCGTCGATCACCACGGCCGTGCCGTTGCCGGTGCCCTTGGCCCTGGCGGACAGGCACTTCTTGCCGTAGACCATCAGCTGCCGACTGGAGGTGTAGGTCCACCGCTGGTTGCCCTGGCCGTGGCAGTCCCACAGCTGCAGCTGGGTGTCGTTGGCGGTGGTGAAGCCGTTGACGTCGAGGCAGCGGCCGGAGGGAACGCCCTTGATCTCTCCGGCGCCGCTCCCGCCGCCCGTCCCGCCCGTCCCGGTGCCGGAGGCAGCCTTGAGGGCGTTCATGACGGCGGTGTAGGCGGCCTTGGGATTGCCGTTGCGGTCGAACAGCAGGGGGTTCTCGCCGCTGCGCCAGGAGTCGCTGTCCCGGACGCCCCACACCGTGATGCCGGTGCACCGGGCCACGGACAGGCAGGCGTTGGCGGCGTTGGCGTAGCCGGTGGCCGGTGCCTGGGCGATGTCCAGCTCGGTGAGCTGGACGTCCACGCCCAGGGCGGCGAAGTTGGCGAGGGTGGTCTGGAAGCTCCCCGGCGGGCCGCCGGCGCCGAAGTGGCTCTGGAAGCCGACGCAGTCGATGGGCACGCCGCGGGACTTGAAGTCCTTGACCATGCCGTAGACGCCCTGGGTCTTGGCGTCGGACCAGTTCTCGATGTTGTAGTCGTTGTAGCAGAGCTTGGCCGAGGGGTCGGCGTTGCGGGCGGTGCGGAAGGCCTCCTCGATGAAGCCGTCACCCAGCACGTTCTGGAACACCGAGCTGCGGTGCCGGCCGCTGCCGCCGTCCTCGAAGGCCTCGTTGACCACGTCCCAGGCGTAGATCCTGCCCTTGTAGTGGGTCACCTCGTTGGTGATGTGGTTGTCCATCACGCTGCGCAGGGTGGTCGCGTCGCTGATGGAGCCGACCCAGGACGGGAGCTGCGAGTGCCAGACCAGGGTGTGGCCGCGCATCCGCTGGCCGTGCGCGGAGGCGTGGTTGACGATCTGGTCGGCGCCCCCGTAGGTGAAGTTGCCGCGGGACGGCTCGATCGCGTCCCACTTCATCTCGTTCTCCGGGGTGATCATGGTGAACTCCCGGTCCGCGATCGCGGTGTACGCCGAGTCGCCGAGCCGCCCGGCGGCCAAGGCGGTGCCGAAGTACCTGCCGGAGGGGGCCGCCTGCGTACCCAGCGCGGCGGCTCCGGCGAAATCGGGGAGGAGCGCCACGACTCCGGCCACCAGCGCGGCGGCCGAGGCCCCGATCGCCACCACGCGGCGGCGCCGGCTGAGCCGGTGCAGGCCCTTCACGACTCCCCCCGGGGGCTGCGGGTCACCCGGTGCGCCGCGCTGGTGCGGGCCCCGGCCGGGGGTTGGTGGGTGTGTCGCGTCATGCGGATCGGCTCTCTTCCTGGATGCCTGAACGGGGACGTCGGGGTCCCTCCCGCCCCGGCCCGTCGTGGGCGGGCGGCCGGGAGGAGATCCCCACACACAGGAGGCTTCCGGGCCCGCGGCCCCGTAACGGAAAACCGGTGCCGTCCGGACGATCGCCCCCGTGAGGAATCTCGCAGGCGAAAAGCGTTACGCCGGGGCCCGCCGCCCGGTCGTCGCCGTCAGGCCCAGGCGCTGCGGGCGATGAAGGAGGCCTGGTCGGCGAAGTCCCGCGTACCGTTGTCGCCGTCGAGCCAGATGCCGCCGTCGCGCTGGCGGAGGGCCGATCCGGGGTAGTTGTGCGCGTGCAGGGTCACCGACCCGGCGACCGACCCGGGCAGCGGGCAAAAGGTGGCGTCCTCCCGGAACAGTTCGCTGCCGTCGTCGGTGCTCAGCCGCAGCCGCAGGTCGCGGTGGCGCAGGTAGCGGCCGTCGGCGGCGCGGAAGGTGACGCACCGGGTGTCGGCCAGGCCCCGGACCACCGTGAACGTGACCCGCTGCCGGGTCCGCGCGGGGCTGGCGGCGTCGGCCCGCTCGAGCGCGGCGAAGTCGCCGGTGTACGTGAGGAAGAGGCCGGGTGCGGCCACGGACTCCAGTGACAGCGGGCCGGGCGGAACCACGGCCGCGGCGGCGGACGGACTGGCCTGCGGCGGTCCGGCGGGAGCGGCGGTGCGCGCGGGGGTCGGGGTGGCCGCGCCGGCCGTGGGAGCGGCGGTGACGGGCACCCGTTGCGGCGGTTCGGGCCAGGCCGCGTAGGTGGCGGCGGCCCCGGTGACGATCACGGCACCGGTGGCCAGGGACACCAGCGGATGCGCGGTCACCGCGGAGAGCTTGGCGAGCAGGGAGCCGTGCAGACCGCCTCCCCCCGCCGCCGTGCCGACCGCGGCGGTCGCCCCGGTCAGCGCGGCGGCGCCCGCGGCCGCACCCGGCAGCAGGCCCTTGACGGCCAGCGCGGCGAGGAGCCCGGCCGGGACCGTCAGCGGTGCCACCCGGACGAGCAGCAGCTCGGCCGGAATCCGTCCGGCCGTCGCTGGCGCGCAGCCGGGGCAGCCGCGGGTGTGCCGGGCGATCCGTTTGCGCCACACCGAGGAGGGGAGGCCGTCCCAGCCGGCGACGGCCTCCTCCAGGCGTGCGCAGCGCGGGTCGGCGTTCAGCGCGGCGACGATCGTCCGGCTCAGCTCCAGCTGCTCGCGCATGCGTTGGACGCGCACTCCGACGTGGGCGGCGGTGAGCCCGGTGGCGGCGGCGAGGTCGTCGCGGCTCAGCGAGCCCGCGACCTCCTGCCACCACAGCGACAGCAGCGCCCGGTGGTCGGGATCGAGCCACCGGCCGGCCTCGACCACCTGGCGGCGCTCGTCGGACACGTGCAGCCGCAGGATCGTCATGTCCTCAGCCCCGGCACCGGGGTCGGGTATCCGGTGCGCCTCGTCGATGGCCGCGGTCCGGTCGGCGAGGACGCGTTGCCGGTGCCGGTGGGTGCTGATCTGGCGGAGCGCGATCGACACCAGCCAGGACCGGAAGCTCTCCGGGGCACGCAGGCCGGGCAGGTCCCGCACCACGCGCAGCAGGGTCTCCTGGACGACGTCGTCGACGTCGGCGTGGCCGCTCAGGGCGCGCCCGACGATGTTGTAGAGCAACGGCAGGTAGGCGGCGAGCAGTTCCTCGCGCGCCCGGTCGTCACCGGCCTGCGCCGCGACCACCAACCCCACGTGGTCCGCGTCCATGAGCCCCATCCCCACCTCCCCCAGGGAGCGATCCGCCGAGTCCGGCGCCACACCTTAGCCGCGGCGGAGACGTACGGCCAAAGCCCGCGCCCGGTGACGGTCCGCGCGTTCATCTGCCCGCAACCTTGACACCACTGTCCGTCAGCCCGGAGGATCTCACCCGTGAACCTGTCAGACAGCCAGACAGGTGGCCCCGTTCCCCGTCGCGTCAGCGCGATGGAAGCGGTCTTCGGCCACCTCCGCGGCGCCATCGAGCGCGGCGAGTACGCGGTCGGCGACAAGCTCCCCTCCGAGGCCGAGCTGTGCCGCACCCTGGAAGTCAGCCGACCGGTCCTGCGGGAGGCGCTCCGGGCCCTGCAGGCCATGGGACTGACGGTGTCGAAGACCGGCAAGGGCACCTTCGTCCTCGCCAGCACGGTCGAGGACCCGACCTTCGGCGACTACGCCGCCAGCCACCTCCTCGAGGTGCGACGGCACATCGAGATCCCGGTCGCCGGGTACGCGGCCCTGCGCCGCACCCCCGAGGACCTCGACCACCTGGCCCATCTCCTCGACCGGATGGAGCGGGAGACGGACACCACCGCCTGGGTCGCCATGGACTCGCTCTTCCACCTGGCCCTGGCGGAGGCGGCCCAGAACCCGGTCTTCCGCCGGATCATCGAGGAGATCCGCGACGCGCTGGCCCGCCAGTCGGCCTTCCTCAACGAGCTGTGCGGCCGGCGCGAGCAGTCCAACTGCGAGCACCGGGCGATCCTCGAGGCCCTGGTCGACGGTTCCGAGCAGGACGCCATGGCGGCCATGTCCCACCACCTCCAGGTCGTCGAGTCGACCCTCACCGACATCGTGCGCCCCCGTCGCACGGACTCCCCCACGGAAGGCGGACCCCAGACGTGAGCGAGCAGCTCCTCGAGGACGGAACGCACCAGCCGTCCCCCGGCCACGTCGACGCCGGTGACACCGGCTACAGCAAGTCCCTCAAGGCCCGGCACGTCAACATGATCGCCATCGGCGGCGCCATCGGCACCGGCCTCTTCCTCGGCGCGGGCGGCCGGCTCGCCGACGCCGGCCCCTCCCTGTTCGTGGCGTACGCCGTCTGCGGCGTCTTCGCCTTCCTGGTGGTGCGCGCCCTCGGCGAACTCGTGCTCTACCGCCCGTCCTCCGGTGCCTTCGTCTCCTACGCCCGGGAGTTCCTGGGCGAGAAGGGCGCGTACACCGCGGGCTGGATGTACTTCCTCAACTGGGCCACCACCGGCATCGCCGACATCACGGCGGTCGCCACCTACACCCACTACTGGGGCATGTTCTCCGACGTGCCGCAGTGGGTGATCGCGCTGGTGGCGCTGGCCGTGGTGCTCACCGTCAACCTCATCTCGGTGCGGATCTTCGGCGAGCTGGAGTTCTGGTTCGCCATCGTCAAGGTCGGTGCGCTGCTGGTCTTCATGGGCATCGGCGTCTTCCTGCTGGCCACCCGCCACCCGATCGACGGCACCGTGCCCGGCCCCGCGCTCATCACCGACCACGGCGGCGTCTTCCCCAACGGCCTGCTGCCGATGCTGCTGATCATCCAGGGCGTGGTCTTCGCCTACGCCTCCGTCGAACTGGTCGGCGTCGCGGCCGGGGAGACCGAGCACCCCGAGCGGATCCTGCCGAAGGCGATCAACTCGATCATGTGGCGGGTGGGCCTGTTCTACGTCGGCTCGGTCGTCCTGCTGTCGATGCTGCTGCCCTGGAACAAGTACAGCGCGGGCCAGAGCCCGTTCGTGACGGTGCTGTCCCAGATCGGCGTCCCGGCGGCCGGCGACGTGATGAACCTGGTCGTGCTGACCGCCGCGATGTCCTCGCTCAACTCCGGCCTGTACTCCACCGGCCGCATCCTGCGCTCGATGGCCGTCAACGGCTCGGCGCCCGCGTTCACCGCCCGGATGAGCCGCAGCCAGGTCCCGTACGGCGGCATCCTGCTGACCAGCGGCGTGTGCGTGCTCGGCGTCGGGCTCAACTTCGTCGTCCCGGCCGACGCGTTCGAGATCGTGCTCAACTTCGCGGCGATCGGCATCCTCACCACCTGGGGCATGATCATGGTCTGCCACCTGCTGTTCTGGCGGAAGACCCGGGCCGGCGAACTGACCCGCCCCGGCTACCGGCTGCCCGGCTCCCCGTGGACCGAACTGGCGACGCTGGCCTTCCTGGTCACCGTGCTGGTCCTGATGTACGCCGACGGCGGTGCCGGTCGCACCACCGTGCTGTGCCTGCCGCTGATCGCCGGAGTGCTGGTCGCCGGCTGGTACGCCATCCGCGGCCGCCTGGTGCCGGCCGGCACGCCTGCCCCCGCCGGCTCCGGCTCCGGCTCCGGCTCCGACGGCTGACCGCCCCGCACACCCGACCAGCGACCCACCACCACCGATCGAGGCAGTATGCGCAGCAGCATCCCGGCGGACGCCCCCGCCGTCCGCGAACCCCGGCACGTCCCCGTGGCCCACGTGGTCCGCGGCGGGCTGGTCGAGGGGGTGCACCACGGCTCCGTGGTCGTCCTCGACGGGGACGGCACCGTCCGCCACCGGCTCGGCGACGTCGAGGCGGCCTGCTACCCGCGGTCGGCCCTCAAGCCGGTCCAGGCCGTCGCGATGGTCCGCGCCGGGCTGCCGCTCGACCGCGCTCTGCTCGCTCTCGCCATGGGCAGCCACTCCGGCGAGGAGCGGCACCTCGCCGGAGCCCGCCGGATCCTGGAGCTGGCCGGCCTCACCCCGGGCGACCTGCGCAACGTCGCCGACCTGCCGTACGCGCCGGCCGTCCGCGACACGTGGCTGCGCGAGGGCCGCCGGCCCTCGCGGCTCGCCCAGAACTGCTCCGGCAAGCACGCGGCGATGCTGTACGTCTGCGCCCTCAACGGCTGGCCGCTGCGCACCTACCTCGACCCCGCACACCCGCTCCAGACCGCGATCGCCAAGGCCGTCGAGGAGCTCACCGGTCAGCGCATCGCGCAGGTCACCGTCGACGGCTGCGGCGCCCCGCTGTTCGCCGTCTCGCTGCACGGGCTCGCCCGCGCCGCCGCCCGGATCGCCACCGGCCTGCCGGGCACGGCCGAGCGGCGGGTCGCGGACGCGCTGCGCGACCACCCGGAGATGGCCTCCGGTGCCGGCCGCGACGTGGCCGCGCTGATGCGCGCGGTGCCCGGACTGATCGCCAAGGACGGCTTCGAGGGCGTCCAGGTCGCCGCGCTGCCCGACGGTCGCGCCGTCGCCGTGAAGATCGCCGACGGGGCGGACCGGGCGCGCATCCCGGTCGCGGCGGCCGCCCTGGCCCGAGCCGGCGTCGACCCGGCGCTGCTCGGCGCATTCACCGGCGAGCCCATGCTCGGCGGCGGCCGGCCGGTCGGCAGCGTCCGCCCGGTGAGCGCGCTGGACCCGCTGACCGCCCCCACCGCCGCCTGACGCGCCCACAGAACCGGCCCGCCTGCAGTACCGGCCCACCCACCTCAGGAAGAGGACCCGCACACCCATGACCGCCGTCACCCGGAGCGAACACGACCTGCTCGGCGACCGGGACGTCCCCGCCGACGCGTACTGGGGCGTCCACACCCTGCGCGCCACCGAGAACTTCCCGATCACCGGGACGCCGATCTCCGCCTACCCTCACCTGATCGAGGCCCTCGCCGCCGTCAAGGAGGCCGCCGCCCTCGCCAACGAGGAACTCGGCCTGCTGGCACCCGAGAAGGCCGCCGCGATCGTCGCCGCCTGCCGCGAGATCCGGGCCGGCCGGCTGCACGACCAGTTCGTCGTCGACGTCATCCAGGGCGGCGCCGGCACCTCGACCAACATGAACGCCAACGAGGTCGTCGCCAACCGGGGCCTGGAGTTGCTGGGCCACACCAAGGGCGAGTACCGGCACCTGCACCCCAACGAGGACGTCAACCTCGGCCAGTCCACCAACGACGTCTACCCGACCGCCGTCCGGATCGCGACCGTCTACGCGGTGCGCGGCCTGCTCGACGCGATGGCCGTCCTCCAGGACGCCTTCGCCGGCAAGGCCATCGAGTTCCGCGACGTGCTGAAGATGGGCCGCACCCAGCTGCAGGACGCCGTGCCGATGACGCTCGGTCAGGAGTTCTCGGCGTTCGCGGTCATGCTCGACGAGGACCGCAGCCGGCTCGCCGAGGCCGTCGAGCTGATCCACGAGATCAATCTCGGTGCCACGGCGATCGGTACCGGCCTCAACGCCCCTGCCGGGTACACCGAGTCGGCCCGCCGCCACCTCGCCGCCATCACCGGGCTGCCGCTGGTGACCGCCGCCAACCTGGTCGAGGCCACCCAGGACTGCGGCGCCTTCGTCCAGATGTCCGGCGTGCTCAAGCGGATCGCCGTCAAGCTCTCCAAGACCTGCAACGACCTGCGCCTGCTGTCCTCCGGGCCGCGCGCGGGCCTCGGCGAGATCAACCTGCCTCCGGTGCAGGCGGGTTCGAGCATCATGCCGGGCAAGGTGAACCCGGTGATCCCCGAGGTCGTCAACCAGGTCGCCTTCGAGGTGATCGGCAACGACGTCACCGTCACCATGGCCGCCGAGGCCGGGCAGCTCCAGCTCAACGCCTTCGAGCCGATCATCCTGCACTCCCTGTCGGAGTCCGTCACCCACCTGCGCGCGGCCTGCCTCACCCTCGCCGAGCGCTGCGTGGTGGGCATCACCGCCAACACGGAGGTGCTGCGCGCGACCGTCGAGAACTCCATCGGCCTGGTGACCGCCCTGAACCCGCACATCGGGTACACGGCCGCCACCGACATCGCCAAGGAGGCCCTGGTCAGCGGCCGGGGCGTGGCCGAACTCGTCCTGGAGCGGGGCCTGCTCCCGGCCGAGCGGCTCGCCGCGCTGCTGCGCCCCGAGGTCATCGCCGGCAGCGGTGCGCCGGTGGCCTGACGGCCCGTTCACCCTGAGGATCCGCCGCAGCCCGGATGCCGGCCGTCCGGGCTGCGGACCAACTGCCTTTCCGTGCCGGTGTATTGACGCGACCCCTGCAGGGCTGGCTTGATTGGACGAGTGGGAGCGCTCCCATCCGGGCGACCCCACTTCCCCACCTCCACCCGAGGAAGGCCTCCCACCCGTGCCTCCTGTCACCTCCGCCCGCGGCGTGCCGCGTCGCGCGGCCGCCGTGCTCACCGGCCTCGCCCTGGCCGCCGGCGGCCTCACCGCCACCGCGTTCACGGCGGCCTCCGCCAACGCGGCGACGCCGGTCGCCGCGCCCGCCGACTTCCCCGTCCGGGTGAACCAGGTCGGCTACCTGCCCGACGGCCCCAAGAGGGCCACGGTGATCAGCTCCGCCACCGCCCCGCTGGCCTGGCAGCTGCGCGACGCCTCCGGCGCGCAGGTCGCCTCGGGCACCAGCACTGTGCACGGCGCCGACCGGGCCTCCGGCCAGTCCACCCACCTGGTGGACTTCGGCGGCTACACCGGCCCCGGCACCGGCTTCACGCTGGTGGTCGGCGGCCAGGCCAGCCACCCGTTCGACATCTCGGCGTCGCTGTACGACGGCCTGCGCGCCGACAGCATGGCGTTCTTCTACCAGCAGCGCAGCGGCGTCGCGATCGACGCGGCGCTGGCCGGCAGCGCGTACGCCCGCCCCGCCGGGCACCTGGGCGTGGCCCCGAACAAGGGCGACACCAGCGTCCCGTGCCAGGCCGGGGTGTGCGACTACCGGCTGGACGTGCGCGGCGGCTGGTACGACGCCGGCGACCAGGGCAAGTACGTGGTCAACGGCGGCATCGCCACCTGGGAGATCGTCAACTCCTTCGAGCGCGCCCGCCGTTCCGGCGGCGACGCCGCCCTCGGCGACTCCACACTCCGCGTTCCCGAGCGCGGCAACGGCACACCGGACGTCCTGGACGAGGCCCGCTGGGAGCTGGAGTTCCTGCTGCGGATGCAGGTACCGGCGGACAAGCCGATGGCCGGGATGGCCTTCCACAAGATGCACGACGCGCAGTGGACCGGCCTGCCAACTCGCCCAGAACTCGACGACCAGCAGCGCGAGTTGCACAAGCCGTCGACCGCTGCCACGCTCAACCTGGCGGCCACCGCCGCCCAGTGCGCCCGGGTCTACGCCCCGTACGACGCCGCCTTCGCCACCCGCTGCCTGAACGCGGCCCGCCGCGCCTGGACAGCAGCAAAGACCAACCCGAACGTGCTCGCACCGGCGACCGACAACACCGGCGGCGGCGCGTACGAGGACGCCGACGTCTCCGACGAGTTCTACTGGGCGGCGGCCGAACTCCTCGCCACCACCGGCGAGTCGCAGTACCGGGACGCGGTCACCTCCTCCCCGCACCACACCAAGCCGGTCGACGGCTTCTGGTGGGGCGGCACCGCGACGCTCGGCCGGATCACCCTGGCGACCGTCCCCGGCGTCGCCCTGCCCACCGACGACGTCAACCGACTGCGCTCGCTGCTGACCTCGGCCGCCGACACCCACCTGTCCACCATGGCCGGCCAGGGCTACGCGGTGCCGATCGCCGCCGACGCCTACGTCTGGGGCTCCAACAGCTCGGTCGCCAACAACGCGATGGTGATGGGCGTCGCCTACGAGCTCACCGGCCAGCAGCGCTACCGCACCGGTGCACTGGAGTCGCTGGACTACCTGCTCGGCCGCAATGCGCTCGACCGCTCGTACGTGTCCGGCTACGGCGAACGCGCCTCCGAGAACCAGCACCACCGCTTCTGGGCGCACCAGAACGACGCCTCACTGCCGCACCCGCCGGCCGGCTCCTTCGCGGGCGGCCCGGACGCCGGACTGGACGATCCGATCGCCAAGGCCCAGCTCGCGGGCTGCGCACCGGCCGCGTGCTACATCGACGACATCGGCTCGTACTCCACCAACGAGGTGGCGATCAACTGGAACGCCTCGCTGGCGTGGCTCGCCGCCTTCGCCGCCGAGCGGCGCAGCGCCCCGGCGGTGCCCGCGGTGCAGGTGTCCCCGGCGTCGGTCACCGTCCCCGAGGGCGGTTCGGCGGCGGTGGGCGTGCGCCTGTCGTCGGCACCCGCGCAGAACGTCAACGTCACCGTCTCCCGCTCCTCCGGTGACGCGGACCTGTCCGTGGCGGCCGGCAGCACCCTGGTCTTCACTCCGGCCAACTGGGCTACCGCGCAGCCGGTTTCGCTGTCGGCGGCGCAGGACGCGGACTCGCTGGCGGGCAGCGCGGTCTTCTCGGCGAGCGGCTCGGGCGTGACGGCGGCGACCTTCACCGCCACCGAGGCGGACGACGACACCGCGCCCCCGGCGGCCTCGTGCTCGGTGGCGTACAAGGTCGACAACTCGTGGAGCAACGGCTTCACCGCGACGGTGACCGTCAAGAACACCGGCGTCTCAACCGTCTCCGGATGGACGCTGGGCTGGAGCTTCGCGGGGGATCAGAAGATCTCCAACGCATGGAACGCCACGGTGACCCAGTCCGGCAGCACCGTGACCGCTCGCGACGCCGGTTGGAACGGCACCCTCGCACCGGGCGGCACCGCGAGCTTCGGCTTCCAGGCGACCTACTCGGGCACCAACGCCGCGCCGGCCCGCTTCACCCTGAACGGCGCCGTCTGCGCCTGAGCGCCCTGAACCACAGCCGGCCAGCCGGACCGTCACGCGGCGGGCCCCTCAGGAAACCGAGGGGCCCGCTGCCCTGCAACTAGCTGTTGAACACCTGCATGGAGAACAGCGAGTAGCTCCACTGGGTGGCACGCGTGGTGCCGTACATCCGCACGTAGCGTCCGGATCCGGACAGGCCGCTGATGTTCTCCACACCGCCGCTACCACTGGTGGTGGAGTGGATGGTGGTCCAGTTGCTGCCGTCGTTGGACGTCTGGAGCTGGTAGGCCTTGGCGTAGGCGCCCTCCCAGTTCAGGATCACCCGGCCGATCGTCTGGACCGAGCCGAGGTCGACCTGGAGCCACTGCGGGTCGGAGAACTGGCTGGACCAGCGGGTCGCCTGGTTGCCGTCGAACGCGTTGGCCGCCGTCAGCGAGCTCGACTCGTCGGAAGAGGAACTGGCGGGCCGGCCGAGCGCCAGGTCCCCGCCCGAGACGGACGGGTCCAGGAAGGGTCGGTCGTAGACCTCCAGCGAGCGGATCGACGCCCAGGCACCGCCGTCCAGACCGGTCACGGTCACCCGGACGTAGCGCGTCGTGGCGGTGAAGGTCGCGGTCTGGACCTGCGCGGCGGTGGTGTTTCCGGTGCGGTCGGCGAGTGTCGACCAGGTGGATCCGTCGGTCGATCCTTCGATTCGGAAGCGGTAGGCCTTCCCCGGCGCTTCCCAGGCGATCCGGGCGCCCGTGACCCAGCGCGCCCAACCGAGGTCGACCTGGAGCCAGTGGCCGGTACTGCCGTCGGCGGCGCACCAGCGGGTGGAGGTGTCCCCGTCCACCGCGTTGGCTGCCAGGTTCCCGTGCGCGGTCTCCGCACTGTCGGCCGTGGTCGAGCAGCCGCGGGCGATGTCGGTCGGAACCACCGGGCGGTCGAGCACGATCGCCACGATCGTGTCGTCGGGGTAGCGGGTGCGGTCGATGCCGGTGATGGTGACGCTGTTTCCGCCGCTCGTGCTGAAGGAGAGCGCGTTCTTGGAGACCACGTCGTAGACCGCGGTGACCTTCGCGTCGCCCAGCGAGGGGGACGTGAAGCTGCTGCCGCCGTTGTACCCCGCCAGCAGGTGGGCTTAGACGGTCTTGTCGGTGAAGGTGAAGCCGTACTGGCCGTCCACCGGGTTCCACGGGCCGCCGCGGGTGCTGTAGACCGCTTCCTTGTTGGCGCTCATGAACCCGCCGAGCTGGCGGATCACCGCCACCTGCTTGCTCGGGACCGCGCCGGTCGCGTCCGGGCCGACGTTGACGATCACGCACATGTCGCGGACGAAGGAGTTGACGATGATGGCCATGGCCGAGGAGAAGGACATGGCGAAGTCGCCGCTGTACGCCCAGGTGCCGCCGGAGACGCTGAACGCCTTCTGGACCAGGCGGCCGAACCGGATCGGCCCGCTCGGCACGCCGAAGCCCTCGTCCACGTCGTAGTCGCCAACCCACCCCGAACGCGAGCTTGCCACCGCGTTCGGCTGATGCTGGCGCACCAGGCCGGAGAGCCCCAACCCCTTGCCGGTGCCCGGCTCGTTCTCGCCGTACGCCGCGTCCACCAGCCATCCGTTGCCGGGGTCCCGGTACTGGCCGGGCTCTCAGAAGAAGGACCCGTCCGCGTCGGTGCCCTGCTGCGCCAGCCAGCCGCCGTCCCACCAGATGTCGTCGACCGCACCGTAGTCGGTGACCAGTTCCTTCACGGACTGGTACGCCTCGTTCTTCATGATCCGGGCGTTCTCGTGGTAGTCGAAGCCGGCCGGATCGGAGCCCTCGTAGTTCCACGGGTACAGGCTGTTCGGAAGAACGCAGTCGGAGGTGAGCGCGGGGCTCGGCGGCTTCGCCCCGGACACGTCGTAGTAGCCGGGGTAGCGCCAGTCGATCGGCGAGTAGTAGAGCCCGACCCGGAGACCGGCCGCCCGCACCGCGTTCACGTAGGCCTTGACGAAGTCGGTACCGGCCGGGAAGGGCGCGGCGGCGGTGGTCCAGGCGTTGGGGTGGCGGCTGGGCCACAGGGCGAAGCCGTCGTGGTGACGGGCGGTCAGCACCACTTCTCCGGCACCGAGGTCGCGCGCCAGCTGGGCCCAGGCTGCCGGGTTGAAGGACTGCGACTGGGTGGCGAAGGGACCGGCGTACTGCGCCCGGTAGGCGGCCGGCTTGGTCTTCGAGGCGAACATGCCCCACTCGCCCTGGGCCGGCGCCGAGTAGACGCCCCAGTGGATGAACATGGCCAGCTTGTTGTCGCGCATCCACTAGATCTTGCTGTCCGGCTGCTGCCAGGCTCCCTGGTCCAGCTTCGGGATGCGCAACGGGACGAGCGGCAGCGGGTCGCCCTCGACCACTGCGGCCACGGCTGGAGCACTACCGGTTCCTACGACACCGGCGACGGTCGCCACTGCCAACCCGGTGAGAACAGTTCTACGACATGTATCGCGGCCGTTGCGGCGGCATGTCAAGAGAAGTGACGGCGATATATCCGATGTTTCTCAACCGACCAGCCTTGCCGAGCCCACCTCATCAGAGGGGTTCGACCGCCTTCGACACTGAGCAAATTCTTGCGCCGCCAAAGAACTTGCAGGTCATTCCACTGGAACGCCCCTCTCCCCGATCTCGGCAGTCCACTCCGCGCTCCGATCGACTCGACGTCAGGTCGTCAAGCCCGCGCGAGAGGTGGGAGATACATCGGATCACTCTCCGCGTGAGCGGCTTGACATGAACCCGGGCTCAGCGTTTTGCTGTACCGCGCCGGCCTCCGCTGTCCGGACGATCTCGACTCCAGCACCGCCCCCGGGACGGGCCTGATCAGCGCCGGGTCAGCCGGAGCGAGAGGCCCGTCCCGGTGCGGACCGGGACGGCCCGGTAGCCCTCGGCGTCGACCGCCACCGTGGCGAACTCGCCCCGGAACGGACGGCCGCCGATCACCGGCACCAGCACCTCGCGTCCGAGCCCGCGGGTGTCGGCCAGCCGGACGGAGAGCCGCGCGCCGCGCCCCAGTGCCACCTGCCCCCGGACGACCAGGGCCGGAGCGTGGAGGTGGTGGATCGTCACCTCCAGCTCGGACGCGCCCGACTGCAGGTAGTCGCCGCAGACCCGGACACCGTCCCGGGCGGCGTCCACGCGCAACGTACCGCCACGGACCTCGACATCGCCGCGCCCCAGGGCGTCGCGCGCGGCGGCGGTGAGTACGCCCGCCGCTACCACGGTGCCGCCCGTGTAGCGGTTGGTACCGCTGAGGGTCAGCGTCCCGGTGCCCCGCTTGGTGAGGCTGCCGCCACCGCCGATGTCGTGGCGCCAGGCGTCGGCCGCCGCGAAGCCGCCGTCCGCGGCGTTCATGGTGACGCACACGTCCTCGTCGAACGCGCCGTAACCGTCCGCCGCGGCGAAGAGGTTCAGCCGCCCCCACATCTCCGGGCCGTCCAGCAGGACGTAGCCCGACGGGAGCGCGGTGGTGCGCAGCACCTCGCGGCGCTGCGCGGCGTCGAGGTAGGGCAGGCGGGTCTCGAGGAGCACTTCGGCGCCCTTGGGTACGACCATCGGGGTCTCACGGCCGCGCCGCTGCAGGATGTAGGTCAGTTGGGGGGTGACGTTCCGCGCGTTGGTGTCCCTGTCGGCGTACGGGTCGCTGCCGGGGCCGGCGGAGTGGGCGAAGGCCTGGAGCGTGTCGGCCGTGGCGCCGGTGTGCGACTGGAAGTACGCGGCCGCCTGAGCGCGGGCGGCCGTCTTGAGGTCGGCGTTTCCCGGGTCGGCGAGGGTCGCTGCGGCGAGGGCGGTGGCGAGGGTGCGGCCGCCGATGACGTCGACGGGCGAGTGCATGCCGGCGACGATGCGGGTGTGGCTGAGCTCGGAGGCCCGCGCCATCAGCTCCTGGAAGCGCTCGGGTACCGCGTACGCGAGGGCGATCGCCGCCAGGTGGAAGGCGTTGGTGTGCCCGCTCACGAAGCCGCCGTCGTCGGCCGGTGAGGTACTGCGCTGGCGCAGCAGCTGGGGCGCGACGACGACCTCGGACTGGTAGACGGGGTAGCCGAGGCCGTCCGTCGCACCGGTCGCGATCACCGCGCTGTCCCGGTTCGAACGCCAGGGCCGCGGATACCGGTAGGCGTACTTGGCGGGGTTGCCGGAGGCGTACGGGCCGCGCAGGGTGTTGACCAGCCGGACCACCGCCCCCAGTTCGGAGTCCACGGCGCCGGGGCCGATGGCGGAGCCCGCGGGTGCGCCCTCCGGTACGGCGTCGTCCACCTTCGCTGGCGGGGTGGTGTCCGGCGCCGTGGTGATGGAGGTGACGGCCCTGGCGCCGGTCCGGTACGGCTCCGCGAGCGGGCCGAGCCCCGCGATGACGGCGTAACTCTGGTGCTGGCGGTCGTAGATGAACGCCTCCCGGGCCTGCGCGGCGGTCCGCCGCGCGGTGACCTTCGCGCAGTAGTCCATGTTGGCGCGGAGGATCTCGGCCATCAGCGGCGAGCCGGTGTCCCAGGTGGGCCCGGTCCTCCACAACCGGTTCATTCCGGTGAGGATGCGGACTGCCGCGTTTCCCTCCGGGGTGAGGTCCGCCATGGTGTTGGTCGTGTAGGCGTCGACGAAGTCGGCCGGGCGGGCGGCGCCCTGCGCAGCCGCGGCCGCCTGCTGCGGGTTCACCAGCAGGTTCAGGGCCGTGGGTGCGGCGAACAGGCCGGCTGCCGCACCGGCGGAGGTCCGGAGGAAGCGGCGGCGGCCCATGGCGTTCTGCTCGTTCATGATCTTCTTCCTGTGGCGTGCCTGGACGCCGCGTGGGGACGTACGTACCCCCGGTCCGGGTGGCGGCCCGGACCGGGGAGAGCGGGGAGCGGGAGGTGGCAGCGGGCGCCGCGGCCGTGGGCCGGCGCGGGTCAGCGTTGCGTGTAGATCAGCCCGAGCTTGTCGACGTTGTCACCCGCGCGTCCGGTGAACCCGGCGATCTGCCACCCCGCCGGCGCGGTCCTGGTGACGCAGTCGGACGTCGTCGTGCCGCCCGCCAGGGACCGGCCCAGGTTGGTGGTGAACTTCGCGGAGAAGATGCGGGTGCGGCCGTTGTACTGGCCCTGGCAGAGGGTGACCGAGTCGAGGTACTCGCCGGCTCCCAAGGTGAGCGAGGAGGCGGTCCCCCTGGTCCCGCCGTGGGTCAGCACGGTGCCATCCGCAAGGGTGAGCCCCACCTGGTCGACGCGGGATCCGGCGCGCAGGGTGACTCCCGACACCTTGGCCCCCGGCGTGACCCGGTCGATGTCGTTGTAGAAGTCGCCGTGCGGGCCGCCGAACTGCTCGCTCGCCAGGTAGGCCGGGTTCCGGCTCCAGCTGAGTCCGACGGCGATCGGGTCGTGGTCGGAGAGCATCCGGCCGGCCGGGTCCAGGAAGTCGGCGTGCCTGTTGGCGTACGAGGTGGCGGTGAGCGAGACCAGCCGGCTGCTGCGGTAGAGGACCTTGTCGACGACCTCGCAGGTGTCGGTCACCGCGTTCTCGTCGCACAGCAGGGGGTCGGTGCCGGGCTTCGGCGCAACCCCGCCGCGCTCCAGAGCCACCCAGGCATCGGTGAGGTGGTTGTCGGCGGCGAAGGCGGCGATGGTGTCGGCGGCCCGGGTGTAGCGGGTGTTGGTGTCGCCCATCACCAGGACCGCGTTGCCCGCCGAATGGGCCTTGATGTATGCGCTGAGCTGAGCGAGGTTCGACGCGCGAGCAGCCTCGTCGCCGTCCGCCGTTCCGGCGTTGGCGTGGAGGTTGTAGGCGTCCAGGTACACACCCTCGGCGAGGCGCACCCGCATGAAGGTGAAGCCCTTCGGCGTGAGGCAGTCGCCGGAGTCGAGTTGGCAGTCGTTCCACCGCACCCGCTCGAAGTCGTCGCCGTCGTAGGCCGACCCGGCGAGCGTGTTGAGGCCGCTGCCGATGCCCGCGCCGCCGCTGGTCGCGGTGCGGAAGGGGTGCGAGTCGGCGGCGTAGAGGGCGGCGTGGTAGTTGAAGTCCTCCTGGACGTGCACCAGGTCGTACGGCGCGAGCCGCTGACCGATCGCGGTCGTACTCGTCTGCCGATCGGTGGAGGCACTGGACAGCACCTGGGGCAGACCCGCCACGTTGTACGTCAGGACGGAGAGCGACCCGCCGGACGCGGTCGGGGCGGTCGGGGCGGTCGGGGCGGTCGGGGCGGCGTGCGCGGGCACGGCGCCGAGGAGGAAGGCCGTAGCAGCCGCGGCGAGGGCTCCGGCGAAGCAGGTACCGACGGGACGACGGAAGCGGTGCTTGTTCATCGAGCTCCGATCAGGAGGCGCATGGACCCGGCGCCCGGAGCGTACGAGGGCTGGATGTTCACGTCAACATCGCGGTCGAGCCATCACCACCACTGTGACCTGCACATTCTCTGCAGAAGACCTGGTAGTCACGGAAGCTTCTGTGAGCGTTAACAGAGTGTTCCGGACGACGACCCCGTGCCGAGCGGCCATGGCCGGCCGGGGCGTGTCGCCGGACGGCGATTCCTTCCCGACGGGGTCGGTCTGGTTCGATAACGCCTGATCGTTGCACGTCGAGAAGGGATCGGGTCCTGAGTACGTCGTTCGCCGAGGCACTGTCCGTCGGCCTGCTGGTGGCGGTGCTGGTCTGCGCGGTGGTGCGTCCGTTCGGCTGGCCGGAGGCGGTGGTCGCGGTGCCTGCCGCCGCGCTGGTGGTCGGCACCGGCGCGATCTCCGTCGACCATGCGGCCGAAGAGGCGGCGCGGCTGGGCCCGGTGATCGGCTTCCTCGCGGCGGTGCTGGTGCTCGCCCAACTGTGCGACGACGAGGGACTGTTCCATGCCTGCGGGGCGTGGATGGCCCGTACCTCGGCGGGCCGGTCGGGGCGGCTGCTGGTGCAGGTGTTCGCCGCCGCCTCGGTGATCACGGCGGTGCTGAGCCTGGACGCCACGGTGGTGCTGCTGACCCCGGTGGTGTTCGCCACGGCGGCACGCCTCGGGGCCCGTCCGAAGCCGCACGTCTACGCCTGCACCCACCTGTCGAACACCGCGTCCCTCCTCCTGCCGGTCTCCAACCTGACCAACCTGCTGGCGCTGGCGGCGAGCGGGCTGAGCTTCACCCGCTTCGCGGCGTTGATGGCCCTGCCCTGGGTGGTGGCGATCGGCGTCGAGTACGCGGTCTTCCGGCGCTTCTTCGCCGCCGACCTGGACGCGGGTGCCACTGCGGAGGGCACCGCGGCGGAGCCGGAGATGCCGCTGTTCGCACTGCTGACGATCGCGGGCACCCTGGCGGGTTTCGTCCTCACCTCGGTCGTCGGGATCGACCCGGCGTGGGCGGCGCTGGCCGGCGCGCTGGTGCTCGGAGTCCGCGCGCTGGCCCGGCGGCGCACCACGCCGCGGGCGGTCCTACGGTCGGTGAGCGTGCCGTTCCTGGCGTTCGTCCTGGCGCTCGGAGTGGTCGTGCGGGCGGTCGTCGACAACGGGCTCGCCGAGGCGCTCGGCGACCTGGTGCCGACCGGTCACAGCCTGGCGGCCCTGCTCGGCATCGCCGCGTTGGCCGCCGTGCTCGCGAACGTCATCAACAACCTGCCCGCCACCCTCGTCCTGCTCCCACTCACCGCGCCGGCCGGGCCGGGCGCGGTGCTGGCGGTGCTGCTCGGGGTCAACATCGGCCCCAACCTCACGTACGCGGGTTCGCTCGCGACCCTGCTGTGGCGGCGTATCGTCCACGCCCACGACACCGAGGTCGGCCTCGGGGAGTTCACCCGGCTCGGGCTGCTGACCGTGCCTGCTTCCCTCGTCCTGGCGGTGGTGGCACTGTGGGGATCACTTCACGCATTCGGAGTGTGACACCGTGACAGTCGTCGTGTGGATCACCGAGGGCACCTGGCCGGCCTGCGTCGACGCGGCCCGCACCCGGGTCCCGGAGGGTGCGGAGATCGTCCTGCTGTACGTCGCGGGGGCGGAGGTCCCGGGCGCCGCGCACGGGGCGTTCGCGGGGCTGCTCGGCCGCGGCCACCCGGGCCCGCGGCACCCGGCCGCCGGGTGGGGCAGCGATCCCGGTGACCGGATGGAGGAGCTCGCGTCCGCCACCGGCGAGGAGCTGCTGCGGGCCGCCGCCGAACGCCTGGCCCGGCCGTGCGCGGTCCGGGTGGCACACGGCCGGGTCGAACGGGAGGTGGTCGTCGCCGCGGAGGGCGCCGAGCTGCTGCTGCTCGCCCGCGACGGCTCGCGCACCCACCGCGGACCGCACAGCCTCGGCCCGGCAGCCCGCTACATCGTCGACCACGCCCCCTGCCCCGTCCTGCTGCTCTGGCCCGACCGGGCGCCGGAACATTAGGCCGAGTCTGACAATGCCCGCCCGGCGGGAATTGTCAGACACGGCCCGGGCGAAGGCTGTCAGTCCTGCTTCTCCCCGGAGGCGAAGCGGGAGATGACCAGCGCGACGATGATGATCGCGCCGTTGAGGAACTGGTTCCACAGCGGCGGTACACCGGCGAGGGTCATGACGTTGACCACGAGCTGGAGGGTCAGGACACCGGTGAGGGCGCCGAAGAGGGTGCCGCGGCCGCCGTTGAGGCTGACGCCGCCGATGACGGTGGCGGCGAAGACCTGGAAGATCCAGCCGTTGCCCTGGTCGGCGGAGATGGAGCCGTAGTGGCCGGTGTAGATGATGCCGGCGAAGGCGGCGAGCAGGCCGCCGAGGACCAGCACGATCCAGGTGATCCGGTCGACCCGGATGCCGGCGGCGCGGGCGGCCTCGGCGTTGCCGCCGATCGCGTACAGGGCGCGGCCGTGCCGCAGCCAGGCGAGCGCTGATCCGCCGGCGAGGAAGAGCAGGGCGCAGATCCAGATCGCGGCGGGGGCGCCGAGCCAGCTGGTGCGGCCGAGGTAGGTGAAGGAGCCGGGCAGGTTGACGATCGACTGGCCCTGGGAGACGGCGACCTGCAGGCCGCGCAGCAGGGTGAGTGCGCCGAGGGTGACGATGAAGCCGTTGAGGCGCAGCTTGAGGATCAGGAAACCGTTGATCGCGCCGATCAGCGCGCCGACCGCGAGGCACAGCGGGATCGCGGTCCAGGACGGGAAGAGCCCGAGGCCGTTGAAGCGGGCGCCGTGGTCGGGCAGGACCAGCCAGATGGCGATGACCGGGGCGACACCGATGGTGGACTCCAGGGAGAGGTCCATCCGGCCGGCGATCAGGATCAGGGCCTCGGCGAGGACGAGCAGGCTCAGTTCGGTGGCCTGCTGGCCGACGCCGAGCAGGTTGTCGGCGGTGAGGAAGGCGGGCGAGACGGCGAAGCCGATGACACCCAGGACGAGCAGCACCGGAACGAGCGACAGGTCGCGGTAGCGGGCCAGGTCGAAGCGCCGTCCGCCCGGCGCGGCGAGGGCGGTGGCCGACGGTGTGCGGACCTCAGTGGTGGGAGACATCGGATTCCTTCGTGTGGTTCGGGCCGGCCATGCCCTCCATGGCCGCGACCAGTTGTTCGTCGCTCCAGCCGTGCTCGAACTCGGCGACGACGCGGCCGTGGAACATGGCGAGGACGCGGTCGCAGACCCGCAGGTCGTCGAGTTCGTCGGACACGATCAGGGCGGTCCGACCGGAGTCGGCGACCTGGCGGACGGTGCCGAGCAGGGCTTCCTTGGACTTGATGTCGACGCCGTTGGTCGGCCGGATGGCGACCAGGACGTGCGGTTCGGTGGCGAGCGCGCGGGCGATGACCACCTTCTGCTGGTTGCCGCCGGACAGCGCGGACACCGGAGTGGAGGCGCCGGGCGTCTTGATGTCCAGGCCGGTGATCATCTTCTGGGCGAAGGCCCTGGTCCGGGACGGCAGGACGGTGCCGAACGGGCCGAGCTGGTCGGTGACGGTCAGGGTGGCGTTCTCGGCGACGCTGCGCTGCGGGATCAGGCCCTGGATGTGCCGGTCCTCGGGGACGAAGCCGATCCCGGCGGCGAGCGCGGCGGGCACCCGCCCGGTGCGCACCGGCCGGCCGGCGACGGTCACGGTGCCGGCGGTGGGCCGGTGCAGGCCGGCCAGGGTCTCGCCGAGCCGGACGTTGCCGCTGGCCGCCGCCCCGGCGAGGCCGACGACCTCGCCGGGCCGCGCGGTGAGAGCGAAGTCCTGGTAGGCGCCGTCCAGGGTCAGCCCGGAGACCTCCAGCAACGGGGTGCCGTCGCCCTGCGCCCCGTCGACCACCGACCAGGTGGGCTCGGAGCCCCTGCCGCTCTCGCCGGTCATCGCCTCGACCAGTGACTGCTGGTCCAGTTCGGCGACCGGTGCGGTGACGATGTGCCGGGCGTCCCGGTACACGGTGACGGTGGAACAGAGGTCGTAGACCTCCTGCAGGTGGTGCGAGATGAACAGGAAGGCGACACCCTGCTGCTGGAGTTCGCGAAGCTTGTCGAAGAGCTTCTCGATGCCCCGGGCGTCCAGCTTGGCGGTCGGCTCGTCGAGGATGATGAAGCGGGCGCCGAAGGACAGCGCACGGGCGATCTCCACGAACTGCCGCTGCTCGACGGTCAGGTCCTCGGCGCGCGCGTTGGGATCGACTTCTACGCCGTACTCGGCGAGCAGCTCCGCCGCGCGTGAACGAAGCTGCTTCCAGCTGATCGGGCGCAGTGCCCCGGTGCTCTGCCGGTCGATGAAGAGGTTCTCGGCGACGGTGAGGGCCGGGATGATGGTGGAGCGCTGGTAGACGCAGGCGACCTTGGAGCGCCAGGCGTCGGTGTCACCGGGGGCGGGGGCGCTCTCGCCGTTGAATCGCAGCGTGCCGGTGTCGGGATTCTGCAGCCCGGTCAGGATGGAGACGAGCGTGGACTTGCCCGCGCCGTTGCGGCCGACCAAGGCGTGCGATTCGCCGGGCGCGACCGAGATTCGTGCGTCGCTGAGTGCGACGGTGGCGCCGAAGCGCTTGCTGATCCCGTCGGCCTCGACGACGGGGCCCCGGGCGGGGCTGGGGTCCGCCATGGCGGCGTGGTCCTTTCGGCTGAGGGGCCCCTGTGCCGCGGCCGGCGGGGGAGAGCGTCGGCCGCGCCACACGGGGTGTCCAGGGGACTACTTGCTGACGTTGTTGCCCCAGAGGGCCTTGTCGTCCACGTTGTCCTTGGTCACCAGCGGGGCGGGCAGCTGGTCCTCCAGGCCGTTGGGGATCTGGATGATGGTGGAGTCGTGGTCGGTCGGGCCGGCTTGGAAGGTCTTGCCCTCGGCGGCGGCCTGCGCGTAGAAGAGCGCGTACTTGGCGTACAGGTCGGCCGGCTGGGAGACGGTGGCGTCGATGTCGCCCTTGCGGATCGCGTCGAACTCCTGCGGGATGCCGTCGTTGGAGACGATCGCGACGTGGCCGGGCTGGCCGACGGGCTTGAGCAGGCCCTTCTGCTGGAGCAGGGCCAGGGTCGGCTGGAGGAAGACGCCGCCGGCCTGCATGTAGATGCCGCCGAGGTCGGGGTTGGCGGCCAGGGTGGACTGGAGCTTGGCGGAGGCCACGTCACCCTTCCAGTCGGTGGCCAGCTCGATGACCTGGATGCCTGGGAACTTCTCCTTCATACAGGCCGCGAAGGCCTCGGAGCGGTCGCGGCCGTTGATGGAGCTCAGCGCGCCCTGGAGCTCGGCCACCTTGCCCTTGCCGCCGAGCTGCTTGCCCAGGAACTCGCAGGCCTTGGTGCCGTACGCCTTGTTGTCCGCGCGGACCACCATGTAGACGTTGCCCTTGTCGGGGCGGGTGTCGACGCTGACCACCGGGATCTTCTTGGCGTACAGCTGGTCGAGGGTGGAGGCGATGGCGCCGGTGTCCTGCGGCGCCATGACGACGGCCTTGGCGCCGGTGTTCTGGAAGACCTGGACGTTGGCCACCAGCTTGGTGACGTCGTTCTGCGAGTTGCTCACCGGCAGGGTGTTCAGCCCCTGGGTGGAGGCGTCCTGCTTGATGTACTGCGCGTAGGAGTTCCAGAAGTCGGAGTCCGCGCGGGGCAGGTCGATGCCGAGCGCCGGCTTGCCACCGGAGGCGGACGAGCCCGAGTCACTGCCGCGGTTGCAGGCAGTGGCGAACCCCGCCAGGACGACCACGGCGGCGGCCGTGGCCGCGATTCTGGATGCGCGAGGCTTCATGGTGCTGATCTCCTTGGCTGGAAGGCGGCTTCCGTACGGGTTGTCGGGGCGGCGGCCCGGCGGCCCGCAGTCATCGGATGGCTTGCGGTGTCGAGGACTTTACGAGCCGGAAACTCGACTGACAAGAGAAAACCTCGGATCAATCCTCAACCGCAATTACCCTCCCTGCCACGACTCCCGTGAGTGACGAGCACCTGGCCCAGCCTGGTGGCATCGGAGGAACGCAGCAGGTTCGGAGCCAAACATCGGAGGACTCCTTGCGGGTGCCTGCCCTCGGCTCGTATGGTCATGGCATCGCGGATTCATCCGATGTGTTGATGGGAGCCACCAATGAAGCTGCTGCGAGTCGGCGAGCCGGGAGCGGAGACGCCGATCGTCCGGGAAGAGGACGGAGCGACCTTCACCCTCGTCGGCCTGACCGACGACATCGACGGGCCGTTCCTCGCCTCCGGCGGGGTCGACCGGGTGCGGGCGGCGCTGGCCGAGGGCTCATTGCCCGCCGTCGACACCACCGGCCTGCGGATCGGCGCACCCGTCGCCCGGCCGGGCAAGATCGTGTGCATCGGCCTCAACTACCGCGACCACGCGGAGGAGACCGGGGCGGCCATCCCCGCGCGCCCGGTGGTCTTCATGAAGGACCCGTCCACCGTGGTCGGCCCGTACGACCAGGTGCTGATCCCGCGCGGCTCGGTGAAGACCGACTGGGAGGTGGAACTCGCCGTCGTGATCGGCCGCGAGGCCCGCTACCTCGCGGACCGCGAGGCGGCGCAGGACTGCATCGCGGGTTACACGATCAGCAACGACGTCTCCGAGCGGGAGTTCCAGCTGGAGTTCTCGGCGCAGTGGGACCTCGGCAAGTCCTGCGAGACCTTCAACCCGCTGGGCCCCTGGCTGGTCCCGGCGGCCGAGGTCGGCGACCCGCAGGCACTCGGCCTTCGGCTGGCCGTCAACGGCGAGCCGCGCCAGGACGGCAACACGAAGAACATGATCTTCGACGTCGCCCACGTGGTCTGGTACCTCAGCCAGTACATGGTGCTCAACCCCGGCGACGTCATCAACACCGGCACCCCGGCCGGCGTGGCCCTCGGCCTGCCCGGCACCCCGTACCTGCGCGATGGCGACGCCGTCGAGCTGTCCGTCGACGGCCTCGGCACCCAGCGCCAGACCTTCCGCAACGCGTGAGAGGCATACCGTTGTCCACAACCACGCGGATCACCGCCGTCGACACCTACGACATCCGGTTCCCCACCTCCCGGGAGCTGGACGGGTCCGACGCGATGAATCCCGACCCCGACTACTCCGCCGCCTACGTCGTCCTGCGCACCTCCGACGGCGGCCACGAGGGCCACGGTTTCACCTTCACCATCGGCCGCGGCAACGACGTCCAGGTCGCCGCCATCGACGCGCTGCGTCCGCACGTCCTCGGACGGCCGGTCGCCGAGCTGTGCGCCGACCCCGGCTCGCTCTACCAGGACCTGATCGGCGACAGCCAACTGCGTTGGCTCGGCCCCGAGAAGGGCGTGATGCACATGGCGATCGGCGCCGTCGTCAACGCCGTCTGGGACCTCGCGGCCAAGCGGGAGGGCAAGCCGCTGTGGCAGCTGCTCGCCGACGCCGAGCCCGAATGGCTGGTCTCCCAGATCGACTTCCGCTACATCACCGACGCCCTGACCCCCGACGAGGCCCTGGAACTCCTGACCAAGGGCAAGCACGGCGCCTCCGACCGGGCCGCCGAACTGCTGCGTCGCGGCTACCCGGCGTACACCACGTCCCCCGGCTGGCTGGGCTACTCCGACGAGAAGCTCACCCGGCTGGCGCACGAGGCCGTGGCGGACGGCTTCCGGCATATCAAGCTGAAGGTCGGTGCCGATCTCGCCGACGACATCCGCCGCTGCCGCACCGCCCGCGCCGCCGTCGGCCCGGACATCCGGATGGCGATCGACGCCAACCAGCGCTGGAACGTCGCCGAGGCCATCGAGTGGACCAAGGCGCTCACGGAGTTCGACCCGTACTGGATCGAGGAGCCCACCAGCCCCGACGACATCCTCGGCCACGCCGCCATCCGGCAGGGCGTCAGCCCGGTGAAGGTCGCCACCGGCGAGCACGTGCAGAACCGCATCGTCTTCAAGCAGCTGCTCCAGGCCGGCGCGATCGACATCCTCCAGCTGGACTCCGCCCGGGTGGCCGGGGTGAACGAGAACCTCGCGATCCTGCTGCTGGCGGCGAAGTTCGGCGTCCCGGTCTGCCCGCACGCGGGCGGCGTGGGCCTGTGCGAACTCGTCCAGCACCTGTCGATGTTCGACTACGTCGCGCTCACCGGCACCACCGACGACCGGGTGATCGAGTTCGTCGACCACCTCCACGAGCACTTCCTCGACCCGGTGGTGATCAGCGACGGCCACTACCAGGCACCCACCGCGCCCGGCTTTTCCGCCACCATGTACCAGGCCACCATCGACACCTACCGATACCCCGACGGCTCCTTCTGGGCCGCCGAGCTGACCGACGACCGGAAGGCAGACGCATGACGACCACCGATTTTGCGGGACTGACGGCGGTGGTTACCGGCGGCGCCTCCGGGATAGGCCTCGCCACCGCGTCCCTGCTCGCGGAGCGCGGCGCCCGGGTGGCCGTTCTGGATCTCGACCCCGCATCGTTGAAGGAGCCGCTGGTCGGCTTCACCGCCGATGTCAGCGACGACGCCTCGGTCCGTGCCGCGGTCGACGCGGCGGCCGACGCCTTCGGCGGAATCGACGTCGTGGTCAACTGCGCGGGCATCAGCGCGATCGGCACGGTGGAGGACAACCCGGACGAGCAGTGGGGCCGGGTCCTCGACGTCAACCTGGTCGGGGTCGTCCGGACCATCCGGGCCGCCCTGCCGTACCTGCGCCGGTCCGAGAACGCCTCGGTGGTCAACATCGGCTCCATCGTCGTCACCACCGGCCTGCCGCAGCGCGCGCTGTACGCGGCCGGCAAGGGCGCCGTGATGTCGCTGACGCTGTCGATGGCCGCCGACCACGTCCGCGAGGGCATCCGGTTCAACTGCGTCAACCCCGGCACCGTCGACACCCCGTGGGTCGGCCGGCTGCTCGACGCCGCCGCCGACCCGGCCGCCGAGCGCGCCGCGCTGAACGCCCGGCAGCCCACCGGCCGCATGGTCACCGCCGAGGAGGTGGCCGCCGCCATCGCCTACCTGGCCTCCCCCGCGGCCGCCTCGGTCACCGGCACCGCCCTCGCGGTCGACGGCGGCATGGCGGGCCTGCGCCTGCGACCCGCCGAGACGAAGGCCTGACAATGCACCAGAACACCCTCGGGCGGGGGCCGGTGCGGGTCAGCGCACTCGCCTTCGGCGCGGCGGCCATCGGCAACCTGTTCACCCAGGTCACCGACACCGAGGCCGAGCAGGCCGTCACCGCCGCCTGGGAGGCCGGTGTCCGCTACTTCGACACCGCCCCGCACTACGGCCTCGGCCTGTCCGAACGCCGGCTCGGCACCGTGCTGCGCGGCCTGCCCCGCGAGGAGTACACGATCTCCACCAAGGTCGGCCGGCTGCTGGAGCCGTCCGACCTCGGCGGCGACGACCTCGCCAACGGCTTCGCCGTCCCAGCCACCCACCGCCGGCGCTGGGACTTCAGCGCCGAGGGCGTGCGCCGCTCCATCGAGGACAGCCTCGACCGGCTCGGCCTGGACCGGATCGACATCGCCTACCTGCACGACCCCGACGACCATCTGGACCAGGCCATCGGCGAGGCCTACCCGGAGCTGGCGCGGATGCGCGCCGAGGGACTGGTCGGCGCGATCGGCGTCGGCATGAACCAGGCAGAGGCGCCCGCGCGCTTCGTCCGCGAGACCGACCTCGACGTGGTCCTGCTGGCCGGCCGCTACACGCTGCTCGACCAGCGTGGCCTCGTCGAGCTACTGCCGCTCGCCGAGCGGCACGGCGTGTCCGTGGTGGTCGGCGGGGCCTTCAACTCCGGCCTGCTGGCCGACCCGAAACCCGGCGCCACCTTCGACTACGCCGCAGCACCCGACGAACTGCTCAGCCGAGCACTGGAGTTGAAGGAGGTCTGCGAGCGCCACGGGGTGCCGCTGCGGGCCGCCGCGCTGCAGTTCCCGTTCGGCCACCCGGCCGTCGCGAGCGTGCTGGTCGGCACCCGGACCGCGGGCGAGGTGCGGGACGCCGCGGCGATGCTCCACCACCCCGTCCCCGACCTCCTGTGAGCGGAGCTCAAGGAGCGCGGGCTGCTGCCCGAGGACGTACCGACCCCCAGGGAGGCGGGCTGATGCGGATCGCCCTGTTCATCACCTGCTTCAACGACACCATGTTCCCCGGCACCGGCCGGGCCGTGGTCGACGTCCTCGAACGGCTCGGCCACCAGGTCGACTTCCCGCAGGAGCAGACCTGCTGCGGGCAGATGCACTTCAACACCGGCTACCGGCCCGACGCCGTCCCGCTGGTGGAGCGCTTCGCCCGGGTCTTCGGCGAGTACGACGCTGTGGTCACCCCGTCGGCGTCCTGCGCCGGCATGGTCCGGCACGGCCATCCGGTGCTCGCCGAGGAGCACGGCGGGCCGGACCTGGCCCAGCGGGTCGCCGAGGTGACACCCCGGGTCTTCGAGTTCACCGAGTTCCTGACCGACGTCCTCGGTGTCACCGACGTCGGAGCGTACTTCCCGCACCGGGTCGCCTACCACCCCACCTGCCACTCGCTGCGCGGGCTGCGGCTCGGCGACCGGCCGATGGAACTGCTGCGGGCGGTCGGGGGGATCGAGCTGGTCGACCTCCAGGCCGCCGACTCCTGCTGCGGCTTCGGCGGCACCTTCGCGGTCAAGAACGCCGAGACCTCCGGCGCGATGCTCGCCGACAAGACGGCGGCGGTCCGCGGAAGCGGCGCCGAGGTGCTCTGCGCGGCCGACAACTCCTGCCTGATGCACATCGGCGGCGGACTCTCCCGGCAGGACGCCCCCGTGCGCACCATGCACCTCGCAGAGATCCTCGCCGCCACCGAAGGGAGCGGGCGATGAGCGACCGCGGCGTCGTCTGGCTCGGCTCGCCGTCCTTCCCGGACGCGGCCCGCGAGGCGCTGAAGGACACCCAGCTGCGCGCCAACCTGAAGCGCGCCACCTCGACCATCCGTACCAAGCGCCTCGCGGTCGCCTCGGAGCTGGACGACTGGGAGGAGCTGCGCGAGACCGCCGCGGCGATCAAGCGGCGGACCGCGCGCCATCTCGACCACTACCTGGTGCAGTTGGAGGAGTCGGTCACCGCTGCGGGCGGCACGGTGCACTGGGCCTCCGACGCGGCCGAGGCCAACCGCATCGTCACCGACCTGGTCCGGGCCACCGGCGAACGCGAGGTGGTGAAGGTCAAGTCGATGGCGACGCAGGAGATCGGCCTCAACGAGCACCTGGCCGAGGCCGGGATCACCGCTTACGAGACCGATCTCGCCGAGCTGATCGTGCAGTTGGGCGACGACCGCCCCTCGCACATCCTGGTCCCCGCGATCCACAAGAACCGCACCGAGATCCGCGACCTCTTCACCGCCGAGATGGGCCACTGGGGGCAGCCGGCACCCGAGGGCCTCGGCGACGACCCGGCCGAACTCGCCGAGGCCGCCCGGCGCCACCTGCGGGAGAAGTTCCTCACCGCCAAGGTCGCCGTCTCCGGGGCCAACTTCGCCTGCGCGGAGAGCGGCACCGTCGTAGTGGTGGAGTCCGAGGGCAACGGCCGGATGTGCCTGACCCTCCCCGAGACCCTGATCACCGTGATGGGCATCGAGAAGGTGGTGCCCACCTGGAGCGACCTGGAGGTGTTCCTCCAGCTCCTCCCTCGCTCGTCCACCGGCGAGCGGATGAACCCGTACACCTCCACCTGGACCGGCACCACCGACGGCGACGGACCGCAGGCCTTCCACCTGGTGCTGCTGGACAACGGCCGCACCGACACCCTCGCCGACACCGTCGGCCGCCAGGCCCTCGCCTGCATCCGCTGCTCGGCGTGCCTCAACGTCTGCCCGGTCTTCGAACGCACCGGCGGTCACGCCTACGGCTCGGTCTACCCCGGGCCGATCGGCGCGGTGCTGACCCCGCAACTGGTCGGGGTGGAGAACGCGGCCAGTCTGCCGTTCGCCTCGACCCTGTGCGGGGCCTGCTACGACGCCTGCCCCGTGAAGATCGACATCCCTGAGATCCTGGCCCACCTACGGGCCAAGGTGGTCGAGGCGGACCGGCGGCCACTGAAGCCGCAGGCGCTCGCCATGAAGGCCGCCGCCACCGTCCTGGACTCGCCCCGACTGCTTGCCACCGCCCAGAAGGCGGCGGCCATCGGCGGGCGTGCCATCGCCAGGAAGGGGCGCATCAGGCGGCTGCCCGGCCCGCTGCACGGCTGGTCCGACACCCGCGACACCCAGGCGCCGCCGGCGGAGTCCTTCCGCACCTGGTGGCGCAAGAACCGGGAAGGTGACCGATGAACAGTCGTCATGCCGTCCTCGGCCGGATCCGAGCGGCCCTGGCCGACGTCCCGTCCGAGGAGCGCCCCGAGGACGTGCCCGTCCCCCGCGACTACCGGCGCAGCCACACCGCGCCCGGCGAGGACACCGTGACCCTGTTCGCCGAGCGGGTCGCCGACTACCGCGCCACCGTCACCCGTACCGACCGGGCCCGTCTGCCGGACGCCGTCGCCGCCGCGCTCACCGCGCGCGGTGCCGAACACCTCGCGCTGCCGGCCGGGTTCCCCGTCGAGCTGCTGCCCGCCGGCACCTGGCAGTGGCATCCGGAGCCGCTGGACGTCCCCGCCCTGGACGCCCTGGACGGCGCGATCACGCTCGCTGCCGCCGGCATCGCCGTCACCGGCACCATCGTCCTGGACACCGGCCCGGGCCAGGGTCGACGCGCGCTCACCCTCGTCCCCGACTACCACCTGTGCATCGTGTACGCCGAGCAGATCGCCGCGGACGTCCCCGACGCCCTCGCCAGGCTCGACCCGCGGCGTCCCCTGACCTTCGTCTCCGGACCGTCCGCCACCAGCGACATCGAGCTCGACCGGGTCGAGGGCGTGCACGGCCCCCGCACCCTGGACGTCATCGTCGTCAACCCCACCCCCCTGGAGCCAAGGCCATGAGGATCGCCCTGCACACCCGCGTCCGCGAGGACCGGATCGAGGAGTACGAGGCCGCGCACCGCGCGGTGCCCGCCGAACTCACGGCCGCCATCCGGGCCGCCGGTGTGTCCGCCTGGACGATCTGGCGCAGCGGAACCGAGCTCTTCCACCTGCTCGAGTGCGAGGACTACGCCCGGCTGCTCGCCGAGCTGGAGCACCTCCCGGTCAACATCGCCTGGCAGGCCCGCATGGCGGAACTGCTGGACGTCGTCCACGACTACTCCGAGGCCGGCGCCGCGTCCGGTCTCCCCATCGTGTGGGAGCTGTGACGAACGCGGCACGGCTGCCGTACCGAAAGGCCCGGGGGACCACCCCGGGCCTACCTCTATGCTGCAAGAACCGGACCACCAGGAAGGCGGAGCTGTGCCAGTCACCGACGAGGCGATCGAGAAGATCAAGGCCATGATCGTGAGCGGTGAGCTGCGCCCCGGCGCACGGCTGCCCAAAGAGGCCGACCTCGCGGAGCGGCTCGGCCTCTCGCGGAACTCGCTCCGGGAGGCGGTCAAGGCGCTCTCGTTGATCCGGGTGCTCGACGTGCGCCAGGGCGACGGCACGTACGTGACCAGTCTGGAGCCCGATGTCCTGCTGGACACGCTGGCTTTCGTCGTCGACTTCCACCAGGACGACACGGTCCTGGAGTTCCTGGAGGTGCGCCGTGTCCTGGAGCCCGCCGCCACCGCGATGGCCGCCAGGGTGATGCCCGACGAGGAGGTCGCCGCCCTCGGCGAGATGCTGACGGCTCTGAAGGACGACGCGTCGTTGGAGGAACTCATCGCCAACGACCTGGAGTTCCACCGCCGGATCGCCGCCGGGTCGGGCAACGCCGTGCTCGGCTCGCTGATCGACGGCATGTCCGCTCCGACCGTGCGCGCCCGGATCTGGCGCGGGCTGACCGAGGAGGGCGCTGTGGAGCGCACCCGCCAGCAGCACCTGGCGATCTTCGAGGCGATCGCAGGCCGCCGCGCGGACCTCGCCCACGCGTGGGCCACCGTGCATGTCGCCGGGCTGGAGCAGTGGCTCCGCGACACTCTCGGCGAGGGCGGTTCGGCCCTCGGCTGACGAGCAGATCTCTCGCTGACGCAGCAGATGGCGCCCGTCCGTGGACGGGCGCCATCTGCTGGTTCGGGCTAGGCTCAGCCGACCTTCACCAGGCTCCACTGCTGCTGCGTGCCGCCGTTGACGGCCCACTGGATCACCTGCTGACCGTCCGCCGTACCGTTGCCGTTGTCCAGCGCCTTCCCGCTCACCCGGTTGGTGAGCCGGTAGGAGCCACCGCCGAGCGCCGTGATGCTCCACTGCTGCTGGTTGCTGCCGTTGTCGGGCTGCTGGACCACCGCGGTGCCGTCGGTCGTGCTGCCGCCGTTGTCCAGGGCAAGGCCGCTGCGCTGGCACACCAGCTTGAAGCGGCCCGACTCCAGCCCGGTCACCCGCCACTGCTGCGGCGTACCGCCGTTGAGCGTCCACTGGATCGCCTGGGATCCGGCGGTGGAGTTGTTGCCGTTGTCCAGGGCCTTGCCGCTCCGTGCGCAGATCAGCTCGTAGACGCCGTCGGCGACGACGGCCGGCATCCCGGTGACCTCGACCACCACCACCGAGTCGTTGGCATTGGGGGCGGTGCCCGGCACCGAGACGTTGATGGTGCCGCCGCTGACGGTGTAGTTGAGCGAGGCCGTCGGGTTGTTCATTAGGTAGACGCGGTTGATCGTGTTGGAGATCAGCGGGATCTGCAGCGTGCCGTTGGTGGGCCAGTTGAAGACGTGGGCGAAGAGCTTGCCCGACTTGCGGGTGAACTTGCCCCACGACGGCTCGGCGGTGAAGGGGCTGCCGCTGGTGCCGTAGATGCTGTCCCCGTAAGTCGCCATCCAACTGCCCATGCCCTGGAGGACGGTGACGGATCCCGGGGTGGGCGTGCCGTCCCCCTTGGGGCCGATGTTGAGCAGGTAGTTGCCGTCCCGGGAGACCACCGTGACGAACTCCTGGATGATGGTCTGCACCGACCGGTAGGAGTTCTCGGCCCAGGAGGTGTACCCAGGCGCCGTTCATCGTGGCGCAGGTCTCCCAGGGCCGGCCGAGCGCTTCCGCGGGTACGGTCTGCTCCGGGCAGGCGAAGTCGCCGAGCCCGACGTCGCGCTTGACCCGCTCGTTGACGATCAGGCCGGGCTTGCGAGCGATCAGCCAGTTGTAGAGGTCGACACCGTCGGCCTGGGTCCACCAGTCGGTGAGGGTGGGGGTCGCGGGGTTGGCGCACCAGTCGCCGTCGAACCACAGGATGGCCGGGTCGTACCTGTTGAGCAGCTCCTGCAGCTGCGCCTTCATGTCGGTGATGTACGCCGACCGCGCGCCGAACGACGCCATGTTGGTGTAGTTCGTGGTCTGGTTGACGGTCTGCGAGCTGTGACACCAGTCCATGATCGAGTAGTAGAGCCCGAACTTGATGCCGCGGGACTCGCAGGCGGTCTTGAGCGCGGCCAGCAGGTCGTTCTGGTAGGCGGTGTACTTCGGCAGGGTGTAGGGCTTGGTGCCGGTGGTGTCGGTGAAGCTCGCCACGGCGGAGTCGTACATTGCGAAGCCCTCGTGGTGCTTCGCGGTGATCACCAGGTACTTCATGCCCGCGTTCTTGGCGAGATCCGCGATGGTGTCGGCGTTGAAGGAGGTCGGGTTGAACGGTGCCGTCACCTGGGTCTGGTAGTTGGCCTTCGTCCAGTTCTCGGTGGAGAACGCCCACTCGCCCTGGCCGTGGTAGCTGTAGGACCCGAAGTGGATGAACATGCCGAACCGCGCCTGGTACCACCAGTCCATCTTGGACGGGACCGTGTACGCCTGCGCGGAGTCGGCCAGCAGGACCTGGGGCAGGCCGAACGCCACCGCGCCACCGGCTATGGCTGCGGCCCTGATCAGTTGACGGCGGCTCAGGTTGTCGCGGGACATGTGGGCTCCTCGAGATCGTGCGTGTGGGGGTGCGGTGGGCTACCGGCCGACGGTGTTGCCCCACAGGGCCTTGTCGTCGACGTTGTCCTTGGTGACCAGCGGGGCGGGTAGCTGGTCCTCCAGGCCGTTGGGCAACGAGATGATGGAGGACTGGTGGTCGGTGGGCCCGGGCCGGAAGGTCTTGCCCTCCGCGCCGGCCTGCGCGTAGAAGAGCGCGTACTTCGCGTACAGGTCAGCGGGCTGGGAGACCGTCGCGTCGATGTCGCCCCGGCGGATCGCGTCCAGTTCCTGCGGGATGCCGTCGTTGGAGACGATCGCGATGTGGCCCGGCTGGCCGGCCGGCCTGAGCAGACCTTTCTGCTGGAGCAGGGCCAGGGTCGGCTGCAGGAAGACACCGCCCGCCTGCAGGTAGATGCCGCCCAGATCCGGGTTGGCGGCCAGCGTGGTCCGGAGCTTGGCGGAGGCGATGTCGCCCTCCCAGTCGGTGGCCAGCTCGATCACCTGGATGCCGGGAAACTCGTTCTTCATGCAGGTGGCGAATCCCCGGCTCCGGTCGTAGGCGTTGATGGAGCTCAGCGCCCCCTGGAGCTCCGCGACCTTGCCCTTGCCCTTGAGCTGCTTGCCCAGGAACCGGCAGGCCTTGACGCCGTACTCCACGTTGTTCGCCCGGACCACCATGTAGACGGACCCGTGCTCCGGTTCCGTGTCGACGCTGATCACGCTGACACCCCGGAGAAGGAGAGCGTCGAGGCCCTCGATGTTCTGCGTCGCCTGCGGCGCCATCACCACCGCTTTTGCATGGGCCCGCTGGAAGCCCTCGAGGTTGGCCCGTAGCTGCTCGGCGCCACCCTGTGAGTTGGTGATCGGCAGGGTGCGGACCGACTGCTCGGTGATATCGGCCCGCAGGTAGCGCTCGTACGCCTTCCAGAAGTCCGAGTCGTCGCGGGGCAGGTCGATGCCGATCTTCCGTTGACCGGAAGGCTCTTGCTGTCCCGTCGCGCTGCTGGTGCAGCCGGTGATTCCGGCGAGCAGGACAGCGGCTCCGGCCGTCGCCGCGATGCCGGAGGAGCGAAGTCTCATCGTGCTGATCTCCTTGGCTCAGTACACCGCCGACGCCATCGACGTGGCATGCGGTAACGAGGACCTTACGAGCCTGAAACCTCGCCGACAAGAGGTTAGATCCGATGAATTACTGAGAACGTCCGGAGATTCGCGCCGGATTGGCGCTATTGCCAGGAAACGTTCGCCACATTCATCCGATGGATGAGAGACCGTAGGCCGGCGCGTGGCAGTCAACTCCCGGACGGCCGAACCCGGAGAGCGTCAGCAGGTCGTGGCCGGCACAGGTCGAGCTACGCGATGCCGTAGCACCTGGCGGCCGTTCCGCCGAAGACCTGCTCGCGTTCGTGCGGCGCGAGGTGGGCGGTCAACTCCTCCGCAGCATTCACCACTTGCTCGTAGGTGGCGGCCAGCAGGCAGACCGGCCAGTCGGAGCCGAACATGATGCGATCGGGCCCGAAGGCGTCGAGGGCGGTCTCGGCGTACGGACGCAGGTCGGCGACCGTCCAGGCGTCCGGGTCGGCCTCCGTGACCAGGCCGGAGAGCTTGCAGAACACGTTGGGTTCGCGGGCCAGCTCGCGCAGTCGGCCGGCCCAGGGTTCCAGCTCGCCGCGGGCGATCGGCGGCTTGGAGAGGTGGTCGAGGACGAACGGCTGTTCCGGCAGGGCTCGTACCGCCTCGATGGCGGAGGGGAGCTGGTGGGGCAGGGTGAGCAGGTCGTAGCACAGGGCGGCCTCGCCGACCGTGCGCAGGCCGCGCCGCACGTCGGGGCGGGCGAGCCAGTCCGGGTCCGCTTCGCCCTGCACCAGGTGCCGCACCCCGACGAGCAGGTCACCGCCCGGGCCCTCGCGCAGCTCGGCGAGGGTGTCGGCCATCCCCGGCGAGGTGAGGTCCGCCCAGCCGACCACTCCGGCGATCAACGGATCGACGGCGGCCAGGGCGAGGAACTCCCGGGTCTCGGCCACGTCCGGCAGCACCTGGACCAGCACGGTCCGCTCGATGCGCGCGGCACGGGCCCGAGGTGCCAGGTCGGCCGGGCCGAAGTCGCGCCGGATGGCGGTCAACTCCGGTGCGTCGAGCCAGGTCTGTGGGCGCCGGGCCAGCTCCCATACGTGCTGGTGTGCGTCGATTCTCACGCGCGGTCGCTCCTCGATCGGCGGCGGACGGTGGGACAGCCTCGTTCGGCCCCGGCCCCGGCCCCGGCCTCGGCGCCGGGCACGGCCGACGGCTCGGCTCGCGGCGCCGGAGGCAGGCCGGGCAGGTCAGGGCGAGGGCTGCGGCGGGCCGGCGGGGATCTGCTCGTCCCCTGCGAGGTGCTCGCGCAGCCAGCGCTCGGTGGTGTTGACGTGCATCAGGGCGGCGGCCTGAGCGAGGTTCGGGTCGCGGGCGGCCAGCGCCTGGTGGATCACCTCGTGCTCGGCGATGGTCCGCGCGGCCGCGTCGGCGTCGACCAGGCCGCGCCAGACCCTGGCCCGAAGGGTGCGTCCGGAGATGTGTTCCAGCAGGGTGGCCAGGGTCTCATTACCGGTGGCACGGGCCACCGCCCGGTGGAAGGCCGCGTCGTGCCGGTTCAGCAGCTCGACATCGTCCTGTGCCGTGCGCATCGCCTCCAGGTGCCGTTCCACCTCGGCGAGGTCCGCGTCGGTGATCCGGGCCGCGGCCAGCGCGGTCGCGACCGGCTCGAAGAGCTTGCGCACCTCGGTGAGTTCGAGGACGGTGTCGCCCTGGAGCAGCTCGACCGCGCTGCCGAGACCCTCCAGCAGCAGGCCGGGCGCCAGGCTGGTGACATAGGTGCCGTCGCCCCGCCGGATCTCCAGGACCCGGGCGACCACGAGCGCCTTGACCGCCTCCCGCATCAGGTTCCGCGAGAGTCCGAGTTCGGCCGCGAGCTGCTGCTCCGGCGGCAGCTTGGTCCCGGGGCGCAGCTCGCCGTCCTGGATCAGCTGGCGGATGCGGGCGATGGCCTTGTCGGTCAGTGACACGGCGACAACCTAACAGGAGATCCCATGTCCAGGAAGGCGCCAGGCACCTTCCGTGCCGGATCCCGGCACCTGGACCGGTGGCCCCCGGCGATCCATCCCATGGCTCACCCGCCGGGCCAACCGGTGTAGGCCGTCGCCTGGATGCCGTAGAGCTCGGCGTAGCGCCCCTGCAGCTCCAGCAGCTCCTGGTGGGAGCCGATTTCGGCTCATCGGTCAGAAGAGAGCGGCGCGCCATCACCAGCGCGGCCCGGGGTTCGGCACCTGCCGTCAGGGCGGGGCACGGTCAGCGGACGCGGCGGGTGGGGGCGGACCCGGCCGGGTCCGCCCCCACCCGCCGAGCGGCTCGTGTCAGCTCCAGGGCTGGGCGACCACCCAACTGGTGTCGGCAGCCCAACTGCTGCTGCTGTCCCAGGCGTTGCTTCCCCCGTTACTGGCGACGTAGACCGCGAAGTTGTAGTGGCGCAGGTACTTCGTCGGGTAGTTCACCGACCGGAGGGAGGTGCCCGTCCCGCTGTTGCCCGCGGTGGGGCAGAAGGTGGCGTCCTGGGCGAACAGGCTCCCCCCGTCGTCCGCGCTGAGGTGGAGCGCATAGTTGTAGTGCCGGAGGAACTGGCCGGGCTTGTCGAACGACTCGAAGGTGAGGCAGGAGCTGTTCGCCAGCCCGGCGCGGACGATCCAGGTCGCGTCGGCCTTGAGGGTGGACGAACTCGAGGAATTGACGGCCGAGATGGCGACCTTGTCGTCCGCGTCGTCGTGGGTGAGGTAGTCGCCGGTGCAGCACGCGGTGGTGGCCCGCAGCGACACGCGCGAACCCGGCGTCAGCGTGCCGGTGCCGGTGGCGGCGCTGCTGTAGCCGGCGGCGGCGATGTTGGCCTGGACGGCGTTCTCGGTGGCGTCCGAGGGGTAGCCGGAGGTCATCACGCCCTCGTAGAAGGTGCCCGCCGCGCCCTTGCTGTTGTCACCGCCGATGCCGAGGATGATCGCGCCCTCCTTGTGCATCGGGTTGTAGCCCGACGCGTTGGGTCGCACCCCGCTGTAGTACGTGGACAGCCCGGCCGCCTGGGCGTTGCCCGCCCGGATCGCCCACTGGTTCGGCGCGCCCTTGACGATCGCGGTCAGGAAGCGGTCGCTGACACTCGGGTCGTTGGCGTTGAAGCGGGTGTTCACGCCGGAGAACAGGCCGTTCTCCAGGTCGGCCATCACCCACGGGCCGTTGCCGGTGCCGTAGCCCCAGACCTTGTTGTTGCCGAAGTAGATGGCCTCCATGTGGCCGTTGCCGGTGTCGTTGCTGCTGGTCTCGGCGTTGCCGTAGTCGAAGCAGCAGCCGCCGTTGTAGTGCGTGCCGTCCAGGACCGCGTACATGCCCTCGGGCTGGTCGCCGACGGCGATGCCGTTGGTGTGGTTGTTGCGGTAGCCGGTGCCGGGAGCGACGTAGACGCCGTACGCCTTGTGGCCGCCGACGGTGACCGGGGCCTCGACCGCGTTGGCCAGGTTGTCCGGCCCGCCGGCCGCACCGCCGCCGGGCGCCTGGGTGAGGTGGTTGCCCTTGCCCGACTGGTCGTAGATGACCGTGATCACGCAGCTGGTGCCGGTACAGAAGTCGTCCTGCGCGGCGGCGTTGGCGTACCCGCCCGCGCTCAGCACGCCGATCTCCCTCGTGGCGCCGTCCGTACTGCGCTTGACCTGGTAGAGCGCACCGCCGTACGAGCCGTACAGCGCCCGCGTGGTGCTGTGCGCCGCGACACAGGGCGTACCGCCGGCGGAGTAGATGTCGCACGGACCCTGGGTGGCCGCCTGCGAGGTGGCGGCCGTACCGGTCAGGATACCGGCGGTGAGGGAGGCCGTCAGAGCGGCCCCGAGAACGGTCTTCCGGGCACGGCGGATTAACCGACGGTAGGTCATGGAAGCTCCTGCACGGGTGGGGAGAAGAGCTGTTTTGTTAGCGCTCACAATTTGCGGGTTGCGAGCGCGGGCAGGTCGAGCCCCTGAGGGAGGTGAGCGGCCCACGTCAAGCGACTCCCCACTATCACCATCCGCCGACAGACCGTCAAGACATCTGACAGGGCCAACTACGCTGCCTTGTCGCACCTCTGGACGGGATCCAGACGCCGGGGCTATAAACGTGACACCTGTTCGAAACGTCGGATTTCGCGCTCTCCGCGCCCCGGCGGTCCTTCGACGCCACCTCCAGCACTCGCCACCCACCCTGCCGGCCCGCCACTGTCCCAGCACTTTTGTTAGCGCTAACAGATCGGCGCCGGTCTCCTCCCCCACCCGGAAGGACCAGATCCCGCGATGTCGTCCCCTCCCCTGAACCGCCGAAGCCTGCTCAAGGCGACCGGCGTTCTGGCCCTCGCGCCGGCCGTCGGCCTCGGCCTCGCACCGGCCGCCGCCGAGGCCGCCGAAGCCGTCGGCTCCTCGACGCAGCCGTTCGACCTCGGCCAGGTCCGGCTCACCGCCGGCCGGTTGCGCGACAACCAGGACCGCACCCTGGCGTACCTGCGCTTCGTCGACGTCGACCGCCTGCTGTACAACTTCCGCGCGAACCACCGGCTGTCCACCAACGCCGCTTCCGCGACCGGAGGTTGGGACGCCCCATCGTTCCCGTTCCGCACCCACGTGCAGGGGCACTTCCTCAGCGCGTGGGCCCAGGCCTACGCGGGAACGGGCGACACCGTCTGCCGCGACAAGGCCACCTACATGGTGGCCGAGCTGGCCAAGTGCCAGGCCAACAACGCCGCCGCGGGGTTCTCCGCCGGCTACCTCTCGGGCTTCCCCGAGAACGACTTCGCCCAGCTCGAGTCCGGCTCGCTCAAGAACGGCAACGTCCCCTACTACTGCGTCCACAAGACCATGGCCGGCCTGCTCGACGTGTGGCGCCTGACGGGCAGCACCCAGGCCCGGGACGTCCTGCTGGCCATGGCCGGCTGGGTCGACCAGCGCACCGGCAGGCTCACCCAGAGCCAGATGCAGGCGCTCATGGGCACCGAGTTCGGCGGCATGAACGAGGTGCTGGCCGACCTCAACCTGCAGACCGGGGACGCGCGCTGGCTGACGGTCGCCGAACGCTTCGACCACGCCGCCGTGTTCGACCCGCTGGCCGCCGGCCAGGACCAGCTGAACGGCCTGCACGCCAACACCCAGGTGCCGAAGTGGATCGGAGCCGTCCGCGAGTACCGGGCCAGCGGGACGGCGCGCTACCACACCATCGCCTCCCAGGCCTGGACGATCTGCACCAGCAGGCACAGCTACGCCATCGGCGGGAACAGCCAGGCCGAGCACTTCCGCGCTCCCGACGCGATCGCCTCCCAGCTGACCAACGACAACTGCGAGCTCTGCAACTCGTACAACATGCTCAAACTCACCCGTGAGCTCTGGCAGTTGGACCCCAACCAGGCCGCATACTTCGACTTCTACGAGCGCGCCCTGCTCAACCACGTCGTCGGCGCGCAGAACCCGGCCGACCCGCACGGGCACATCACCTACTTCACCCCGCTGAAGGCCGGCGGCCGCCGCGGCGTCGGCCCGGCCTGGGGCGGCGGCACCTGGAGCACCGACTATGACTCCTTCTGGTGCTGCCAGGGCACCGGCATGGAGTCCAACACCAAGCTGGCGGACTCCGTCTACTTCCGCGACGGCACCACCCTGATCGTGAACCTGTTCGTGCCCACGGTCCTCACCTGGGCCGAGCGCGGCCTCACGGTCACCCAGACCACCTCGTACCCCGCGGAGGACACCACCACGCTCAAGGTCACCGGCAGCGCCGGCGACACATGGTCGATGCGCATCCGCATTCCGGCCTGGACGTCCGGTGCCACCGTGAGCGTCAACGGCACGGTGCAGAACATCGCCACCACGCCGGGCAGTTACGCCACCCTCACCCGCTCCTGGGCCTCCGGCGACACGGTGACCGTCAAGCTGCCCATGCGGGTCGCGCTCCGGGCCGCCAACGACAACCCGGACGTCGCCGCGGTCACCTACGGCCCGGTCGTCCTGTGCGGCAACTACGGCAGCACCGCCCTCGCCGCGCTCCCGGTCCTCGACCCGGCGTCGATCACCCGGACCGGCACCACGGGCCTCGCCTTCACCGCGACCGCCAACGGATCGTCCGTCAACCTCGGCCCGTTCCACGACGCGCAGGGCTTCAACTACTCCGTCTACTGGAACACCAGGGGCACCACCGGATTCCGCCTGCTCAACGCGGGCAGCGGGCTCGTCCTCGGCGTGCAGAACATGTCCACCGCGGACGGTGGGCCCGCCCTCCAGTGGGGCGACAGCGGAACCGCCGACCACGACTGGGGGCTCGTGGTCGACGGCACCGCGCTGCGTCTGCGCAACGCCAACAGCGGCAAGGTCCTCGGCGTGCAGAACATGTCCACCGCCGACAACGCCTCCGTGCTCCAGTGGTCGGACAACGGCACCGCCGACCACCGGTGGACCGTCGTCGAGACGGCCGACGGCTCACACGGCCTGCGGAACGCCAACAGCGGCAAGCTGCTCGGCATCGCCGGCGCCTCCACCGCGCAAGGCGCCTTCGCCGTGCAGGTCCCGGACACGAGCTCGGCCACCAGCCGGTGGTGGTTCGTCCCGACCGGCACCCGGCGCATCCAGAACGTGGGCAGCGGGCTCCTGCTCGGCGTGCAGACCATGTCGACCGCCGACGGCGCCCTGGTGATCCAGTGGGGCGACAACGGCACCGCAGACCACCTGTGGACCGCGGTGGTCGACTCCGGAGGCTACCTGCGGCTCAAGAACTCCAACAGCGGCAAGGTCCTCGCCGTGGAGGGCGGCGGCACCGCCAACGGCTCCAGGATCGTCCAGTGGACCGACAACGGGGCCGCGGACCACCGCTGGCGCCTGCGACACGGCGGCGGCGACACCTTCCGCATCCAGTCCGCCGTCAGCGGCCGGGTCCTCGGCGTCTCCGGGGCGTCCACCTCCCAGGGCGCCCAGGTCGTCCTGTGGGACGACAACGGCACGGCCGACCACCTCTGGCGCTTCCTCTGAGTGTGTAGCCGAGGTCGGCACGTACAGTGCCGCCGCGGCCCGACCGGAAGATCATCTTCGCGAAGACCGTTCCGGCCCCGGTCGCGGCGGCCCGCTCAGCGCGCTGCCCGCCACCGCTCCCGGCGAGGCCCCCGACGCGGCCGACTCCTCCGCCCGCGGCACGGCCGCTGAGCTCGTCCTCCCTTCTTCTCCTTCGACGCCCCGAGCACCACCCCCGCCGGCGCCAACCCGACCGCCATCCTGGTCAGGAGCGGCGACTCCAACTACCTCGCCACCAACGTCCTGGTCGGCAACCTGCCCCTTCAGGTCGTCCTGGACGCCAGCACCACCGGCACCAAGGTGATCTACAGCGCCCGGACCGGCCAGCTGACCGCCTACGCCTTCATCCCCACCCCGTGATCGGGTGGGCCCCGCTGCAGGTTGCGCGGCTGGCGCGAGCCGCCGGAGCACCAGCCTGGTCCGTTCCAGAGCACCGATCTCGACCGCCGCGCCGATCCAGGCGGCACCGAACGCCCGTACCGAAAGCGACTCGCAGATGTAGAGGGGCGTCAGCTCCCAGTGCTCAGCCATGCCCCGTCGGGCCCCGGCCGGCGGTGCGCCTCAGCGGCGCGGCCGCTGTTCGCCGGAACCCCGCACGACCAGGCGGGTGTCGATCACCGTCGTGCGCGCCGAGCCGCGGTCGCCGTCCAGCCGTGCGAGCGCGGTCCGCCCGGCTGCGGCTCCGATCGCCGCCGGATCCTGGGCGACCACGGTCAGTGGGGGCTCCAGGATGTCGGCCAGCGGAATGTCGTCGAAGGCCACCAGGGCCACCTCCCGCCGCTTGGCCTGGGCAAGGGCGACGACCGTCCCCATCGCGGCGAAGTTGTTGGCCGCGAACAGCGCGGTCGGCGGGTCGGGAAGGCCGAGCAGGCGGTCGGTGGCGGCGGCCGCGTCCTGCTGGCTGTGCGCGGCGGCGACCAGCGCCCGGTCGTACGGGAGGCCGGCGGCCGCCAGCGCGTCCCGGTATCCGGCCAGGCGCTCGCGGCGGGTGTACAGCCCGGCCGGGCGGTCGCCGATGAAGCCGATCCGCCGGTGCCCGTATGCGATCAGGTGCGCGACGCCGGTGCGGGCGCCGTCCCGGTTGGAGCTCACCACGCAGTCGGCGGCGAGACCGGTGGCCGGCCGGTCGAGGAAGAGCACCGGCACTCCGGTGGCCCGCGCGGCCTTCAGGTACGCGTGGTCGGATCCGACCGCCGGCGCCACCATCAGCGCGCTGACCCGCCGCGCCAGGAAGGTGGAAATCAGATCCCGCTCGCGCGCCGGGTCGTCCCCGGACGACCCGAGCAGCAGGGTGAGCCCTCGCCCGCGGACAGCGCTCTCGATGCCGCCGGCCACTGTGCCGAAGAACGGGTTGCCCATGTCCGGGACGACCAGGCCGATGGTGGTGTCCGGCCCGCCGGTTCGGATGTTTCGGGCCATCAGGTTCGGTTGGAAGCCCAGCCGCTCGACTGCGGCCAGCACCTTCTCCCGTGTTGCCGCCGACGTCGGACCGTCGCCGTTGAGCACCCGGGAGACGGTCTTGGCGCTCACGCCGACCTCCTGGGCGACGTCGTGCAGCGTCGGGCGGCGGGTCGCGGGCATGTACCACCGTTCCTGTCGGGCGGCGGCCCGGCTGGGTGGTGCCGGGCCGCCCTGGAATGTCAGCTCATACGGACCCCGGCCGCGCGGGCGGCGTCGGCGTCCGCCACGACAGTACCGCCGGTGTCCCCGTCGACAGCAAGCGCTCCCGTCATGATGGCCACCACCTCGGACATCGAGTAGTCGCCCGGCTTGATAAGCGCCGCCCTCTTTCCGAGGCGGTGCACATGAATGCGGTCGGCGATCTCGAAAACATGGGGCATGTTGTGGCTGATCAGGACCACCGGCAGGCCCTTGTCCCGGACCCGGCGAATCAGGTCCAGCACCTGCCCCGACTCCTTGACGCCGAGGGCGGCGGTCGGCTCGTCCATCACCACCACACTGCGCGCCCAGGCCACCGCGCGGGCGACCGCGACGGCCTGCCGCTGGCCGCCGGAGAGCGTCTCCACGGCCTGGGTGAGCGATCGCAGCCCGATCTTCAGGTCGGCCATGTGGGCGGCGGCCTCCTCGCGCATCCGCTTCCGGTCCAGCGCACGGAAGACGGACCCGAGCAGGCCGGGGCGGCGCAGCTCACGGCCGAGGAACATGTTGGCGGCGATGTCCATCGAGGCGGCGACCGCGAGGTCCTGGTACACCGTCTCGATGCCGTGCGCCCGGGCGTCCTGCGGTCCGCCGAAGCGCACCGGTTCGCCGTTCAGCCGGATCTCGCCCTCGTCCGGGGCGACCGCCCCGGTGAGCGCCTTGATCAGGCTGGACTTCCCCGCGCCGTTGTCGCCGATCACGGCGAGCACCTCGCCGGGCAGCAGGTCGAAGTCGGCACCGTCGATGGCGGTGACATGGCCGTAGCGCTTGACCAGGCCGCGGGCCTGGAGCACGGGAGTGGTCATCGGGCCCTCTTCCGGGAGATCTGGTCGATGGTCACGGCGAGGATCACCAGCACACCGGTGATCAGGGTCTGGTAGATCGAGGCGACACCCATCAGCTGCAGGCCGTTGCGGAACACCCCGACGATCAAGGCTCCGATCAGCGAGCCGAGCACGCTGCCGCGCCCACCGAACAGGCTGGTGCCGCCGAGGACGACGGCCGTGATGGAGTCCAGGTTGTCGGTCTGCCCGGTCTGCGGGTCGCCGACGCCGGTGCGGGAGACCAGCAACAGCGCCGCGAGGCCGTAGACCAGCCCCGCCAGGGCGTAGATGCCGACGGTGAGGCGCCCGGTTCGGATGCCGTTGAGTCGGGCCGACTCCTGGCTGTTGCCCAGGGCGTAGACGTGCCGGCCCCAGGCGGTGCTGCTCAACACGTAGGCGAAGACGGCGAACAGGGCGAGGGCGAGGAGCGACCCGTACGTCACGTCTGTGTCGCCGAGCGGGAAGGTCTCGCCGAGGAAGGTGAGCGCGCCGGGCAGGTTGGACACCGTTTGCTCGTCGGAGTAGATGTGGGTGAGCGCGAAGGCGACGTTCAGCATGCCGAGCGTGACGATGAACGGCGGCAGCGGAATCAGCTGCACCAGCAGGCCGTTGACCAGACCGAACCCGGCGCAGACCGCGAGCCCGAGCGCGATCGCGACCAGCGGTGGCACCGTTCCGTCGGCGGCCAGCCTGGCCATCAGGATCGAGCCGAAGGCCATCACGGCGCCGCATGACAGGTCGATTCCGGCGGTGAGGATGATCAGCGTCTGGCCGACGGCGAGGGTGCCGACCACCATCACCTGCTGGATGATCAGCGAGAAGTTGCCGCCGGACAGGAACTGGTCCGTGCTCAGGGAGAAGAAGGCGCAGGCGAGCACCAGCGCGGCGAGCGGTCCGGCGGTGGGGGCGGAGAGCAGCCTGCGGGCGAGCGCCGGTTGCCGGATGTCGGCGTACGGGGCGGTGGTTGTGGTGGCCATGTTCAGTCCTTGCCGGTGCAGCGGGGGGACGGGAGGTGACGGGTCGGCGGTCCGGCCCCGGTCGGGGCGGAGTCGGGGCCGGACCGCCCGATCAGGTCTGCCGGGTCAGCCCCAGCAGTTCTCCAGGCCGAAGGCGGTGTCCTTGGCGTCCACACCGGTCTGCGGCTTGTCGGTGATCAGGGTGACGCCGGTGTCGGTGTAACCGGACGCCTTGGTGCCGCCCTTGGCGAAGTCGACCACCGCCTTGACGCCCTGGGCGGCCATCACCAGCGGGTACTGCTGCGAAGTCGCGGCGATCTTCCCGTCCTTGACGGCCCGGGTGCCGGTGCAGCCGCCGTCCACCGACACGATCAGCACGTCCTTCTCGCGGCCCTTGGCCTTGAGGGCGGTCCAGGCGCCGAGCGCGGCAGGCTCGTTGATGGTGTAGACGAGGTTGATGTCGGGGGCCTTCTGAAGGCAGTTCTCCATCGCGGTCTGGCCCTTGGCCTGGTCGCCGCCGGTATCCTGCGAGCAGGCGATGGACGGGGCGCCCTCGGCGACGCCGAAGCCCTGGAGGAAGCCGTCGTGGCGGAGTTGGCCGACGGCGACGCCGGGGGCGAGGTCCAGGGTGGCGATCTTCACGGGCTTGCCGGCCATCGCGGCCTTGGCGTACTGGCCGATCAGCACGCCGGCCTTCTTGTTGTCGGTGGCGAACAGCGCGTCGGTGCCGTCCTGCGGCTCGGTGGGGCTGTCCAGGGCGATCACCAGCACGCCCTTGTCCCGCGCCTTCTTGATCGCGGGCAGGATGGCCTTGGAGTCGCTCGGGGTGATCAGGACGCCCTTCACCCCGCCGGCCACCATGTTCTCCAGCGCGGCGATCTGGCCGGCATTGTCGCCCGTCGAACTTGCCTGCTGCGGTGACCAGTTGGGCACCATTCTCCTTGGCGGACTTCTCCGCGCCCTGCTTCATCTTGACGAAGAACGGGTTGGTGTCGGTCTTGGTGATCAGGCCGACCTTGACGGTGCCGCCCGAACCCGCATCGGACGCGCTCTTGGAACCGGAGCCGCAGGCGGTGAGGGTGAGGGCCGCGAGAGCCGTACAGGCGGCGGCACGGGCGAGGGTGGTACGGGACATCTCGACTCCCTGACTTGCGCTTCGGTATCGCCGTCGACTGATGTCAACGTTGACATTCGCTTGCCGAGGATGATGGAGTCGGCGCCACAGAGCAGGCAAGCCCTTGACGCGTAACGAGTGGGTAACGCCGCCGAAACGGCGCCGCTCGCCCAGGAGTTGCACGCAGCGCGCCCGCTCGGCCCACGGTGCGGCGTCGGCGGTGCCGACCCCCGAATCCTCGAAAGGGTGCCCCATGTCCCCACGTCCGGTCGCGGTCCTCGGCGAGTGCGTCGCCGACGCCTTCTCAGACCCCACCCAGCAGCGACCCGGCGAGCTCGCACTGCGCGTCCTGCCCGGCGGCGGCCCCGCCAACACCGCCGCCGCCCTGGCCCGGCTCGGCACCCCGGCCCGCTTCCTCGGACGGATCTCGGCCGACCCGTTCGGACGGCTGTTCCGGCAGCACCTCACCGGCTCCGGAGTCGACCTGAGCGGTGTCGTCGACGCCGAAGAGCCCAGCACTCTCGCCATCGCCACCCTCGACGAACTGGGCCAGGCCCGCTACGACTTCCACGCCGACGGCACCGCCGACTGGCAGTGGACCGACGCCGAACTCGCTGCCGCGCCGCTCGCCGACGCGAGCTGCCTGCACACCGGCTCGCTCGCCCTGGTCCGCGAACCGGGCGGCGAGCGGGTGGAGCAGTGGGTTGCCCGGGTGCGGTCCGGAACGACCATCTCGATCGACCCCAACGTCCGCCCCCTGCTGGTCGATCCGTCCGTCTACCGGGCGCGCCTCGCCCGCTGGTGCGCGCTGGCCGACATCCTCCGGCTGAGCTGGGACGACCTGGAGCTGCTGCTGCCCGGTGTCTCGCCCGAACGCGCCTGCGACGCCTGGCACCTGGCCGGTGCCCGGCTGGTGGTGATCACCCTCGGCGCCGGCGGCGCCCTCGCCTCGCTCGACGGCGAGCGGGTCACCGTGCCCACGCCCCGGACCGAGGTGGTCGACACCATCGGTGCCGGCGACTCCTTCACCGCCGGCCTGCTGCACCAGCTCGGCGCACTCGGCCGGCTCGGCGGCCGCCTGGCCGAGCTGACCCTGGACGACACCGCCGCCGCCTGCCGCTACGCCGCCAGGGTCGCCGCGCTGACCTGCTCCGTCGCCGGCCCCAACCCGCCCTGGGCGCACCAACTCCGCGACGAGCCGGCGGTCTCCGCCTGACTGGGCGACCGCCCCAGGACATCCACTGGGTGCCGAGCGCGTGCGGTACGACCTCTTGACGCGATCGCTCGGCTCCCCGCATCATCCTCGGCAGTCAATGTCATCGATGACACCACCTCACGACGACATCTTTCCTGCATGCGGGCGTACTTCGAGGTACACCTGCACCGCCGTGCGCCCATGCGCATCCCGCAGGCTCCCACGGACACCCCACCACCCGCCCGCCCGCCAAGCGGGTATGTCCGCCCCCGAGGAGAACCACCATGGCAACCGCCCCCACCCGCCGCCCTAGCCGGCTGCTTGCCGCCCTCGCCGCCACCGCCCTTACAACGCTCGCCGCCACCCCCGCCGGCGCCGCGCCGACGCCGTACACCGAGACATACCGCCCGCAGTTCCACTTCTCGCCCGCACAGAACTGGATGAACGACCCGAACGGCCCGATCTACTACCGCGACGCGTACCACCTGTTCTTCCAGTACAACCCGTCGGGCACCACCTGGGGCAACATGTCCTGGGGCCACGCGACCAGCCCCGACCTGGTGCACTGGACGCAGCAACCGCTCGCCATCCCGCAGGACGGCACGGAGATGATCTTCTCCGGCGGTGTGGTCGACGACCGCACCAACAGCAGCGGTCTCGGCACGGCGGCGAATCCGCCACTGGTCGCGATCTACACCAGCCACTCCAGGCTCGACGGCCGCCAGGCCCAGTCCCTCGCCTATTCGCTGGACGGCGGGACCTCCTGGACCAAGTACCCGGGCAACCCGGTCCTCGACATCGGATCCGCCAACTTCCGTGATCCCAAGGTGTTCTGGAACGACCAGACCGGCAGCTGGCTGATGGCCGTGGTCCTCGCCGACCAGTACAAGGTCCGCTTCTACTCCTCGCACGACCTCAAGAGCTGGACCAAGCTGAGCGACTTCGGACCGGCCGGCTCCACCGGCGGGCTGTGGGAGTGCCCGGACCTGTTCCGCCTCGCCGTCGACGACGACCCATCCCGCACCAAGTGGGTGCTGGCCGTCTCCACCAATGGAGGGCCACAACGATCCACCGCCGTCCAGTACTTCATCGGAGACTTCAACGGCACCGAGTTCGAGGCCGACGACCCGGCCGGCACCTACACCCCGCCCTCCGGCACCCCGCTGGCCACCTTCGACGACGGCAGCTACGACGAATGGACGGCCACCGGTACGGCGTTCGGCAGCGCGCCCGCGACCGGCACCCTCCCCGGCCAGCAGACGGTCTCCGGCTTCACCGGGCCCGGCCTGGTGAACACCTTCCTGAACGGCGACTCCACCACCGGCGAGCTCCTCTCACCCCCGTTCACTGTCAGCCGGCGCTACCTCAACTTCCAGGTGGGCGGCGGAAACCACCCGTACGTCGCCGACGCCGGAGACGGCTCCCCGCCCGACGGCACGACCATCGCCGACTTCGAGGGCCCGGACCTCGGCCCGGGCTGGACGGGCACCGGGTCGTTCACCGCCCTCACCCCGCGATTCGAACAGCTCGACGGCAGCCTCGGCAGCGGTGTCCTCGACACGTTCACCGACGCCACCGGCGGCGACCCGGCAACCGGTACCCTCACCTCCGCCCCCTTCACCATCGACCGCCCGTACCTCAACTTCCTCATCGCGGGCGGCAACCACCCCGCGGCGGGCGGCGCCGAGACGACCTTCAACCTGGTCGTGGACGGACGGGTGGTGCGCAGTGCCACCGGTCGCAACAGCGGCGTGATGGACTGGACCGCGTGGGACGTCACGGAGTTCGCCGGACGTACCGCCACCGTCGAGGCGGTCGACAATGCGACGGGAGGGTGGGGCCACGTCATCGTCGACCACATCGGGCTCGCCGATCAGGCCGCCCGGCCCAAGGACCGGCAGGCGGCGGTCAATCTGCTCGTCGACGGCCAGGTGGTGCGCAGCGTCACCGGCACCGACAGCGAAGCCCTCGACTGGACGGCTTGGGACCTCGCCGACCTCATGGGGCGACAGGTCCAGGTGCAGATCACCGACCACGGTACCGGCGGATGGGGCCACATCCTCGCCGATCAGTTCGCTCTCGCCGACGCCCCGGCCCGGAGCATGGTCGAGCGCGCCCACTGGCTCGACCACGGTGCCGACTTCTACGCCGCCACCAGTTTCAACGGCGTGCCGGGCGGCCGGCGCGTGATGCTCGCCTGGATGAACAACTGGGCCTACGGCGAGTCCATCCCCACCGGCACCTGGCGCGGCGCCGACACCTTCCCCCGCGAACTCGCACTGCGGACGGTCGACGGCAGAACCGCCCTCATCCAGCGCCCGGTCGGGGAGCTGACCCGCCTGTACGACGGGCGCGTCTGGAGAGCTGATGGCCGTACGCTGCGCGACACCACCCTCCCGCTCGCCCTGACCGGATCGACCCTCGACCTGGACGTCCGCCTCCGGGCCGGCACAGCAAGGGACTTCGGCATCGCCGTCCACGTCGGCAACGGGCAGCAGACCAGGATCGGCTACGACACCGGCACCGGCGAGCTGTACATCGACCGCACCCGCTCGGGCAACGCGGCGTTCGACGCGACCTTCGCCGCCGTCCACCGCGCGGCACTGCCGCTGGACGGGAAGGGCCGTCTCAACCTGCGCCTGTTGGTCGACACGTCCTCGGTCGAGGTGTACGCGGGCGACGGTACCCTCGTCCTCACCGATCAGATCTTCCCCGACCCCACCAGCACCGGCGTCAGCCTCTATGTCACCGGCGGTACGGGCTACCTGGACGCCCTGACCGCCCACCACCTGAAGTCCGCCTGGGCCCGCCAGCTGCATTGACCACGAGCGTGGTTGACGGTCGGCCGGCCTTCTCGCGGCGACGACCTCCAGTGTGGTGGAGGTCTCCAGGTGAGCCGCCAAGGACCTGCAGGACGACACCCCCGGGCTCGAGTTCGAGGGCCGTGACGCGCCTTCCGCATCGAGATCGACGCCCTCGCCGTGCTGCCTGCCAACTCGTGAAAATGCAGCTGCCACCGCGATCCGCCTGCCACCCTCGACCGGCGCGGGTGAACCTTTCTTCCGAAACCGACCATGCGCCGGTCACCGTCGTGTTCGACTCATAGGCGCGCGCCGACTTCCCCGACCGGCCACACGCAGGTCGAACGATGCTCCCCGGGCCGGCAGCAGGCTGCGGGCCCGGACGGCTATCACGCATGGCCGCGCCGGGCGTCCTTGACGGCTCATCAGGTCATCTGTCCGGGACTATTGACTCCGATTCCAACAGTGGCGATTCTCGTCACATCGAGAACGCGGGACATGACAGTCGACCGGACGGGGTGGTCATGCCCCCGACGGTCCGGGTCTTCGACCGCGTCATCCGCGCACCGAAGACATGAGTGGTGACCATGACTCAACACGCGTACAGCAGACGCAGACTCATCACGATCCTGTCGTTACTCCTCACCCTGGTGGCCATGGTGCTCGCCGCACCCCCGCCCGGAGCCTCGGCCTCGGTCTCGGGCGAGGACGGCTGGTGGAACCCGACCGCGCGGCCCACGCCCGACTCGCAGATCAATGTCACTGGTGAGCCCTTCAAGGGGACCGACTCCCAGGGACAGGTGCGGGGCTTCGTCGACGCGCACACCCACCTGATGGCCAACGAGGGCTTCGGCGGCCGGCTCATCTGCGGCAAGCCGTTCTCCGAACTCGGGATTGCCGACGCGCTCAAGGACTGTCCCGAGCACTACCCCGACGGCACGCTCGCGATCTTCGACTACATCACCCACGGCGGCGACGGCAGGCACGACCCTGTCGGCTGGCCGACGTTCAAGGACTGGCCGGCCCACGACTCACTGACCCACCAGCAGAGTTACTACGCCTGGGTCGAACGGGCCTGGCGCGGCGGCCAGCGGGTACTCGTCAACGACCTGGTCACCAACGGTGTGATCTGCTCGGTCTACTTCTTCAAGGACCGCGGCTGCGACGAGATGACCGCCATCCGCCTCGAGGCGCAGAAGACGTACGACATGCAGGCCTACATCGACAAGATGTACGGCGGCCCGGGCAAGGGCTGGTTCAGGATCGTCACCGATTCCGCGCAGGCCCGCGAGGTCGTCCAGCAGGGCAAGCTGGCCGTCGTCCTGGGGGTGGAGACCTCCGAACCGTTCGGCTGCAAGCAGATCCTGGACATCGCGCAGTGCAGCAGGGACGACATCGACCGCGGTCTGGACGAGTTGCACCGGCTGGGTGTGCGCAGCATGTTCCTGTGCCACAAGTTCGACAACGCACTGTGCGGGGTCCGCTTCGACGAGGGCGCCCTCGGCACGGCGATCAACGTCGGCCAGTTCCTGTCGACCGGCACCTTCTGGAAGACGGAGCGCTGCGCCGGACCGCAGCACGACAACCCCATCGGCATCGCGCCGGCGCCGGCGGCGCAGAAGGAGCTGCCCCAGGGCGTGGCGGTCCCGTCGTACGCCGCGGACGCGCAGTGCAACACCCGCGGCCTCACGGAGCTCGGCGAGTACGCCGTGCGCGGCATGATGAAGCGCAAGATGATGCTCGAGGTCGACCACATGAGCGTCAAGGCGGCGGGCCGGGCCTTCGACATCCTGGAGTCCGAGTCGTACCCGGGCGTGATCTCCTCGCACAGCTGGATGGACCTCGACTGGACCGAGCGGGTCTACCGGCTCGGCGGCTTCGTCGCCCAGTACATGAACGGCGCCGAGGGGTTCAGCGCGGAGGCGAAGCGCACGGACGCGCTGCGCGACAAGTACCACGTCGGCTACGGCTACGGCACCGACATGAACGGTGTCGGCGGCTGGCCGGGCCCCCGCGGTGCGGACACCCCGAACCCGGTGCGTTACCCCTTCCGCAGCGCCGACGGCGGCTCCCTCATCGACCGCCAGACCACCGGCGAGCGCACCTGGGACATCAACACCGACGGCGCCGCGCACTACGGCCTGGTCCCGGACTGGATCGAGGACATCCGGCTGGTCGGCGGCCAGGGTGTCGTGGACGACCTCTTCCGGGGCGCCGAGTCCTACCTCGACACCTGGGGCGCGTCCGAGCACCACAAGGCGGGGGTGAACCTCGCCGCAGGCTCCTCCGCCTCGGCCAGTTCCTCGGAGTGGAACCCGTTCACGAGCTACGCGCCCGGCCGGGCCGTGGACGGCAACACGGGCACCCGCTGGGCCAGCGGCTGGAGTGACGACCAGTGGCTCCGGATCGACCTCGGGTCCACCAGTCTGGTCGGGCGCGTCACCCTGGACTGGGAGCGCGCCTACGGGAAGGCGTACCGCATCGAGGTCTCCACCGACGGCACGAACTGGCAGTCCGTATGGTCCACCACCACCGGTGACGGCGGTCTGGACACCGCGCGGTTCGCCGGCGTCCCGGCCCGCCATGTCCGCATCCACGGGCTGCAGCGCGGCACCAACTGGGGCTACTCGCTCCACGAGGTCGGTGTCTACAGCACCTGACGGGCGTCACGGTGTCGGCGGGCGGAGGCTTCTCCCGATCCGCCCGCCGACCTGGCCCCCGGCCCGAGAGCGAGAGGAACCCCCATGGCACGGATGCCGTCGGCCGAGCGGCGCCGGCAGCTGACCGAGGCCGCGATCCGCGCGATGACCCGCGACGGTGTCGCCAGGACGACGACCCGGTCGATCGCCGCCGAGGCCGGCGTGTCGCTGAGCGTCTTCCACTACTGCTTCGACTCCAAGCAGGCCCTGCTCGAGTCCGTCATCGCGACGATCACCGACCACTCCGTCACGCTGGTGAAGGAGGCGATCCGGCCCAGAACCACCCTGCGGGAGACCGTCAGGGCCGGTTTCCAGGCCTACTGGGACCACGTGGCCGCCAATCCCGGCGAGCACATGCTCACGTACGAACTCACGCAGTACGCCCTGCGCCGGCCCGGGTTCGAGCAGCTGGCACAGCGGCAGTACGAGCTGTACTCCGCCGCCTACACCGAACTCCTCGAACAGCTCCGCCGCAGCGCGGGCTTCGAACTCCGTGTCCCGGACCGCGTACTGGCCCGCTACCTGGCCGCGATGACGGACGGGCTGACGCTGAACTTCCTCGTGCTCGGCGACGAGGAAGCGGCAGCGGAGATCCTCGACATGATCGCCGACCATGTCGCCGGGCTGGTCCTGGAACACGGATGAGCCGTGCCCGCTTCAGACCGCGACGCGTTCCAGTGCCGGCAGGAACTGGTCGTAGAAGCTCGCCTTGAGCTGAAGGGCCCGCTCCTCGGTCTCCTTGAAGCAGTCGGTCGACTCCTCACGGGCCAGGAGCTCGCTCAACCGCATGGCGAGGCGATCGGAGTGGGTGGAGGACAGCAGCGACACGGCCGCGAGCGGGTGCGCCTTGGCGTCGTGGACGAGGTGCGGGTAGTAGAAGCGTGAGCGGTTCCCGCCGTCGCGCGTCAGCACGGGCCCGATCCGCTCCCACAGCCGCCCGTACTCGACGGAGACCAGGACCTCGCCCCAGAAGCGGAGGAGGGTCAACAGTCGCAGGTCGGCGTTGTCGTGGGCGCCCGAATCGGCGATCAGCTCGAGGGTGTCGCCGATGGCCTTCTTCGTCGCCGCCGTCGGCCTCGTTCCGACCAGGGCCCTCCGGGAGATACCGAGCTGGAGCAGATCGTGCGTCATGTCCTCGCGGTGCGAAGGCGTGTGCCCGTTGCTGTCCGGGTACTCCTCGCGCAGGATGACCCGTGCGATCCGCCGCCCGGCCTCATCGTTCAACAGGTCGATCGCGAGGTCGTAGGACGGGGTGAAGGCGAGCGACACGAAGCGGCGCTGGAGCAGGATGGCAGCGAAGTCGTCGTCCGGGAGCAGATTGACGTTCGCGAGGACGGGATGCTGCGCGAACCCCTCGATCAGTCCGTCCTCGAACGCGTCCAGTTCTCGCGTGGTCGCCATTTCTCTTCCTTCGATCACAGGTTGATGGTGCTGACCGATGCGCGCCAGTCACCGAGATCCACCTCGCGGCCGATCTCCCACAGCATGTCCAGTTCCCGTTGGACCTGTCGGCCCATGGGAGTGTCACTGCCGTCGATCTCGATCTGGGTGGAGCGGATGGCGAGCTGGCCGTGCAGGAAGGAGCTGACCAGATAGTGCTGGTCGGCCTTGTACACGGCGATCGACGGAAGGGAGTTGTACACCCTCACCTGGAGCCTTACCCGGTCCTCCCGCGGTACCTCGCGGAAGATGGATTCCAGGATGGACAGCGAGCGTTGGACGCTGGCCGTCACATCCTCGTCGAGGGCGGGATCCCGTACGGTGCGCAACGCCTCGTCGCGCAGCCGCGCCACGGGCGAGGAGGGGTGCAGCAGCAGGATGCGAATCCGCTGCACCCGCCGGTCGATGAGCGCCTTCCGCAACGCGACGTCGAGCAGGTCCAGGTTGGGTATCCAGGTCTGCAGAATGGCCACCTCGTTGCTCGCGCCCTCCACGAACCCGGTGAACGTGTCGTCGGGAAAGCGCCGGTGCACCTGGACCACTCCGCCGTAGTGCTCCTCCTTGAGTTGGTGCGCAAGGGCGTCGATGTCGAGCTTGGAAATCTGAGCATCGACATGGTCGAGCACCTTCAGGCGGTCGACCTCCAGCAGGAGGAACACGGTGACCGTGCTCAGAATGAGCAACGTGATCTTCGGGAGCGCGCCACCGGGAGCCACCTTGTCGAGCCACCCGAGGAGGTCGGCGATCAGGACCGCGATGCCCGAGGTGGCCATGAGGGCCAGCGAGATCCGCTCGGCCCGGTAGCGAATGCCGCCGCTCGCCATACCCACCCCAGTTTTTGACTCACCGTCATCGGTGACCACGGTACACCGCGGCACTGCCGGGAAAGGGGCCGTTCGGAGTCACGTGAGAACGCGAAGGCCAGGCACGAATATCCGGTTGTTGGAGTGGGCCAGCAGGCACAGACCGCGGTAGCGGTACCTGAAGTGCTGGTCGGAGCCCGTTTCGGGCAGCGCCCGCTCCTCGACACCCGGCCACTGGGGGTAGAGGCGCTCGGTCCCAGCTTCCAAAAAGCGATGACTGAGCGCCTGTCTCCACATCTCAGAAGGACTCTGACGACCCATCGATAACGCGGTGTCGGCGCTTCCGCCTGCGACCACCCCGGGCCAGCGGCGCGCGCAGTCGATGAAGCGGCACCCGCACCACCGTGTAACCGCCGGCCACCACGGAAGCCGCCGTCCCGGCCGGAGCGGCGCGCAGGAGTGCCCCACCGGCCACTGCAAGCACAAGGCACCACAGTGCCTCGGCCAACTGGAGCGGCAGGTGCCTCTCGCGGCCACCGAGCCACTGATAGCGCGGGCCGATGAGCGCAGCGCGGCCGAGGCAGCAGCCACTGCGATGACAGCCGAGCCGGCCGATGGCCAGCCCCACCGCGCAACCCGTCGACCACACATCAAGGACTTCGTGCACCTCGGCCGAAGTCAGCACCGCGGTTGCCACCGCCAGCGACACCCCGACCAGCGCATGCCTGTGCCAGACCAGCCTGATCACGCCGGTCCGCAGCATCCGGAACCGGACCGCCAGGAACGCAGCCGCCCAGCATGCCGGGAGCGCGGCAAGGAGCCCCACCGGCAACTCCACGGCCAGGCCCGCAGACACCCAGACGGCAGTGCCCGCCACGAAGCCTCCGACGAGGCACGTCTCCCAGGATCCGAGCCGGTGCGGCCCGAACCGGATCTGCATCCCCGTGGACGCGTCGAGGAGCGCGTTCACCCGGTCGAGCATGGCGCGTGGCACAACCTGCCCGGGTTGCCCGACCAACCGGGTGGCCCGGGCGATCCGACGCTCAGCGGTCACGGCGACTCGTCGGAGGAGGAATTCGGCCTGCTCGTCCCCTGCAGGATTCTCAGCACGGCGGGCACCAGGTCCGGCTCCTGCCGGAGGTCGGCCAGCAGGGCTGACTGCTGTTCAGCGACGTAGTCCCGATTCCCCACCGGGTCGTCGATCTCGGCTGCCTTGATCACCAGAGCGCGGTAGGCCGCCCACTCCCCACCGCCGGCCAGCTGAAAGAGGTCCCGGAGCTCGCCGCCGAACCCGTAGAGCAGCAGGGGGTCAGCGGTGAACGCGGCCAGGAACTGCTGCCTCGCCCCGCCCGGATCCCCGGTCAGCAGCAGGGTATCGGCGTAGATGCCCCGCAGGCGTGGCGCGATGGGGAAGCGGTCGCTGAGTTCCCGCCAGAAGGCCACATGGGCTTGGCGGTCCCTGTCGAGGCGCTGGTGCTCGTCCCCGAGGCCGCCCCGCAGTGCGTGGGAGAGGATGTCGATCGCCTTCGGTGACGGTGCCCGTCCGGGTGGCAGCGCATCGAGAAGCCGGCCCAGACGGACCGCCTCGGGCTCGTCGGGACGCTCCTGCTCCAGGGCTCGGATCACCGCGTCGTCTGTCATGGAAAGGTCCTCCCGGACACCTGTGTCATTCCTTCGACGGTGCCGTGTCGACAGCTGGCGCCTCGCTGCCCGGTGCCAACAGATCCCTTGGCGAGAAAGGCTCACTGACGGTGAACACCGTGGTGTGGGACGTCGTGCCGCAGTTCAGCTGCGTGCTCTCCACGGGGGTTGCGTCCCAGGGCTGCCGGCTGAATCCCATCTCACCCAGGTCCACCAGTGGCATGCTCGTGATCGTGGAGTAGTCGTCGGGAACGGGAATGTCCGTGGTCTGGATCGTGAACTGCACATTGATGTAGAAATCGGCATCCGAATCCTCGAGGAGCAGCGCATCGAGCTGGTCGCCCTTGGCGGCCAGCCCGGACTCGACCTTGGGCGCCAGGTCCCGGATCTGCTGCTCGATGAACTTCTCGGTCAGCGACTCCATCAGCTTGCTCATCAGGTACTGCAGCACGAGCATCGCCACCAGGGCACCGAGGGTCTTCGCGCCCGCTCGGAAGCTGCGGCTGCGCAGGCGGCCGGCGATGGCGCGCGGCCTCAGCAGCTTGAGCGCCCCCTTGAAGTCGCGCAGGCGCAGCCTGAGCATGTCCAGTGACCGGAACGAGCGTGTGGTCCGCACCCCACCGGGCCCGAAGTGCACCGACTCCGCGGCGAATTCCGGGTGGAAAGCCGAGGTGGGCAGCTTGAAGAACTCCTTGATACTCGTGCCCAGGGAGGATCGCGGCGGCTGAAAGTGGCCCGACTGGTTGTCGATCCGGTAGATACGCCCGCCACGGACCTCGGTCTCCCCGGCTGCGAGGACGACCGGGTCCTTCCCGCCGATCAGTGCCGGATGCGGCAGGCCGGTTGCCCTGCCTGGCCCGGCACCCGGCTCGGCGAGTCGCTTTCCGATCCAGACATCGCCGTTCTTGTCCACGGCGTACATGAAGGTCCCGTTTTCGAAGCCGCGGCCCAGCCTGCCCTTGACCACCACGGTGGAGAGCTTCGCGGCCGAGGGATTTCGTACGTATCCGGCCTCCGGTGTCCAGACCGGCTTGACCTGCCTGTCCGCTGGGTCGAACCAGCGGCGGGTCCGATCGCTGTCGGCCAAGGAAGGCACCACCGAAAGGGCTTCTCCCGGCTTGTGCCGCTGGACCCGCCGGCCGGCCAGCCGCGAGATCCTCCCGGCCTGCGAGGCGGAGCCGGCGGCCGCGGCCGACAGGTGCGCCTCGTGTTCCAGGAGTGGGTGCTCAGCCTCCGAGACTGTTCCTGTATCAGGAGACCCCTCCTGCTGGAGTGTGTGGGTGAGTTCGTGTGCGAGGAGTGCATCACCCTCACGCGTACCCGGCCGGTACTCGCCACGGGCGAAGGTGATGCGGTCGCCGAGCGCCCAAGCGCGGGCACCGAGCTCCTGTGGCCCTTGGCCGGCGCTGTGCACGCGGACCCTGCTGAAGTCCCCGCCCAGCGCCGACTCCATCCGGCTCCGAAGGGCCGCGGGCAGGGCCGCCCCCGGTGCCGCGGTCCCCGTCCCGGGGGCGGCGGGGCCAGACGTGGTGTACCGGTCCAGGAGCTCATCCGGGAACGGGCCGTGCCTTCCAGCCGGTGCAGGGTGGTGCTGCGGCGGAGCACCGCTCTCCGGAAGGTTCTGCGCGCGTCTCGCAAGCCCGCGCGGCCGGCTCCACATCGTGTTCCCTCCCTTCACTCCGAACAGCACGTCACATCGCTTGGCCCGAACGACCCTCGGTCCTGCCGAGGACCAGAGCTGCTCACGGCACCCTGACCGAGCTGAAGCCGACGCGGAGGTCGTTCACCGTGGTGGCCTTGCCGCCGGTGATGACGACGACGGCGAGGGGGGCGTAGACGTGATCGATGCCGTGGGGCGGGACGTCGGCGGGGCCGGTGGTGTCCTGGGGCCAGGTGATGTCGCCGGTGGCCGTGCGGGCCGGGAAGGTCCAGTAGTCGCCGGTGCGGTAGCGCACGCCGGACTGAGACGGGGACTGGAAGCGGATCTGGATGCCGTCCTCCAGCGTCAGCCAGCCGGTCTCGTTCGGCGTGGCGACGCGCAGCGCGTCGTCGTCGGCGCGCTGGGGGACCTCGCCCCCGCCGTCGACGTCGGGGTGGTCCCAGCGGCGGAGCATGGGGCGGCGGTCGGCCTCGATGATGCCGGCGTCGGTGCTGAGGTGGACCACGTAGTCCTCGCCCTCGTCGTCGATGTCGGTGACGCGGGCCAGCGGGCCGGGCCGGCCCAGCAGGGTGCTGTGGTCGTCGACCACCTCGACCAGGCTGCCGACCGCCAGGGCGGTGCGCTTGTCCCTGGGCGGGTCGCGCAGGACGGCGGAGGTTCCGGCGAGGCGGAGCAGCGGGTGCACGACGGAGCCGTTGTCGCGCGACCAGGTGAAGGTCGGGTCACCGATGTCGTCGGAGCCACGGTGGATCTGGACCCGGTAGAGCTGGTTCTCGGGCCCGAGGTAGCCGGCCGTCGGGTCGGCGACACACGGCTCCAGCGGGCCGGTGCCGCGGTTGGCGCGAGCCGCGAGCAGGCCGCGATCGGCCGGCTGCAGGAAGGCCTCCCAGTCGCTCCAGTGGGCGGCGACGTCGGTGGCGTCGACCTGTCGGCCGGGCGGCGCGCTGTCGGTGAGCCGGACCTGCCAGACCAGGCGGGTCCGGCTGCAGGTGTCGGGGCCGCCGAGAGCGACCTCGCGGACGGTGTCGTCCTCGGCGGCCGAGATGTGCCGCTCCCAGACGTCGAGGTAGGCGAGGTACGTGCCGTCGTTCGGCGCGCCCGTGGTGGGGAGGTCGGGCTGGGCGGTGAGGAGAAGGTTCTCGGCGTCGTTCTCGCAGGCCCGCCCGTGCACCCAGTACCGGCCTCGGCCGATCCGCAGGACCCCGTCCTCCTCACCGGCCTGCGGCAGGTCGATCTTGAAGGCCGGCCCGGGTGCCGTGCCGTCCGGGGACGGGGTGCCGTACGGGCCGATGAGGTCCTCGGCGAGCGCCTGGAGGTGGTGGAGCAGGATGGCGACCTGCTCGTTGCCGTCGGCGGGAAGTGTCACTCTGCCCTGTTGCTGGATCACGCGCAGGAAGTGCTTGCGCTGATCGAAGCTGAACCGCTCGACGTCGGCGTGCATGCGAGTCCTCACTGTCACAGGGACACAGGTCAGTTCACGGGGATGATGGCGGCGTCCAGACCGGCCGGGACGTACTCGGCAACGCGGGTGCGCAGGGCGGTCAGCCGCTGAGGCAGGTAGAGGTCGTGGAACGCACCGAGCTCGGAGCCGTCGTCCGCGCCGGTGCGGATCTCGTCGGGGCAGTCGGACGCGAGTTGGGCGTACGCCGGTCCGGGATAGCGGACCGAGGTGAAGCGCGGCCGGAGCCGCCGCTCGGTCTCTGCGACCAGGTTCGGGGGCGGCGAGGCACCGAGGGCGGCCAGGGCGGTGTCCGGTTGGCAGTGGAACCGTCCGGGCGTCCGCGAGCCGGTCGGCACCCAGCAGAAGCGCAGGCAGCCTCGCGACCTTCGGGCCGCCTTGACCTCGCCGACGAAGATCGTGTTCTCGCCGCGGTCGATGGCGTGCACCTGGACGGTGCCTAGGACGGTCGTGCGGGCGATGTCCAGGACCGCTCGGGCCACGGCGGGGCCGCCGGCTCCGACCGCCTCCATGAAGGGGTGGGTGGCGTCGAGGACGGAGTCGCTCACGGACAGCCGCAGCGGCTCGCCGCGCGCCGGGCCGGCCTCGATCTGCACCGGGCCCACGATCGAGTGGCTGATCTCCACCTCCGCTCCGGGCAGCGCGGCCAGCTCGATCGAGGGCGGGGCCGGCCGCTCGGTGTCGCACCCGGGTCGGGGCGCCCAACCGGGGACGAGCGTGCAGTGCCGGATGACCACCCGGGCCGGTGCACAGCACTCGCGCGGGTGGCCGGTGCCGCGACCGTCACCGTGGTCGGTGTCGTGACCCTCGCCACGGTCGGTGTCGTGACCCTCGCCACGGTCGGTGTCGTGGTCGACATCGTGGCCGTGGCCGGAGAGGTGGACGGCCCGTCCGCCCACGACCAGGCCGTCCAGGGTCAGCCGACTGCCCCGTGCCAGCCTGACGGAGAGTGAGTCGGGCCCGTCGGCGTGGCGGTCGGCCAGCCAGAGCACGGGACGGGTGCGCTCGGCGGCACGGATCAGCAGGTGCTGATGCTGTCTCAGGGTCAGCTCGGCGCTGATCCCGAGGACCTCGCTACGGGTGATCTCGATGACCGCGTAGCGCGGCTTCTGATGCTCCCAGTCGTGCAGAGCGGCCCGGAACTCCGCGGCCGAGGCGACGCCCCGGTACCACCGGGCGGGATTGATCCAGGACGGCCAGAGCTGCTCCAGGTGGCGACGGTCGGCCACCAGCAGCGGGGCGCCGGCCGGAACCGGCTGCCCCGGATGGGCGAGCTCGTAGAGGGCCTCGTCCGCCATCGCGTCGTTGAGGGCTCCGACCAGCGCCGGGTCGGTCTCCTCGCCCGACCAGTGACGCCGGATCAGCGCGGACTCTGCACCTGCCCCTTGCCGGATCTCGGCCAGCAGGGCGTCGGGGTCGGTGAGGTCGTCGAGGTGGATCCGGTAGGTGTCGGCCTCGGGCGGTTCGGGCAGCGGCCGCTGGTACTCCCCGCCGCCCAGGTCGGCGCTGAAGCCGTAGTGGTAGCCGACGCGGACGTGGTGCGGCGGGGTGCGGCGGGGGAAGAGCATCCGCCCGAGCACCGGGTCGACGGCGACCGTGCCCGGGAGCGGCCGGTAGGAGTCCCAGTCGCTGAGGTCGGCCGTGATCACCCGCTCCGGGGGCACCGGCCGGCCCTGCCCGGGCTTGGGCCAGTCGGGAGCGTGGATCACCAGGGACCTCCCCTCGCCGTAGTACTGCGGAGAGGCCCGGCCCAGCAGGCCGAGGGCATGTCGGTCGATCGGTGCGGGCACATCCACGGGCTCCTGCGGGTGGCGTCTGCGGTCGCCGTCCGCGCCACGGCCGAACAGCTGGACGTCGAATCCCATCGGGTCGAAGGTGAACGCCCACCGCCCGACCCGCTCGACCTGGCCCGCCTGGGTGTGCGTCACCGGGTAGGCGTGCAGGCGCCAGACGTAGAGGCCGACCTCGGGGATGTTGTGCAGGCCTCCCGTGCGGTGCGAGCCGGCCCGGCGGACGTCGACGCTGTGTGCCGCGCGGTCGAACGGTCCGTCGATCCCGGCGAGCAGCGCAGCGTCGCGCAGCTCGGCCGTCCTGGCCCGGCCGGGCTGAAGGTGGTTCAGCTGCTGGTGCCGGGCGAGCAACCGGTAGGCCTCGACGGCATGGCCCGGCAGCGCGGCGACGTCCCACGCCAGGTCTTCGAGCAGTGCCTTCGTCCCCTTGCGACGCCGGTGGCGCAGGGTGTTGGCGACGTCCTGGCGGGGTGCCAGCGCCGACCGGCGGGCCAGGTCGCGGCCGGACACCCCGGCGGCCGTCCAGCCGGAGTCCGGAACCGGCGACCAGCCGACCAGATCCGCCAGATACGGCACCGCCCAGTCCTCTGCGGTCTCCACGAACCAGTTGTCGTAGTGCTGGGCGATGTCGTCCTCGACCACCTGCACCTGTTCGGCGATCACCCGTAGCAGGTCGCGCAGCGGGTGGCCGGCCGCCTCGTCGCGCATCCGGTGCACCAGAGGGAGCAGGTCGAACAGCCGGTCGGGCTCGGCGGCGCCGGCACCAGGCTCCGTCACGCGAGTCGCGCGAGTCATGCGACATCCTCCTTCAGGTCGAGGAGTTCGGGCAGCTCGACGGCCGTGCACAGCTGCTGCGCCGGGTGGAGCACGTCGTCGGTGCGACGGGCGCCGAGGGCCGGCAGCCAGGGGCCCGGGTGCGCGTCGGGTGGGACGGGCTCTCCCGGTGGTACGGACGCCAGCCTGAGATCGCGGCAGGAGTGCACGCCGGGGACGGCCTGGAGGACAGCCACCACCTCGGAGAGCACGAGGTTCTGCGCCAGGTCGCGCCGGACGGGCCCGAAGGCGTCCGACAGGGCAGCCCTGAGCACCGGCGCGACGCTCGCCCACTGGTAGTCGGGGAGCAGCCTCACCCGTGCGCCCACCGAGATGACCAACCGCTCGGCCGGCAGCACACGGATCCGCACGGCCGGGTCGCCGAAACGGCGCAGCGCGGTGCGCAGGTTGCCGATCACGTCGGAGTCGGGGAGCAGCAGCGCGCCGTCCACGCCGGTGACGGTGACCGCGATCAGGCCGCCCCGGCCGTCGGCCAGCCGGTCTGCGGCGGCCTTGCCGACCCCGGCGAAGGCGCGGGCGAAGTCGGCGTAGTCGCTCAGGGAGACCAGCCGGTCGAGGGTCTTCAGCGGCAGTGGCGCGCCGACCCTGGCCTGGTCCGGTCGTTCGGGGTCGGTGCCCCCGGTGGCGGGCAGCGGGTTGACGACGTCTCGGACGCCGAGCGGCTTGGTGGCCAGCAGGGTGATCCGGCCCGTACCGGTGTTGCCGGATCTGCCGATCCCCGTCCGGTATCGGGCGCGGATGTTCTCGCTGCCGGTCGGGAGGCGGCGGCCCGATGTTCCGTCGGGGAAGATGAGGGATGTGCCGGCGTGCTCGTCCGTCTCGGTGACGTACCCGCGGTCGTCCGGGCCGAGGCCGAGGAACCACGGGCGTTCCGGCCAGCGTACAGCGTCCACGGTCAGCTGGAGGGTGCTCTCGACGCCGGTGGGTGTCGGGGCGGAGACGTAGGTGAGCGGGCCGCTGCGCAGGGTGAAGCGCTGGTGCGCGAGGGAGGCGTCGCCGCTGCCGAGCACCTCGGTGCGGGTCTCGCCGTGCGTGGCGTGCACAACGTTTCCGTGGACGGTGACGGTGTCGCGGCGGTAGCGGTGTGTCAGCGGCTGTTCGAGCAGCAGGAAGCTGTGGTTCTTCTCGCCCTCCTCGGAGGCGGTGATGCCGAGGCTCTGGATGTGGCGGGCCGCCGTCCCCTGGCGCACCTCGGCGACCTGGGCCAGCTCGGAGGCGGTGACTCCGGCGACTCCCGGGAGGTCGGTCCGCTCCCCGGAGACGACCAGCAGGCGTCCGGACTCCAGGCCGTCGATCAGCCCGGCGAGTTCGAGGACGCCTCCCTGCACCGGTTCGGTGATCGGGAGGTCGGCCAGCGGGAGCAGCTCGGGGGCGGCGTGGACGGTGATGCGGCGCAGATCGTCCATCGTCTTCGGGACGGGCCATTCGCCGTCCGCGCCGAGGGTGATCCTCGTGGCCCTGTTCGCCAGGCCGTAGGCCGATCTGGCCATCAGGTCGGCGGTGAGCGGGGTGTCAGGGTCGCTGCCGAGTACCGTGAACGTCTCCTCGTCCGGAGCGTTCCGACGGCTGCTCTGCTGGCCGGTCTTCGACACGGCGACCACGGCGAGGGTGCCGCTGCGGATGTCCTGGTAGGGGCTGTCGAGGTAGATGGCGCCCGGCGTCTCCGGCAGCGGCAGCCTCTTGGAACGGCTCGCGCTCGCGCCCTCCTGCTCGTCCCAGTCGAGCCACTTCTCCATGGGCTCTGGCCGGGCGTCCTTATAGGTGGGCTTCCGCGGCGCGTTGTGCCCGAACAGCGGTGCGGCCACGCGCAGCGCGTAGACCTCGACGGTCGGCGGGCCTGTGACGGTGGACCCAGCCCAGGCGGTGTGCAGGGCACCGGCGAGCTCGGGGTGGAGGAGCTCGGCCAGCCTGAGCCGGGAGTCGGCTGACGCCTTCCCCGGGGGCGGGACATCGGGCGCCTCGTCCTCGGGCCGGGTGGTGAACAGGTCGACCAGCTGCTCCAGATCGCCGACCTGCTGCCACGCGGGCGGCTCCGGCTCGTAGCCGCCGGCGAGGGCGACCCGAGTGCGCAGGTGCTCCACGTCCTCCTCGACGGCACTGACGCGCCGCGGCTCGTAGCGGACGTCCTCGCTGCCCTCGATGTGGCCCTCGACCCGGATGAGCAGCAGGTCGTTGACCCGGAGGCGGGTGGCGATGCCGTCGAGCCACAGCTCGGGAAGGAAGCCGACGTTGTCCACGGTGATCAACTGCGGGCGGGTGGTCCTGACCGGGAGGCGGTTGGCGGCGGCCAGTGCGGACAGCGGGGCGCTGGTCTCGTACGCCTGGGCCAGCTCGCCGGGGCCCGGCAGGCTCTGCACCTTGGTGCCGGCCGGGATCACCTCCGTGTGCCCGGCCTCCAGGGTGAACGACAGGTGGGTGCCGGCCGCGACGCCCGGCCGGGGGCGGTAGCCGACGAGCTGGGTCAGCTCGTGCACCGAGCGGGCCTCGGTCGCGGTGCGGAGGTAACCCTCGTTGCCGATCCGCTCCTGGTAGAAGGTCAGCACGTCGGCGACGGCGGCCCAGGCGTCGCAGAGTGCGATCGCCGGGTCGTCCGGCGCGCGGGTGGTAAGCCCGGCGACTCCGGGCAGGTCGGCTGCGGCGAGCCGGTCGAGCATGGCGGTCAGGAAGGTGGGGTGGGTGCCGACGCGCAGCCGCAGCCCGGGCAGGCCGGGCGGGTTGGCGGTCGGCGGGGTCGGCTGGGTCCGCGAGCCGGCGCCCGCGCAGCAGCCGCAGGTGCAGTTCCTCATCGGCCGCCTCCCGCGATGACGGTGATCCGGCCATTGCGCGGCCGGGTGGTGTCCAGGACGACGACCTCGCGCGGGCCCATCGGCAGGACGCCCTGCGCCAGCGCGCCCTGGTCCGGCTCGCCCTGCCGGACCAGGCCGGTGACCTCGGCGGATGAGACCCCGGGCACCGCCTGAGCGGCGGCGAGGACCCGGCTGATGTGGACGCCCTCGCCGAAGCTCCACCGGTCGGGGTGGAAGTACCCGAGCCGCCCGTCGGGCAGCACGCCTGCGGAGAACTCCTCCCTCAGCGCTTGGGCGACCTGGGCCCGGACGTGGAACGGCTGCACGCAGACGGTGAGTTCGAGCTCCACCGGAACCGGGGTGGCCGGCGTGACCCGCAGGTCGTGGCCGAGCCGGCGGGCGTGCTCCAGGGCCGCGGTGATCTCGGCCGCGGTGCACTCCCCGCCCCCGCAGCCGTCCGCCTGCGAGCATCCGCAGCCGGCGGCCGGCCCGGCGGCGCGCAGGTCGAGGGCCACGTCGGCCTCGTACCAGCTGCCCGTCCAGACCAGGTCGGCGGTGGCGCGCTGCAGCCGGTCGCCGCCGGCCCGCACGGCCAGCTCGGCGTAGTCCTCGGGGATGACGGCCCGTTCGCGGGTGGCGCGGAAGGCGACCGGGATGGCCGGCCGGGCCTCTGACGGTGTCTCGGGCGGGGTGCCGCCGGCCGCCGGCAGTGGGTTGCGGGGACGCACGACGAGGTCGTGGCCGCCCACCCCGGGCCGCAGCACCAGGTGCACGATCGCCTCGGCACCGACGTTTCCGGCCGGCCCCTCGCCGATCCGGTAGCGGGCGGTGAAGGACGCGCCGGGGTCGGGCTGCCGACCGGTGCGACCGTCGCCGAAGCGCAGCCGGGAGGCTCGCTCGTCGTCGGTCTCGACCACGAACCGCCGGTCGTCGGGCGCGCTCGCGAGAAGGTCGGGGGCGGGCAGCCAGAGTGCCTGTCCGACCGTCTCGGTGAGCCGGACGGCCGGGGCCGCCCGACGCGGGTCACGGTGCAGAAGTTCGGCGGCGGCCGGTGGGCAGGCGCAGGCGGAGGGGCCCGGCAGGGGTTCGGCGTACGTGACGTGGGGGTGGGCGAGCCGGGGGCGGAACCGGGCGGCGGCGGGCACCTGCTCGGCCGGGCGGCACTCGGCCTCGCAGCGCGGCGCGTCCTGCGCGCCGGGCACCGGGCCGAGCGGCTCCTCGACCCTGGTGCCGTGGTCGACCAGCAGGACGTTGCCCCTGGCCAGGCTGACCCGGTCGAGCGGACGGCACTCCGGGGCGGGGCCGATGGTGGAGACGCAGAGCGGGAAGGGCAGCGCGTCCTGCGCGGCCCAGCCGACATCCAGGATCGGGGTGCCGAGCACCTCGTCCTGGCCGCGCCGCGCCCAGGTGAGCCGGACGACGTGCCGGTGCGCCGGGTCCGCGTCGCCCGGGCGCCCGGTGCGCGGGCCGAGGACCTCCTCCAGAAGCAGGAAGTCCCCGCGTTCCAGGCGCAGCCGGTCGGGCCCCGGCGAGGCGTCGACCAGGGTGGCGGAGGTGGCACCGGCGGGCAGGCAGCACTGCCCGTCGCCCCAGTCGTGGATCCGGATCTCGTTGTGCGCCGGGAAGAGCGGCAGCGGGCCGCCGGGGTCGTCGGTCAGCGGCTCGAAGCCATGGGCGCCGTCCAGGGCCTGCGGGGGCAGCTCCTCCCAGCGCAGCGGGTGACCGGGAGGCGGTGCGCCCTCGAAGGCGGTGAGCAGGGCGACCTCGTCGGCGTGCCAGGGCGGGGAGGGCTCGGTCTTGACGTGGACGTGCACGAAGGCTCGGGCGTTGCAGCCCTCGTGCAGCAGGTAGTCGACCAGCCGGGCGTGCCGGCGGACGGAGACGCGGCGGCGGGCGGTGCCCAGGTACGCCTCGGTGGCCACGGCGTCCTGGTAGTAGCTCAGCTGGTCCGCGGTGTAGGCGAGCAGCTCGGCAAGGGTGACGCCCAGGTCGGGGATGTGGCGCTCGCGCCAGCCCGGCACCAGCAGGCTCAGCCGGTCGAGGATCAACCGCCGGAAGGAGGCGTAGTCCTTGGCCAGGTAGTCGAGCGCGGGTGCGGGCACGGGGCTCGGAGGGCACTCGGGCCCGGGCGGGCAGTCGGTGTCGGCGACCCGTCCACCGCAGAACCCGAAGGGCGCCCGGTGGTAGCGGACGTCGAAGCCGTGCAGGGGCTGCCGGCCCGGGTGTCCGTGCGGGCCGGGCTCGACCAGGGCGAGGTGGTAGGTCGTGCCGTCGCCCGCCCGGTCGAGGGTGACCTCCAGGCAGCCGTCCTCGTCCTCGTCGTGCGGCTGCCTGGCGCGGACACCGAGCACATGGAGGCGGCGGGCTCCGGGCTCGGCGTCGACGCGAAGGTGATCGGTCGTCAGATCCGTGGGGACGGGGCCGAGGAGGCTGACGCAGAGCGCGACGGTACCGTCCGTCGGATCGGGATCGGCCACCTCGATGCCGTCGATCCCGTTGAGGCCATTGGCGATCACGAGCTCGCGGCGGTGATCGGTGGCGCATGCGAGGTCGGTGGCTGTCATCGGGGCACCTCCCGGACGAAGTGGGCCTCGGCCTCCTGGCGGGTGCGGCGCACCACGTACCTGACGTCCACCTTGAGCACGGACTCCTCGGCGGTGGCCCGGAGTTCGAGAAGGTCGAGCAGGTCGCCGAGCCAGCGCTGGACGGCGGCGCGGGCGGTGTACTCGACGGTGGCGGCGAGCTCGGGGCTGTTGGCGGCAAAGAGCAGCTGGAGCAGGCCGCAGCCGAAGTCGGGCCGGTTGACCCGCTCGCCCGGGGAGGTGAACAGGAGCTGCTCCAGCAGCTCGCGGACGTGGCGGTCGTAGTCGGCGGGCATGGCGGTGCGCCCCCGCTCGTCGAAGCGGAACGGGAAGGCCACGTCGACCCGTCCGGTTCCGGCACCCGGGGTCGTCATGTGGCCATCACCCGCTGCTGCGCGGAGACCGCAAAAAGCGGTGTGCCGCTCGGTGCGGCCGTCGCCCGGCTGTCGAAGAGCACCAAGGGCATGACGCCACCGGCCCGTACCCGGAGCGATCCGCTCATCCAGGCGGCGGTCACGCAGGGGCCGTTGGCGGCGGGCGGCGGTGGCAGGGCGCAGCCCGCGACCAGGTACGGCACCTGTTGGACGCAGACCGGCATGTTGCTGACCAGCACCCGCGGATAGGTACTCGACGGCACGGCACGCCCGCCGTGCGCGCACTGGACGACGGCGCCCTGGTGCAGGATCTGTCCCGGCATCGGTGTCTCCCTGGGTTCCGGTCACTGCACGACGAGTGCGTTGACGTTGACGAGGACCTGGTTGTTGCTGAGCACGACGCTGGCACCCCGGCCGTTCTGGATGATGATTCCCTGGTCGTTGACGGTGATCGAGGCGCCGCTCCGGGCCTTGAGCAGGATCCCGCCGGCCGCGCCGGGTGCGTCGGAGATGGCAAGCGTGTTCTGTCCGAGGGTCTGCAGGACGATGCTCGGACTGGCCGGGACACCCGCCTGGGCGAGCGCGGGCACCTCGGCCCGGCTGCCCCAGAAGCCGCCCGTCCAGATCGGGTGGTCGGGGTCGCCCTGCTCGAACTCCACCCAGACCCCGGCACCGACCGCCGGCACCACCCAGACGCCGCTCTGCTGACCGGTGATCGGCACACAGGGCAACGCCCAGGAGGAGGGCAGGACGGCGGAGACGTCGGGCACGAGCGCCTGGATCCGGCCGATCCCGAGCGGGTCGACGTTGTTGACGACGGTGGCGCGGTACTTGCCGTAGAAGCGCGCGCCACCGCCGCCCTCCTCGGCATCGGCCGACCCGCCGAAGGGGACGGTGTAGTCGCTGTCGTCGGTCATCGTCATACCGGCACCACCGGGAGAGTCGAGACGAGTCCGTTGCGGACCAGGGTGAACTGCTGGGTGAAGGAGCCCCGTTTGAGCTGGTGGTCGACCGACTGGACGAAGTAGAGACCGTCGAAGGCCGTGCCCGCGCCGCGGACGCCGACCAGCGCACGCGGGCGCAGCACCTGGCCGTACCGCTGGACGTCGAGGCTGCCCTGGGCCGTGACCACGTCGGCCGCGGAGGAGGACTTCGCCATTCCCAGCAGCACGGCCTCGGCGATGCCGAGCTTGGCCGTCTCCCGGATGTAGCGGATCCTGTGGGGGATCGGCTGAAGCGCGCCGAGCGGGGGGTTGAGCGGAGAGACGTCCGGGATGGGCACCGGGATGATCGCCTTGGTCTCCGGGTGGTGAATGAAGATCACCGGCAGGGTGGCGGCTTCGGCGTCGTAACTGAAGTTCAGTGACTCGACGTTGGTCTGCACGTCCAGGTCGACGTTGAGTGCGGGCTGCGGCAGGCCGATCTTGGCCTGCGGCCCCCAGTAGGCGATGCTGGCTCCGGGGACCGGCCCGGGGATGTGTGTGAAGACGTAGCCGGAGCGGGAGGCGAGCCGGCGCAGGTACGCCAGGTCCGTGCCGCGCTGGACGGGGACCCGCTCCAGCGGGTTGGGCGTATCGGGGACGAGGCTGGGCACCACCGCCGGGATTACCCCGAAGGCGGCGTACTTGGCCAGCACGGTGAGCACCCTCGCCGCCACCGGCAGGGCCGGGAACGGCGTACCGGTGCCGTCGATCTTCTCCATCAGGGCCGTCAGATCCATGCCGTGGACGGTCAGCACGGACGGCGTGCCGTTCGCCCCCGGGGCGAGACTGGTGGAGGTCATGACGCCGTCGATCAGTACCTCGGGCATGCTGCCCACGGTGACCGTGATCACCACCCTGAGGACCGGCGGCAGGCTCCCGCCGACCAGGAGGAAGACGGTGGGCAGCAGCGAGCCCTTCTCCAGCTCGAAGGTGAGCTCGAAGGCGCTCTGCTTGCCCGGTTCGGCCGTGCTGTGCACGGTGACGCCGGTCAGGGCGTCCAGGACGAACCGCGGTACCGGGACGGGGACGGCCGGGCCGACGAGCAGGGTGAGGTGGACCGAACCGCTAAGCATCGGCCGCCCCCGGTACCCCTTCGGGCAGCGTGATCCGCAGTCGTCGGCCGACGATGGAGGTCAGCTCGGCCGGGTGCAGGGCGCCGTTGGCGTCGCAGAGCACCCAGAACCGCTCCGGATCGCCGAGCTCGGCGGCCGCGAGGGTGTCGGGACGCTCCCCCTCGGCGACGGGATGCTCGCGCAGCATCGCGAAGCGCTCCGGCTGCGGCACGAACCGGCGGGTGACGTAGCGCACCTGACGGCCGTCCAGCTCCGCCATCGCCAGGGGCAGCCCGGCGTAGCGGCTGGTGGCGGGGAAGGCCGGGGACTCCGGCGACTGCGGCAGCCCGGACGGGAAGAGCTGGGGGGACGTCATGTCAGGCCTCCGATACCGAGCGCGGCGAAGCCGGCGGTGCCGGCCCGGGCGGCCAGCGCCTCGAGCCGGCGCTGATGGGCGATGTAGAGCCCGCCGGCCCGGTGGTCGAAACCGACGTCGTTGACCGACAGGACTCGCATGCCGAGCTGCACCTTGGCCCGCAGCGGGTTGAGGGCCGGGTCGAAGGCCTCCTCGGTCACCGACAGCTCGGTGATCCGGACCGGCATGATGCGGCTGGGGCTCCAGACGAAGACGGTGACCGGCGCCTCCAGCGGCAGGATCTCCAGCGAGCCCGCCGCGGCGGACCGGTCGGCGGCGACGAGCTGATCCACCGTCGGGTAGGCCAGCAGCTCGAGCACGGCCAGCTGCGGGTGCACCCCGACCTGCCCGGCGTCCGGGTATGCGTCCGGGAATTCGAGCTGGTCGGCCGCGTCCAGTTCGGCTTCGACCTTGACCGTCTCCACCGGCGGCGCCTTGAACCGGAGCGGTTGGGAGCGCTGATGACGCTCATCACCGGTGTCCTGGACCTGGAAGCTTCGGCTCAGGCTGTCGGGGTTGTACTGCAGGGCGATGATCCGCAGCACCGAACCGGAGGCCGGGTCGAGCTGCACGATGCCGCCCCGCATCAGACGGGGGGAACGCGGGAAGCCCGTCACGCCGCACCTCCCCCGGCAGTGAACCCGGCCCCCAGCGCCCGGCCGGTGTCACGGCCGAGCGCTGCGGCCGGCCCCGGGCCCAGGGCTCCACCCGCAGGCAGCGACACCGTCAGCCGGGTCGGCGCGCGCAGCGCCGGCCAGGGGACGGGCTGTCCGGCCAGCGCCTCCGACAGCGCCTGGGCCAGAGCCGCCCGAAGCCGCCCGGCGGCGCCCGGGCCCAGATCGACGCCTTCGAGCACCAGCCGCTCGATGTGCACGGTGACGTTCATGGCCGGCTCCCCTCTCCCCCGGGCGCCGCGACGGCGGCCGCCGGGGGCTCCCACCGGAACTCGCCCTCGTCCAGGACGAGACCGAGCTTGCGGCACTCCATCCGGACGGCTGACAGCACCTGCGGCATGCCGGCGACCCGGTCGCTCGTGCTCGCGGCCGCGAAGGTGGCGTTCATCGCGATGTTGTGGATGCTGCCGCCCGTCAGCCCGAACCGGGCCAGCCGGGCGTGGTCGAGGTCGGTGGCGACGCCCGGCGCGAAGGCCCGGCGCCAGATCGCCTCACGCTCGGTGGGCCCGGGGAACGGGAAGTCCAGCACGAAGCGCAGTCGCCTGGTGAACGCCTGGTCCATCGCGCCCTTCATGTTGGTCGCCAGGATCGCCAGACCGCGGTAGGACTCCATCCGCTGCAGCAGATAGCTGATCTGGACGTTGGCATAGCGGTCGTGGCTGTCCTTGACCTCGCTGCGACGGCCGTAGAGCGCGTCGGCCTCGTCGAAGAAGAGGATCGCGCCGCCGCGCTCGGCCGCGTCGAAGAGCCTGCGCAGGTTCTTCTCGGTCTCGCCGATGTACTTGTTCACCACCGCCGAGAGGTCGATGCGGTACAGGTCGAGGGAGAGCTCGTGCGCGAGCACCTCCGCCGTCGTGGTCTTCCCCGTGCCGCTCTCCCCTGCGAAGAGCGCGGTGATGCCGAGCCCTCTGGACGTCTGCCGCGCAACGCCCCAGTCCTCGTACACCACCGCGCGATGGCGAACCTGGTCGCGGATCCGGTCGAGCTGCTCCGTGATGATCTCCGGTAGGACCAGGTCCTCGCGGCGGGCGCGGATGTCCAGCCGCTGGGCGAGCAGGTCGAGCCGGGGCCTGGTCACCGCCAGACAGGCGCCCCACACCCGGGAGCGAAGCTGGTCGGCGTCCTCACCCGCCTCCCCGTCGCCGACGGCCAGGGCAGCGCGGCCCAGTGCCACCGGGTCGAGGTCGAACTGGGCGGCCAGCTCACCTGCCAGCTGCTCCTCTCCGGGCCCGAGCGCCGCGGCCCAGACGGCCCGCTGCTCGCCCGCGGTCGGCCCGGCCACGTCGACCACCAGAGCGCTCGGGCCCAGGTGCGGCCACACCTCACGGCTGTCCAGGAAGACCGGTCCGTGCACCTGGGCGAGCAGGCGGCCGACCGCCGCAGCCGTCTCGGGGCCGTGCTCGCCGATCTCGTCGCCCGCGTCCAGGTAGAGGGCCAGCGGCGCCAGCAATGTCTCGCGCTCCCAGAGGCGCGCGGTGAGCCCGGCGGCGGCGGGCTGCACCGGCAGCGCGGACACCGGGACCCTGACCAGGGACCGCCCCATCTCGGCGGCGATCTGACCTGCCGTCAACTGCTTGCTCGCCGCGTCCGGGCCCACCATGTTGACCACCGGCGGACGGCCGTCGGAGACCGGCTGACGCATCCGGGAGCGCAGTGCCTGCGCGGCCTCCCGCTGGGAGGCCGAGGGCGCGACGGCTCCGTCGCCGTCGTCCAGCGGGACGACCGTCTCGGCCAGCCGTTCGTCGAGGTGGTCCAGGCCCTTGAGGTAGTTGGCCACCCGCTCGTCCGCGCGCAGCACGCAGGCGGTCAGGCCCCCGGTGCCGTCCAGCTGGACGAGCCGGAGACGGCGCAGCGGGCGCTCCGGCGAGAGCGCGTCCCACGCCGGCTGGTCGAAGAGGCGGAGCGCGAGCCCGAAGGTCGGACCGGGCAGCTGACCACCCGCGCCGGCCGCCGCGCTGAGCGCGTCCACCGCCGGGTCGAACTCGCGTGCCGCGGCAAGCAGCAGCACGTCCCGTTCGAAGGCTGTCAGGCCCAGCCTCTCGGACAGCTCCTCGTGGGCCGAGTGCACGGCCGCCGCGGCTGCGTCACGGGCCTCGGCGGCGAGGGCGAGCACGTCGGGCGGCTCGGGTGTGCCGTCCGCCCGGCCCGGGGCGGGCGTGGGCTGCGGGCTGTCGGAGGGACCGGGGGGTGCGGCCTGCAGAGGCGCCGACTGAGGGCGTTCGCGGGGCGACCACCAGCGGCGGCCCTCGCGCACATCCGTGGTCGGGGCAGGCGCCGGCGTCGGCGCCGGCACCGGCCCCGGAGCGGGCTCACTCGGCGTCGCGGTGTGCGGGGCGGCCGGACGGGCCTGGCGGTGGAGATCCTCGGCCACGGCCTGGAGGCGCAGGCGCAGCCAGTGCAGGGAGGCGCCCAGATACGCGTTGTTCCTGTCCTCCCAGCTCGCGGAGGCGGAGGAGGTCTCTTCGGTCACCCCGGTCATGGCAGCACCACCTGCTGGGCGGGGTCGAACTGCGTGGGCAGTGGCTTCGCCGGGTCCGCGTCCGGCTCGGGCAGCGGGATCGAGTCGATGCCGTCCACCCTCAGTCGCAGCGTGAGTGCCGTCCCCGCGGGCGCCGTGCGCGGCACGTCAAAGGAGAGGTCGACCCCGGCCCGGACGGCGGCCGTGGGCGGCAGTTGGCCGCCGCCCACGAGCAGCAGCACGGCCTGGTCGTCGACGAGCAGGCGGTCGCACGGCACGGTCACCGGGACGGAGCCGGCACCCGCCGGCCCGAGGACCGGTTGACCCAACCGGACGGCGACCGGCAGCGGTAGGGAGTTGCTGGTGATCAGCGGCCCGGCGGGCGGCCCGATGGCCAGCGTGACGGTGGCGACTCCGGCGGGCAGCCCGGCGGGGACGGGCAGCAGCACCCGCTCGGCCGTGGAACCCGCCGCGGCGTCCTCCCAGAGCGGCGCGCCGAGCCGCGGATGGCTGAACCGGCCACGGACCGGACCACCCGCCAGGCCCTCGCCCTCGAGCACGAGTTGATCCCCCGTCCGGGCGGGGAGGGAGGGGTTGCCACGCCACGCGGCCACGGTGAGCGCGTCCAGCCGGGGCGCCGCGCCACCGACCACGGGCACGCCCTGGTCCTGGCCCAGCGGGTCCAGAGGCTCGCGGCCGCGCCGCAGCACCGGGAGCGGGGCCTCCGGCGGCTTCAGGGTGTCGATGAGCACGACGGAGGCCTGATAGCCCACCGAGAGCCGGTACTGGGTCTGGAACCCCGACCACAGTTTGGACTGCTCGTCGATGCCGAGGCGAACCGGCGTCAGCCGGACCCGGTCCGGCTGCAGGTGCACCCCGGCGTCGGCGAGGACGCCCTCGAGCTTGGTGCGCGCCAGCAGCGCGCCGTCGTGCAGCAGCTGCATGGCCTCGCCGAGGAGACGGTGTGCCGGCGCCTCGTCCTGGGTGTCGCTGTAGGCCGTCACCAGGTAGTGCAGGTCGAGGGCCAGCGGCGGGTGCAGACCGCCGCCGGCTGACCGGGCGGGCGGTTCGAGGTTGCGCCAGGCCGCGTTGGGCGCAATGTCGTAGAGGAAGAGATTGAGCTGCAGGCCGCCGGCTCCCGCTCCCCGGGCCTGGTCCAGCGGCCGCGCGGTGACCTGCGGGGTCACCGGTGTGAGCAGGGAGCGGAGGGTCTGGGTGACGGCTTCGATGGCACGTCCCGTACTCATCCCCGGCTCCTCGCGCGTCGCCGGAGATACTGGTCGAGCGCGGCCACGGCAGGCTCCTCGGGGCGGCTGCGCTCCGCTCGGGCCGTCCCTGGGGAGACGGCACGTACCTCGACGCGGCCGATGGTGACGTGGACGACCGGAGCCGCCGCCGACGGGGGCGCCTGGCGGCGGCGCGCCGCAACCGACCGCTGCTCGGACCGGTCGACCCGCTCGGGAAGCCCCGCCCCCTCGCCGGCCGGGGACGGTGGCTGCGGCTCCGGAGCTTCGGTCCGTTCCCGGCCGGGGCGGGGTGACGGCCGTCCGCCGTCGAGCACCTCACGGCTCTCGCCGCGGGCCGTCCGGGCCGTCCGGGCCGTCCGGGCCGTCTGGGTCGTCTGGGTCGTCTGGATCGCCGGCGCGACAGGTGCCGGGGCGGGTGAAGCCGTGTCAAAGGTACGGGGCAGTACGGCACGAGCCGGGGTGACACTGGCCTGCGAGGCAACGGCCGGCGGCGCATCGACGGATACCGGGCTCACGGACTCGTTCTCGGTCACGAAGGCGTGCGGCCACCCTGGGGCCGACTCGGCCCGGACATCGACCGCTGCCTCTTCGGCCCAGGCCACGCCCCTCCGACCGGCCCCGAGGGCCCGCCCGTCCGCACCGGCCGAAACCGCCTGCGGGGGCTGCGGCGACACGGGTGCGGCGACCAGGGGGTGGGCCTCCGGGGCTGCCCAAGTGCTGTGCGATGGCGCCGGATCCATGGGGAGGATCGGGTCGGCGAAGCGCTCGTACCCGTCGGCTTCCCACTCGTCACGGACCTGTTCGAACCGCGAGACGGGACGCGGACGCAGCTGCCCCAACACGCTCCCGCCCTCGGCACGTGCGGCGATCCGCGCCAGGAAGCCACCGGCTCCGGCGACCGACGACGTCCGGGACCCGCCCGGCTGCCCGTTCATGCCATCACCAGGTCCAGATACCGGCGGCGCCGGAGCTGACCGAGCGCCAGGATGTCCGACTCCCGCCAGCCGTAGGCCCGGGCGAGCGTGTCGACCTCGCCCAGGGTGTGCATCGCCAGCCGCTCGACCTCGGCCCAGAGGAAGGCCGCGAGGTCGAACGGCGCCCACCATTCCGTGCCGCAGGCCGGGCAGCCGAGGCCGAGCAGCGTCTCCGCCTGCGGATCCGCGGCCGCCAGGGCCTCCTCCACCGCGGAGCGCGCCCCCTCCGGGAGCTCCTCGGGCGGTACCGCTCTGCCGAGCCGGCTGGCCTCCATGACGCACCGCGCCAGCAGGGCCGACGCGGGGTCGGGTACGCCCCGTACGGCGACCAGGTCGCCCGCGGTCACCGGCCGGCACCGGATCTCATGACCCTCGGCCGTGACGCTCAGCTCCACCCCGGCCTCGGCGCCCTCGGCGGCGCCGCTCTCGGATCCACCGCCCTGAGCCGCGCCGCTCTCGAGCAGCCGGGCCAGTGAGAAGGAGACCTCCACGACGTCCGAGCAGGAGGGGCAGGACGCCACCGCCTCCACGAGGTCTCCGACCAGCGAACGGCGCAGTTCCGCGAGCAGGGAGTCGCAACGGCCGAGCGGCTCGGCGGCCAGCTGCTCCCAGCCGTACTGCGGATAGGCCGTGGCCAGCAGCGCCAGCGGCCGACTGACCGGGGCGAGGGCGCTTGCCCGCTCCCAGGTGTCGAGAAGGAGTTGATCCGTCAGCGGACGCAGACCGGCGTCGTCCCCCCACGCCGTACCCGACTCGGTCACGCCCTCACCCCTGCTCCTGCGGCTCGGGGACCTCGGCATCGCGCTCCCAGCCCTCGTTCTCCAGCTTGAGGTGCTGGATGGCCACGGCGTTGGCGTTGGCGTCGAGGTCCGGCAGGGCCTGGTACTCGGAGACCCAGCAGCGGTACACCTTGTAGGCGAGGACCAGCTGCCCGGCCTCGTTGTAGACCTCGATGGTCACGTCCTTGCGGAAGCTCTTCAGCGCGGACTCGGCTCCGACGGAACCGTAGTTCCACACCTTGTCGGCCCACTGCTCGAACTCGGGGTCGTGGGTGACGCCGCGCTCCAGAGTGATCGCCTCGTACTCCGTCCGCCCCGGCGACTTCCGGCTGCTCGACGGGTCGCCGCCCTCCCGGTGTTTGACCACCTCGGTGGTGCGTTTCAGCCCGCTGACCTTGCTGACGCCGAGGACGTACCGACCGTCCCAACGTACGCGGAACTTGAAGTTCTTGTAGGGGTCGAATCGCTGGGTGTTGACGGTGAACTGGGCCATCTCTCCTGCACTTCCTCGTCTTGTCCCGGCCCGGTCAGGACGGGAGTTGCTCCGACAGCTGCTGCACCTGCACCACCACGAACTCCGCCGGCTTCAACGGCGCAAAACCCACCCGAACATTCACCACACCCAGATCCCGATCCGCCTGCGTCGTCGTCTCGGCATCACACTTCACGAAATACGCCTCACGCGGCGACCGCCCCTGCAAAGCCCCCTGACGGAACAACTGCTGCATGAACGCCCCCACGTTCAACCGCACCTCCGCCCACAACGCCTCACCATTCGGCTCGAACACCACCCACTGAGTCCCCCGAAACAGACTCTCCTCAATGAACAACGCCAACCGACGAACCGGCAGATACTTCCACTCCGACGCCAACACATCCGCCCCCGCCAACGTCCGCGCCCCCCACACCACCCGACCAACCACCGGAAAAGACCGCAGACAATTCACCCCCAACGGATTCAACAACCCGTTCTCACCATCAGACAGACGCACCGACAAATCCGGCACCCCCACCAAACCCGCCTCCAACCCCGCCCCCGCCTTCCACACCCCACGCGCCGCATCCGTCCGCGCCAACACCCCAGCCACCACACCACAAGGAGCGAAGCTCTCCACCGCGTCGCCCTTGAACGGATTCGGCTGGCTGAGCCGGGGGAAGTAGACGGCCGCGTTCGGCCCGCGCCCGCCGAGCTGGTCCGCCTCGGCGCGGAAGCCCGTCACCGCGGCGTCCACCGTCGTCCAGGCGGACGGCGGGTCGACCAGGAGCACCGCTCGGCGACGCTTGCAGTAGGCGGCGGCAAGGTCGTAGAGCACCGGCTCGACGTCCTCACCACTGCGCTTGTACGGCGGGATGCAGAGCAGGTTGAAGACGTCGGCGTGATCGAGAAGCCGCTCGTACTGCTTGCGGACCTCCTCGGTACTGGACAGGTCGTCGCCGTCCGAACCGCCGAGCTGGGCCGCCGCCGCTGCAGCCGCGTCCTTCGCGGTCTTGAGGGCGTCGCGTCGGCTGCCCAAGGCGGCGGCGGCCTGCTGCGCGGACGTGGCCGCGTCGGTGTTCGCCTTGGCCGCGTCCGTCTCCCGTTGCGCGGCGTCGGTGGCAGCCTGGGCCTTCTGCTTCTGGGTGGCATCGGCCTGGGTGGCAGCCACCGTCGCCTTGTCGGCGGCGGCCTGGGCCTTGTCCAGCTCCGCCTGGGCCTGCTTGAGCTTCAGTTGGTTGGCGGGGACGGTCGGGTCGAGCTTCTTCGCGTCGTCCACCGCCTTGGTGGCGGCGGCGAGGGCGGTGTCGGCCTTGTCCTTGTCCGCCGTGGCCGTGGTGAGGGCGGTATCGGCCGCCTGCTTCGCCTGGTCGGCGTCCGTCCGGGCCGCCTTGGCCCGGACGGATGCGTCGGCGGCGGCCCGAGCGGCCCCGCTCGCTGCGGCGTCCTGCCCGAGGGCTGCTTTCAGGGCCTTGTCGGCGTCGGCGGCCTTCCCCTCGGCCAGGCCGGCCGCGTCCTGCCAGGCCGTCGGACTGGGCGCGGCCTCCGGACGGACCCGCGGGCCGCCGGCGGCGGGCGGCGCCAGCGGCGCCGTACCCCAGCGGACCAGCGAGGACTCGCGCTCGAGCACACTCCGGACACAGCGCGGGTGATCGGAGTAGAGCGACACGCCGACGTGCCGCTCGGACCTCTGAGCACTCCGATCCGTGACCACGAGGTTGAAGAGCTCACCGGGCGGCGCTCCCGTGACATCCACCCTCGCCCGCAGGCTGTTCCCCCAGGTGCCCGGCGAGACGGCGTCCAGAGTCACCTTCTGATCGCCATTGCCGAACTCCAGCCTGGCGGCGCCGGAGGAGCCCTGGGGCGCCTGGTAGAGCCGGCAGATCACCGCCTGGCTACCGCCGTTGAGGAAGAAGTCCCGGACCGCGAAGCCCAGCAGGCTGTCGGCCCAGAGCCCGCCGAACTCGCGGACGAAGCCGTCGAACCCGGTGACGGTGACCGGCCTCTCGGTGCTGCCGCGGGCCGTCCGGCCGACGAAGGCGGTGATGGACGTGGCGACGCCGGTGATGGTGTGGACGCCGCTCGGGATCTCCTCGATGTAGACACCCGGCTGGGCGAGCTGCTCAGGCACGGCCTCTCCTGTTCTGCTGGTCACCCGGCCCGGTCAGGACGGGAGTTGCTCCGACAGCTGCTGCACCTGCACCACCACGAACTCCGCCGGCTTCAACGGCGCAAAACCCACCCGAACATTCACCACACCCAGATCCCGATCCGCCTGCGTCGTCGTCTCCGCATCACACTTCACGAAATACGCCTCACGCGGCGACCGCCCCTGCAAAGCCCCCTGACGGAACAACTGCTGCATGAACGCCCCCACGTTCAACCGCACCTCCGCCCACAACGCCTCACCATTCGGCTCGAACACCACCCACTGAGTCCCCCGAAACAGACTCTCCTCAATGAACAACGCCAACCGACGAACCGGCAGATACTTCCACTCCGACGCCAACACATCCGCCCCCGCCAACGTCCGCGCCCCCCACACCACCCGACCAACCACCGGAAAAGACCGCAGACAATTCACCCCCAACGGATTCAACAACCCGTTCTCACCATCAGACAGACGCACCGACAAATCCGGCACCCCCACCAAACCCGCCTCCAACCCCGCCCCCGCCTTCCACACCCCACGCGCCGCATCCGTCCGCGCCAACACCCCAGCCACCACACCACAAGGAGCGAAGTCGGCGATCCGGCCACCCTGCTCAGGGTCGGGTCGGCGAAGCCGCGGGAAGTAGGCGGCGGCGTTCTCGCGCGGCCCGTCGATCGGATCGAGCCAGGTCTCCGGCTGCTGCGTCGGATCCGTCCAGGTGTCGCGCGGGTCGACCAGCAGGACGGCACGGCGTGTCTTGCAGTAGGCCAGTGCGGCGGAGATCAGGCCGGGCTCCACGTCGTGCCCCTCACGCTGGTGCGGGGGGATGCAGAGCAGGTTGAACAGATCGAGATGATCCAGCGCGTGGAGGCCCTTGTGATCCGCCTCGCCACCTTGCGGCAGGAAGTCCGCGGCGGTGAGCGGGGCGCCGTCGCTCACGGCCGCGAGTGCGCCGTCCACCGCCTGGCGCAGCGCGAGTTCAGCGTCGTCGAGCGCCGTCCTGGCGACCTCGCCCCGCTGGTACTTCGCCCGCGTCTCGGCGACGGTCAGCTCGGCGGCGCCCAGGGGATCCCTGCCGTCGCCAGGAGTCCCCGTCGGATCGCCGTCCACCCTCACCAGCGCGGAGCCGGCGGCGAGCACGCTCTGCACGTTCCGGGCGTTCTGCGCGGTGGAGAGGTTGTGGAAGGTCTCCGTCCGTCCGCCGGCCGACGCATCACGGACCGTCAGGTTGAACAGCGAGTCCTTGGCGACCCCGAGCTCGTCGGCGACACTCTGGTCGGTGTCCTTCTTGTCGATCTCCGCCCTGAGCGCGACGCCCCAGGTGCCGGGCTCTGCCGCGACAAGGGCCAGGCCGCCGACCGTGAACTTGGCGGATGTCGTGGTCCTGTCGGCAAGCCGGACGATCTCCGCGCGCCCGCCGCCGTTGGCGAAGAAGTCCTGTACGGCGTAGCCGAGGGTGCTCTCCCGCCAGAGCCCTCCGAACCGCCGGGAGAACTCCTCGAAGCCGAACACCGTCGTCGGGGTGTCCACCGGCCCGCGCCTGGCGCGGCCGATGAACGCGGTGATCGACGTGGCCACACCTGTGATGGTGCGTACGCCGCTCGGGATCTCCTCGACGTACACGCCCGGATAGCTCAGCTGAGCACCCATCACCGCCTCCTCTGACAGCAGGTCAGGTCAGAGTGGCAGATGATCTGTCACCTCAGCGTCACCAACGCGTCACCAACAGTGGTGATCGCTGGTCCGTTCGGGTGAATTCAGAACACTGCGGCGGCCTTGACGTCGTGGTAGGCCTCCAGCACGAAGTCTCCCCAGCCCAGCGAGAGGGCGTCGTCCCACGGCTTGGAGGTGTACTCCGACCCGATCAGCGTGACGTGGTCGTCGGTCCATGTCGAGGCGTCGGCGGCGTAGCGGGTGAGGTCGATGCCGGGAAAGGCGGCTGCCGTGTTGGGCAGCGCGGCCAGGGACTTGGTCGCACCCTGGTCGGCGACCAGTCGGAGGTAGCGCGCCACGGCGAAGATGTTGAACTCGTCGGAGGCCAGCATCTGGGCGATCGCCTGGTTCGAGGTCTCGGTGTTGCCCGCCAGCCAGGTCTGCATGGACGTGGAGACCTGGTCCGCGAAGAGGTTCTTCTCCCGGGCCGTCTTGACCTCCACCTGGCCGAGGCCGATCGAGGACGTCCGGCCGGTCATCATCGTGCTCTGGAAGTCGGCCGCGTCCTCCCTCTTCGACTGGTCACGCTGCTCGGCCAGGATGATGGCGGCCACCAGCTCGGGATTCAGGCGGTGCGCCTTGGCAGCCGAGCGGATCACCTCCGCCCGGGTCGGCAGGGTCGCCCCGTACGCGCCGCGCGCCCGGGTCGCGATGTCCTGGCGGAGCAGCAGCTCGGCCTGCCCCTTGCGGTCCGCCGCCGACACGGTGCTCAGCCAGCTCCCAGGGCCGGTGAGATCTCCCTTGATCGGGTTCGACCAGTCGTAGAGCATCTCCATGCCGGGCTTTCTCTGGTACTTGGCCTCGTCGACGCCTCCCGGGGTCTTCTTCGCCTCCTTGGCCTGCCCTCGCATCTTCCACATCTCCCTCAGGCTCATGGGCGAGTCCGAGGAGAGCGTGCCCGTGGCTCCGCTTCCGGTGAACGGCGCGGAGGGGTCGCCGGAGACCAGGCCGCGCAGGGCGGGTGACGGAGGCGCGGGGCGGGCACCGCGGCCGGCGGCGAACTTCTGCCCGAAGACGATCAGCTGGCTCTCCGGGGTGATGTTGGCCAACGGGTAGTCGGCCATCACCGCCTGCTTGTTGGCCTCGCTCGCCCGCTCTCCGACGAGCCGCAGGAAGCGGACGACCTCCGCCCGCCCGGGCACCCGTGCGATCAGACGGTTGACCTGGTGCTCCCTGAGCATGTCGGTGAGAGTGTCGTCGAAGTCCGGCGCTGTCATCGACTCCAGCAGCCCCAGCGCCTTGGCGGCATCGGCCGCGGAGTCCCACCACTCCAGCAGGTCGCCGGTCTCCGCGGCGCGCGAGCGGCGCTGGACGACGGCCCGGCCGGAGCGTCCCTGTTCGGCGACGTGAGCCAGCTCGTGCGCCAGCAGGCCGCGCCCCCTGGGAGTCGGGGCGAGGAGCAGCGGTTCGCCCACGATGTCCCGCCCGTGCGCGTACGCGAGCGCACCGATCGACCTGGCCGCCCGGGCCGCGGCCGGGTCGGTGTGCACGCGCACGCCCGAGAAGTCGGCGCCGAGCAGCCCGGGAGGCAGCGTCGACGGCACGGCATCCCGGTGCTGCGCGGCGGGCGCTCGTTCCTGCGACGCGGCCGCCTCCATGCGGTGGGCCGACCCGGCTCTGCGGATCACCTCGTGTGCCGTCCGCGCCATGATGATCGCCGCCTTCCTCGGGTGCGGAACCGCGCCGGAGCGCCGTCGGAGTTCCCATACCGCTCCCGCCGGAGGGCTAACCGTTGCGGCCCAGCCCGAGCGGGAGCTCCGCCGTCGCCAGCATGGCCTGGAGCAGCGGCGACGGGCCGACGCCGAGCTCTCGCTCCAGGATCGCGCGGCAGGCCTCGAACTGCCGGACGGCCTCGCCCAGGTTCCCCTCCGCGAGGTGGACCCTGATCACCGCCCGGTGTGCGCTCTCCCTGGTCGACTCCAGGTGCAGAACTCTCATGGCGGTGTCCAGGGCGTCGGCGTAACGTCCTTCCTCGAGCAGCCGTCCGGACGCCGTCTCCAGGGCGTGCAGCTGGAGCTGGCGCAGCCGCTCGCGCTCCACCAGCACCCAGTCCTCGTACCAGCCGGGGAGCAGATCGCCCACCGGCGGCACGGCGGCCAGGCGCGGCAGGTCCGCGGAGCCCGAGTCGTCCAGCAGCTGCCGGGCACCGCGCACCCAGGTGCTGACGTCCACGTCGACGCCCGCGGCGAGGGAGAGCTGGCCGCGGCAGTCCACGATCGCCCGACCGGTGCGGTGGAGCCGCCACAGGGTGGTGCGCAGCCGACCGCTCGCCTGCCGGTCGGACACCTCGGGCCAGAGGATGCCGCCTGCCTGGCCCCTGGTGGTCGTCCTGCGCAGCCCGAGAAGAGCGATGAGGCGTTGACTGTTCAACGGAAGAGCGAGCCGTTCCTGCCCGCAGCGCAGTTCGAATCCGTCGAACAGGCGGAGCTGAAGGCGTTCGGACCGCTTCAGCGGGTGCTCGGCACTCGCCGTCGTCCCTGTCGCGATCGTCAACTCCACCACGAAGGCCTCCATTTCTCCACCGGATCCGCACACAGACTGCTGATGCGCGGCTACCCCCCTCGGCAACCCTGGCGACCGGCAAATCAACCCGTACGAGTGCCCCGTTCCTCAGCGGCCCCTCCGCCGGGGCGGCCTGCCGCCCACCTCGGCGACGGCGGTCGCGCCGGTCCGGCAGCCGGCGGCAGCGGCCTCGGCAAGGCCGGCGCCCGCGAGCCGTGCGGCCAGGAACCCGCCGGTGAAGGCGTCGCCCGCTCCGGTGCTGTCGACCGCCGAGGCGGCCATGCCCGGCACGTGCGCGACAACCGTCCCCTGCCGGGCGGCGAGTGCGCCCTGCGGGCCGAGCTTCACCACCGCCTCGCCGTGGGCCGCGCTCAGCCGCTCGGCGGCCGCCACCGGATGATCCGTCCCGGCCAGCAGCGTGGCCTCGGCGAGGTTCGGCAGCAGGAGGTCCGTACCGCCGATCGCGTCCAGGAAGGCGGTGACGCCGAGCTGCTCGATGAAGCCGGTGGAGGCGGGGTCGACGCTGACCGGCAGACCCCTTGCCGTTGCCGCCGCAATGGCCAGGGCGGCCAGTCGGCGTCCGGGGTCGGCGAAGAAGAGGTACCCGGACAGGTGGACGCGCGCCACGCCGTCGAGCAGGGACGGGGCCCAGTCCTCGGGGCCGAGCCGGACGGCCGCGCCGCCGTCGGTGACGAAGGTGCGCTCGGCCGCCGTGTCCACCAGGGCGATGACCACGGCCGTCCGCAGCTCCGCGTCGACCACCAGCTGCGGCCGTACGCCGGCGGCGAGCAGCTCGGCCCGGTGCCAGTCGGCGGAGTCGGCGCCGACCCGGGCCAGCAGCCGCGCCTCGGCTCCCGCGTGCGCCGCCCAGGAGGCCGTGTTGGCCGCCGAGCCGCCCGGCCGCACGGATATCCGGGCAGCGGTGTCGGTGTGCGGCGTCAGCGGCCGTCCGTGCAGCGCCACGATGTCGGTGACGACGTCGCCGATGACCAGCAGAGCGCCACCGCCCGTCACCCCCGCGGCTCCGCGGCCCAGTGGGTGGCGATCTCGGCGGCGAGCCGCACATTGCCGCGCACGGCGGCCAGGTTGGCCTCCAGCGAGGCGCCCTCGGTGTGCTCGGTGAGATAGGCGAGCAGGAACGGGGTGGTGGCCTGCCCGGTGACGCCCTCCCGCTCGGCGGCGGCCAGCGCCTCGGCGAGCACCCGGTCGTGCAGCCGCGGGTCGAGCTGCTCCTCCTCCGGTACGGGGTTGGCCACGACCAGCGCCGAGTCCAGGCCGCCGAGGGCGTCCTGGGCCCGCATCACAGCCGCCACCTCGGAGGCCTCCCGCACCGTCCAGTCCACCGGCCGGCCCGAACTCGACAGGTAGAAGCCCGGGAACTCGGCCGTACGGAAGCCGAGGACGGCAACCCCCAGCGTCTCCAGCCGCTCCAGGGTGGCCGGTACGTCGAGGATGGACTTCACCCCCGCGCACACCACCGTGATCCGGGTACGGGAGAGCAGGCCGAGGTCGGCGGACTCGTCCTGGGTGGTCGTCCAGTCGCGGTGCACGCCGCCGAGGCCGCCGGTGGCGAAGACCCTGATCCCGGCGCGGGCGGCCAGGAACGCCGTCCCGGACACCGTGGTCGCCCCGCTCGCGCCGGTCGCCAGGGCCGGTGCGAGGTCACGGAAGCCCAGTTTCCGGAGGGAGGTGTCGTTCGCCACGCGCTCCAGCGCGTCCTTGCCGAGGCCGATGTGCGGCACGCCGTCCAGAACGGCGATCGTCGCCGGCACGGCGCCGGCCGCCCGGACGGTCTCCTCCAGCTCCTCGGCCACCTGCAGATTGCGCGGCCTGGGCAGGCCGTGCGCGATGATCGTCGACTCCAGGGCGACCACCGGGGCCCGACGCTCGAACGCGTCGCGCACCTCGTCGGACAGCCGGCCCGCAGGGAGAGAAGCTTCGGTCATCCCTCAATCCTGGCGTGGCACCGGCCACTTCAAACCTCCGGCACACGCAGAAACGGCCTGCGGAGAGACGGTGGCTGCTCTCCTGTCACCCCGGGTCAGGCCGGGGGCCGAGGCAAAGCCGCTGTGTCTCCGCAGGCCATGGGACCCAGGTCGAGGACCTGGGGCCCAGCTTCGGGTCACCGGGTCCCCAACTCCGGCCGCCGGGGCACTTCGTCGGCGGGGGGAGGGATTGCCGAGACAGGTCCAGTCGACCACCTCGGCGGGTCCGCCGCTCGTTGCCGTACGCCGGACGGGGTACACGCGGTGCGTGAGAGGTTCTGCCGGTCCGTCAGGAGGGCTGGGGGACGGAGGCGAAGACCACCTCGAACTCCTCCAGGCTCCGGGTGACGACCCGCGCCTTCGCCGTGGTCTCGCCGCGCAACGACGCGACGGCGGCCCGGGATGCCGCGAGCGCGTTGCGGTCGGCCCAGAACACGCCCACCACTCCCCGGTCCCTGGCCTCGTTCAGCAGCAGCGAGCCGCCCGCGAATCCGGGCATGGCCTGGAGCTTGGGCAGTGCGGTCTTTTCGAAGGTCTCGGCCAGCAGTCCGGCGGCGGACGGATCGAGCTCCAGCCGGATCATCCGGAACCACGCTCCCGCCGCGAGGTCCTTCGGGGGCCGGGCGACCACCCCCTCCCAGTTGTCCGTCGCCAGCGTTCGTGCGAACGGTGTCACCAGCTGTTCGCGCCGGCCGCGGAGCTTCTCGTCACTGGCCGTCCGGGCCTCGGCGGTCTCCCACCACGACGCCGCCGCGAGCTTGCCGAGCTCGCGGTCGACGACCAGCCCGAAGCCACGGAAGCCGGGCTGCTCCGACAGCAGCTTGCGGCCCTCGGTGCTGAGCCCCTCGACCGCGCCGTCGAGTTCGGCCGGATCACCCGTTGCATAGATCGTGCGAACGAACATGGCGTCCCTTCCTGCCGGCCACCGGCGCGCCTGTCACGGCGCGCCGCCGGCACGGGCGAGCCCCCGGTGGGCTCGCTTCCCGCCTCCATGCGATGGCCGGAACCGGGGGGAGGCAAGGTAGCCAGGGCGTTCGGGTGACCGCGAGACCACGGCGTCCGCGTGCTTCCATGGGAGTGAGGACCCCTGCGGCGGGCCCTGCGGAGGAGGTGCGTCGGATGCCCAAGCCCGAGGACCGTCTGCCCGGACGGATGGCCGGGCCGGTCAGGCTGGCGCACACGGCCCTGAGCCGCGCCACCGAGGCTCTGCTCGATCCCGAGAGCGCCCTGGACCGCGCGATGGCCGTCGGCCGGCTGGTGGCCGCCGAGCGGGCGCTGAACGAGCTGGGCGAGGCGATCGAGGACGAGGCGGCAGCCGTATTCCCCTATCGCTCGGCGGCCGGGGACGCGCGCACGATCGTCGTCGGCCTCCACACCGGGCACGATCTGGAGCGCATGGCCGAGCTGGCCCGGCAGGTCGTCGACATCGCCGGAGCCAGGCAGCCTCGACCGCTGCCTGCCCGGCTCCGGCTGCCCCTGCGGGGGATCAGCGGCATCGCGCTCGGCATGGTCGCCAAGGCCGCCGATCTGCTGGAGTCCGGCGAGGTGGAGGGCACCGCCGACCTCCAGGGGGACCTGTACGAGATCGGTCAGCGGCGGCGACTGCTCTACCGAGAACTCCTGTCCGCGGAGCACCCCGTCGGGGCCCCCGACACGGTCGATGCGACGCTGCTGAGCTGCCACTACGAGAGCTGCGCCGACCACGCCGTGTCGATGACCCGCTACGCGGCCCTGTTCGCCGAGCCCGCGCCGACGGGCTGAGGCCGGCCGAGGCTCCACGGGAGGGTGACGTGACGGGCTGGCAGTTCTGGGTCGACCGCGGCGGCACCTTCACCGATGTGGTCGCGCGGCGTCCCGACGGCCGTCTGCTGACCCACAAGCTGCTCTCCCACAACCCCGCGCACTACCGCGACCCGGCCGTGGCCGGCATCCGCGCGCTGCTCGGCCTCGCCGAGGACCACCCGATCCCGGGGGCGGAGATCGAAGCGGTCCGGATGGGCACCACGGTGGCGACCAACGCGCTGCTGGAGCGCACCGGCGAGCGGACCGCGCTGGTGATCACCCGGGGATTCCGGGACGCGCTGCGCATCGGCTACCAGAACCGGCCGCAGATCTTCGCCCGCGAGATCGTGCTGCCCGAGCTGCTGTACGAGCGGGTGATCGAGGCCGACGAGCGGATCACCGCCGAAGGGACGGTGCTGCGCGCCCCGGATCTCGACCGGCTCGAAGCCGAGCTGCGGGCCGCCCACGAGCAGGGCATCCGAGCCGTCGCGGTGGTCTGCCTGCACAGCTACCTCCACCCGGCACACGAACGCGCGATCGGGCGGCTCGCCCGGCAGGTCGGCTTCCCGCAGGTGTCGCTCTCCAGTGAGGCCAGCCCGTTGATGAAGCTGGTGCCCCGGGGGGACACCGCGGTGGTCGACGCCTATCTGTCACCGGTCCTGCGGCGCTACGTCGAGCGTGTCGGGGAGCAACTGCCGGGCGTACGGCTGATGTTCATGCAGTCCAACGGCGGGCTGGCGGAGGCCGGCCACTTCCGGGGCAAGGACGCGATCCTGTCCGGCCCGGCCGGTGGGATCGTCGGGATGGCCCGGATGTCCCAACTGGCGGGCTTCCGGCGGGTGATCGGCTTCGACATGGGCGGCACCTCGACCGATGTCTCGCACTTCGCCGGCGAGTACCAGCGGGTGTTCACCACGCAGGTGGCCGGGGTCCGGCTGCGGTCGCCGATGCTGGACATCCACACCGTCGCGGCGGGCGGCGGCTCGGTGCTGCACTTCGACGGCAGCCGCTACCGGGTCGGCCCCGACTCGGCGGGTGCCGACCCCGGCCCGGCCTGCTACCGGGGCGGCGGGCCACTTACCGTGACCGATGCCAACGTGATGCTCGGGCGGATCCAACCCGACCACTTCCCACGAGTGTTCGGCCCCGAGGGAGACCTTCCCCTGGACGCCGGGATGGTCCGCAAGCGGTTCACCGAGCTGGCCGCGCGCATTCGGGAGGCGACCGGTGACCGGCGCTCGCCCGAACAGGTGGCGGAGGGCTTCCTGCAGATCGCGGTGGCGAACATCGCCAACGCCGTCAAGCAGATCTCCGTACGGCAGGGCCACGACGTGACCCGGTACGTGCTGACCACCTTCGGCGGCGCCGGGGGCCAGCACGCCTGCGCGGTCGCCGACTCGCTGGGCGTCCGCACCGTGCTGGTACCGCCGATGGCCGGGGTGCTGTCCGCGCTGGGCATCGGCCTGGCCGACACCACGGCGATGCGCGAGCAGTCGGTGGAGGTCCCGGTCGAACCCTCCCGGATGGACCACATCCTGGCGGTGGCGGACGAGTTGGCGCAGGCGGCCAGAAAGGAGCTGAGCGACGAGGGCGTGCCCGCCGAGCGGATCCGGGTGACCCGCCGGGCAGAGCTGCGCTACGACGGGACCGACACCACCCTCACCGTCCTCCTGGACGGGCCGGACGCCATGAAGACCTGCTTCGAGGCCGAACACCTCGCCGTCTACTCGTTCCTGATGAAGCGTCAGATCATTCTGGAGGCCCTGTCGGTCGAGGCCGTCGGGCTCACCGAGCAGCCCGACCTGGAGCACCTGGGCGCCGAGGTCGCGCAGGACGCCCGGGCAGGCTCCGTCCGGCTGTACGCGGACGGCGGGTGGCGGCAGGCGCCCCTGCTGCGGCGTGAGCGGATGCGGGCCGGTGACAGCGTGGCCGGGCCGGCGGTGATCGCCGAGGCGGGCGCCACCACGGTGGTGGACGGCGGCTGGCGGGCCACCATGGGCTCCGGCGGCCGGTTGCTCCTGGAGCGGGTGGCGGCTCCGGCCGGTGCCGAGGTCGGGACGCGGGCCGACCCCGTGCTGCTGGAGGTCTTCAACAACCTCTTCATGGCCATCGCCCAGCAGATGGGCGCGCGGCTGGAGTCGACCGCGCAGTCCGTCAACATCAAGGAGCGGCTCGACTTCTCCTGCGCCCTCTTCGACCCGGACGGCAACCTGATCGCCAACGCCCCGCACATCCCGGTGCACCTCGGCTCGATGGGCACCACGGTCAAGGAGGTCATCCGGCGGCGCGGTGGGGAGCTGCGGCCCGGCGACGCGTACGCCGTCAACGACCCGTACCACGGCGGCACCCACCTGCCGGACATCACGGTGGTCACGCCCGTGTTCGACGACGAGGAGCGGCAGATCCTGTTCTTCGTGGCCTCCCGGGGCCACCACGCGGAGATCGGCGGGCTCACCCCCGGCTCCATGCCGGCCGCCAGCCGGAGCATCGAGGAGGAGGGCGTGCTCTTCGACACCTGGCTGCTGGTGGAGCACGGCAGACTCCGCGAGGCCGAGACGCTGCGGCTGCTCACCGAGGCGCCGTACCCGTCCCGCAACCCGGCCACCAACCTCGCCGACCTGCGGGCCCAGATCGCGGCCAACCGCAAGGGCGTGGACGAAGTCCGGCGCATGATCGGGCACTTCGGCCTGGAGGTGGTGCAGGCGTACATGCGGCACGTCCAGGACAACGCCGAGGAGGCCGTGCGCCGGGTCGTCGACGCGCTGGACGACGGCTCGTACCGCTACGAGACGGACTCCGGCGCGGTGATCGCGGTCCGGATCTCCGTGGACCGCGAACGGCGCTGCGCGACCGTGGACTTCACCGGCACCTCGGCGCAGCTCGCCACCAACTTCAACGCGCCGTCCTCGGTGGCCACCGCCGCCGTGCTCTACGTCTTCCGCACGCTCGTCGCGGACGACATCCCGCTCAACGACGGCTGCCTGCGACCGCTGCGGATCGTCGTCCCGCCCGGCTCCATGCTCGCGCCCGTCCACCCCGCGGCGGTCGTCGCCGGGAACGTGGAGACCTCGCAGGCGATCACCGGCGCGCTCCAGGCCGCGCTCGGCGTCCAGGCCGAGGGCTCGGGGACGATGAACAACGTCAGCTTCGGCAGCGCCCGGTACCAGTACTACGAGACCGTGGCCTCCGGCTCGGGCGCCGGCCCGGGCTTCGCCGGCGCGTCGGTGGTGCAGACCCATATGACCAACTCGCGGCTGACCGACCCCGAGGTGCTCGAGTGGCGGCTCCCCGTCCTGGTGGAGGAGTTCGCCGTGCGGCCGGGCAGCGGCGGTGCGGGGCGGTGGCGCGGCGGCGACGGGGCGGTGCGGCGGATCCGGTTCCGCGAGCCGATGACGGTGAGCATCCTGTCCGGCCACCGGCGGGTGCCCCCGTACGGCCTCGCGGGCGGCGCGCCCGGCGCCCTCGGGGCGAACCGGGTGGAGCGCGCGGACGGGAGCGTCCTGCGGCTGGCCGGCTGCGACTCGGCCGAGCTGGGGCCGGGCGACGCGCTGGTGGTCGAGACCCCGGGCGGCGGCGGGTACGGCGAGCCCGTCACCGGCGCACCCGCCACCCGCGCACGCGTCACAGATGGCGGGTGAACCAGTCGGCGGCCAGGTCCGCGGCAGCGGCCAGCGTGCCGGGTTCCTCGAAGAGGTGGGTGGCGCCCGGGACGACGGCCAGGTGGCTCTCGCAGCGCAGCCGTGCCTGCGCCTGGCGGTTGAGTTCGAGGACCTGGTGGTCCGCACCGCCCACGATGAGCAGGGTCGGGGCCTTCACCGAGCCCAACCGCTCCCCCGCGAGGTCGGGCCGGCCGCCCCGGGAGACCACGGCGGCGACCTGCGAGCCCGGCTCGGCGGCGGCGCGCAGCGCGGCGGCGGCTCCGGTGCTCGCGCCGAAGTAGCCGACCGGGAGCTCCGGGCCCTTCAGCTCGTCGTCCAGCCAGTCGGTGGCCTGGGTCAGCCGGCCGGCCAGCATCTCGGTGTCGAAGACGTTGGACCTGTCGGCCTCCTCCCGCTCGCTGAGCAGGTCGAACAGCAGGGTGCCCAGGCCGGCCCGGTTCAGCCGCTCGGCGACGAAGCGGTTGCGCGGGCTGTGGCGGCTGCTGCCGCTGCCGTGGGCGAACAGCACGACCCCCGCGGCGTCCAACGGGACGGTGAGGTGCCCGGCGAGGCGGACGGGCCCGATCCGCAGCTCGATCTCCCGGTCCTCGGGCCGGGTGGCCGCCGGCCGGGCCCCGGAGGACGCCTGCGCCGCGGCGACCCGGGCGAGGCATTCGCTCACCTCGGCGTCGGAGGTCTGGGTGAAGTCCTGGTAGAACTGGCCGATCGCATAGAAGGCGACGGGCGTGTGGACGGCCACCAGGTCGTCGGCCTCCCCCTCCATCGAGGCGGTCCAGTCCGCCGGCGCCACCGGTACCGCCAGCACCACGCGCGCCGCGTCCCGGGCGCGGACGATCCGGCAGGCCGCCCGCGCGGTCGAGCCGGTGGCGACCCCGTCGTCGACCACCACGACCGTCCGGCCGGCGAGTTCCACGCCGGGGCGGCCCTCCCGGTAGCGGAGCACCCTGCGCTCGAGCTCGGCCCGTTCGCTCGTCTCCACCTTGGCCAGTTGCTCGGCGGTCACGCCGGCCACCCGCATGACCTGGCGGTTGAGCACCCGCACCCCGTCCTCGCCGATCGCCCCCAGGCCCAGCTCCGGCTGCGACGGCACCCCCAGCTTCCTGATCACGCAGATGTCCAGCGGCGCCCCCAGCGCCTCGGCGACCTCGGCGGCCACGGGCACGCCGCCACGCGGCAGCGCGACCACCACCGGGTCCTGGCCGCGCAGATGTCCCAGCCGGGCGGCCAGCTGTCGTCCGGCGTCCTCACGATCGGTGAAATACACGGTCCGTCCTCCGATCCGCTCGGTGCGGGCACGCCCGCATCCGTAAGGATCTGTGACTCCAGCCTGCGCCTTCTCCTCGCCGCCCGGCGAGGGGTTCACGCTACGGAAGCGGCTGCTCGGACCAGATGACCTTGCCGGTGGCCGTGTACCGGGTGCCCCAGCGCTCGGCGAACTGGGCGACCAGGAAGAGCCCGCGTCCGCCCTCGTCCGTGTTGGCGGCGTAGCGCAGGTGCGGGGAGGTGCTGCTGGTGTCCGACACCTCGCAGATCAGCGTGCGGTCGCGCATCAGGCGGAC